>CAZNYT010000059.1:0-14473 GCA_964577315.1 uncultured Desulfovibrionales bacterium
AAAGCACGCAAAAAGATCCGGTGAATATTTTGGGTTAAATATGGTGAATAGTTGCAAAGAATATTTAAGAAAATACCACTAAGGGACATTCGTTGCAAACAGGATTTTTTTTCCGGCACCAACTGTTGCCGGTGCGGACCAATAAAGCGTGGTATTCGTTGAATAGGCTTGCATCGGCTGGCAAGCGATCCATGAAGAAATCCCGGAGCTCGTGGTAGTCGATGTCTTCATGAACCAAGAAATGCCTGTTCAGGATCCTTTTGGTGTAGGCATCTACAACGAAGCTAGGTTTGCCCAGGGCATAGAGCAGGATGCTGTCTGCCGTTTCAGGTCCGATCCCCTTGATTTCCAGAAGTTTGGGACGCAAGGCGTCCATGTCCATGTTTCCCAGCTCCTGGAGATAAAAATCGCACTCCGCATGTAAAAAGGAAAGGAAGTTTTTCAACCGCCTGCTTTTCAAGCGGAAATACCCAGCCGGTTTGATAAGTTGGGACAGTTCCTCTTCACTTATGCTCCACATCTTTTCCGGCTGCAAAAGATCCTGTTCCCGGAGCCTGTGAATGGCTTTCTGGACATTGGACCAGTTGGTATTCTGGGTTAAGATGGCTCCTACAGCCACTTCGAAAGGCGTTTCTCCCGGCCACCAATGGCTGGGACCCAGGGAGTCCGCCAAAATCTTATACATTCGCCACAATAACTCGGTGTGATTCATGAGCGGTTTGACCCAAGGTCCAGATCAGGGCGGACCATTCTTCATGTTGGAGTTGGAGGGGTTCGTTTAGTCCCTGGTTTTGATAACACTTGCTCACTTCCAGTGCTTGTTCTTCCAGGATTCCCGAGAGGATAAGCACTCCCTGCTGGGTTAAATGTTTTACAATATCCGGGGCCATATGTTTCAGGGTGGAGGAAAGAATGTTGCCCAGGATTAAGTCGTATTGGGCATCCGGAGGTAAAACACTCAGATTCCCCTCCTGAACCTGGAAGCTTTCCCGGACCTGATTGAGCTGAATGTTTTCCTGGGCATTCTCTACTGCTACAGGGTCAATATCCAGTCCCAGGCCGGTCATGCCCAGCTTGGCACAGGCAATGCCCAATATCCCGGAACCTGAGCCCAGGTCCAGGAAATTGGCTTTAGGGGTTAGAAGGCCTTGGTCAAAGAGCCTGGAAATGGCTTGAAGACACAGGTAAGTAGTTGCGTGGTGCCCGGTGCCAAAAGCCATTTTAGGGATGATGGACAAGGTTATGCGATCCTGCCCGGCATTATGCAGCCAGTTGGGCAGAATCAGAAAACGGTTCTCTACATCTATGGGGGTAAAAAATTCCTGCCAGGATGTCTTCCAGTCCTGGGCAGGCACATTCTCCTCCAGGAGCTTCAGGTTGGGGCGCAGGGACAAGGCCTGGGCCTTGAAATCCAGAACCTGTTGCCCTTGATCGAAATAGATCGTCATAAGGATGTGCCCGCCTTGATCCTCTTCCTCCCAACCCCAGGTAATATGCTCATGTAGCAAGGGTTGCACCACATCCAGGTCTTTTTTGTCCAGCAGTATTTTTAATTGATGCATCGGGTATTCAATTTATTAAATGTAAAAACATGGTGAATAGAACTATAGCGAAACTTATTATTAACTACAACGAAACTTAATTCTATAACCATGGCTCTATAAACCGCCTTACTATTATGACAGCAACTCGTACTCGAGGTCCGAGGGTTCTGCAAAATGGGCGTAAACTGTGTGAGCGACGTAGGCAGCGTTCATCAAAATCGTAGGTCTATAATAAGCTCACGGTCCCTATTCAAGCATTTCCTGAAATCGGGTCACCAGAAATATAGATTTTGATATACGCTGCCTTGGAGCGAGTTTTTACGGCCTGTTTGCAGAATTCTCGGACCTCTGGATAATAAGTTTCGTTGTAGTTATAGTTGTTTTTAGGTAAATATTTCCTTGATCCGGCCCTGGCTTTTTTCCGGTACCAACATGGAGGAAGCTTTTTCGTGCATGATCCAGTGATGCTGCATTTCCCATCTGTCCTCAGGATGAAGCTTGGGTCCTGGACACGGTCGGGGCAGCACCTCCAGGATTTTGTCCAGAGCCTGTTGCGGGGGCCAGACTCCGGAAAGCCATCTGGGCCTTAGATCAAGCCTGCCCTCGGAGTCAACCCGGGGAGCAGGGTAGCCTGATATGGCCGGTGTTGCGTTGTTCATATGCCTTCTACATCCGGGACAAGTTGTTCTTTAGGGTGCGGGCAAAGTCCTGGATATCCTGCCTGGAAATAGTCAGGGGAGGTAGCAGCCTGAGCACCCTTTCCTGGGTTAGGTTGAGAACAAAGCCTTGATGCAGCAGCTTTGTCCAGAGTTCCTTGCCCGGGAAAGTCAGCTCAATACCCAGCATCAATCCGCTGCCGCGCACATCCTGAATACTTCCAGGGAACTCTCTTTGTATTTCTCGGAAAAGCTCCATAGCCCAGGCTCCGTCTTCCCGGCTTTTTTGCACCAGGTTCTCTCTCTGGAGGATTTCCAGGCTCTTCAAAGCAGTTGCCGAAGCCAGAGGGCCTCCTCCGAATGTGGTGCCGTGGCTGCCGGCGTCAAAGGCTCCTGCCAATTCCTCGCTGGACATAAGCGCTCCCATGGGCAGACCTCCGGCCAAGGACTTGGCGGAAGTGATCATGTCCGGGTTCAGTCCCAGGAGCTCATGAGCCCAAAATGCGCCAGTACGTGCCAGCCCGGTTTGGATCTCGTCCACGATGAGCAGGATGCTGTGTTTTTCCTGCAATTCCTTGATCTTGGCCACAAAATCCTGGGATAAATGCTGCACTCCGGACTCGCCCTGGATGCATTCCATCATGATTCCGGCGGTCTGGCTGGTAACAGCTTCTTCCAAGGCCTGGGGATCGTTCAAGGGCACGATCCGGAAACCGGGGGGCAAGGGGCCGAATCCCTCCTTGATCTTGTCCTGGCCGGTAGCAGTCAGGGTGGCAAGGCTCCGCCCGTGAAAAGAACCGGTAAAGGTCAGCAGCTCAAAGCGCTCCGGATGTGTTCTGTGCATGTATCGGCGCATAAGCTTTATGGCAGCCTCGTTGGCCTCGGCCCCGGAGTTGCAGAAAAAGGCCTTGTCCAGCACGCAGGTCCGGGCGAGTTCTTCAGCTAGTTGAACCTGCTCTTCCTGGAAAAAGAGATTGCTCACATGGATGAGTTTCTCAGCCTGTTTTTTTAGGGTTTCCACTATTTCCGGGTGGCTGTGCCCCAGGTTGCAAACGGATATCCCGGCTAAAAGATCAACGTATTCCCTGTCTTGAAAATCGTATAAACGGCATCCCTCAGCCCGCTTTACTGCCAAAGGGTAGCGGGAATAAGTGGGGCACAAGTGTTTTTCTGCCCGGGATCCCAGGGAGGTGTGATCCATGTTAAAATCGCTCCTGCTTGCTTGTGTTCTTATGGGACCTTCGCTGGGGGAAAGCTTCAGTTTCCGGTATGGCCGAAGCCACCAGAGCCTCTTTCAGTGGATGAAAGTTCCTGTGCTACCTGGAATTTGGCCTGAACCCAGGGCATGAATATCAACTGGGCGATACGCTGGCCCCGGCTTACTGTCCTGGATTCCAGGGAGTTGTTAAGAAGCGAAACTATTATTTCGCCCCTGTAATCGGGATCAATTACTCCCACTCCCTGGCTCACCACCAAGCCCTGCTTGGTCCCAAGGCCGCTGCGCGAGAAAATGAACCCGGCCACTCCAGCTTTGGTGATTTCCAGGGCAATCCCCGTGGGAAAGGGATACCTCTCCCCAGGAGGGAGGGATACCTGGGTATCCTTGGGCCATGCGCGCAAGTCCACCCCAGCGGAATTCGGGGTGGCGTATTCCAGCGGGTTTTCACCCGGCTCCGCATGCTCCAGATGCTTTATTTTTACCATTACCTGTTGGTCCATGTTGGTTGATCCTGGTCGCTAAGAGTAGAAACAATTGTTTTTGGGTGACTTCAAGGTTTTAAATTGGTATAAAAATCTTCGCGAGTTAAATAATAAGTATAACCCTTGAGCTTTCATCCTGCAAGGGTTAAATGTATCTTGCAATTTCAGGATATGGGTGGCAGAAAAGATCATTGTTCGGCCTTGGTTTTATTCCCGTAAGCATTTGTTTTAGAAACCTCGCTGTTTGTAAAGATTCAGTTGGAGCTTTCCGGGCAATAAAACCATATCTGGAATGCGATAACCCCAAAGGAAGAAGGTATGCGTCCAGTAAAAGTATACAATGTGATTCCCAAACTGCCGGAGGAGCTGGCCCCGCTGTGGGATCTGGCCTTTAACTACTGGTTTTCGTGGAAGCACGAGATAAGCGAGCTGTTCAGCAGAATCGACTATAATCTCTGGGAAGAAAGCCGGCAGAACCCGGTGCAGTTCTTAAAGCTTTTACCTCAAAGCACTTTCCAGGAGTTGGCCCAGGATGAGTTTTTCCTGGATAGATTGAACCAGGTTAAAAACAGCTTGGATACTTACCGGTCCTCGTCCAAATCCTACTTCGAATTTGAAGGAAGCGAAGGCGAGCCGGTCGTGGCCTATTTTAGCGCGGAATACGGGATTAGTCTTTGCCTGCCCATCTATTCCGGAGGCCTGGGGGTCTTGGCCGGAGATCATCTCAAGTCCGCCAGTGACCTGAATTTACCCCTGGTGGGCATAGGGCTGTGCTACCAGCAGGGATATTTCAGGCAATACTTGACCAATGACGGCTGGCAGCAGGAGAAATATCCCATCAACGATTTTGAGCAGATGCCTTTAACCCTGGTCAAGGATGAGCAGGGGCAGCCCTTGACGGTGCAGGTAAGTCTTTTGGAGCGCAAGGTAGATCTTAGAATCTGGAAGGCTAAGGTGGGTCGGATAGATCTGTATCTTCTGGATACCAACTTGAATTCCAATGAACCTCAGGACCGGGAGATCACCTCTCAGCTTTACGGCGGAGACTGGGAGATGCGCTTGCAGCAGGAGGTGGTGCTGGGTATCGGGGGTGTCCGTGCACTATATGCCCTGGGGATGAATCCCAGGGTGATTCACATGAATGAGGGGCATTCCGCTTTTGCTGGCTTGGAAAGGATCCGGATCTTTATGCAGGAACATGGGCTATCCTTTGAAGCCGCTACCGAGGTGGTGGCATCCAGCAGCGTGTTTACCACCCATACGCCTGTGCCAGCGGGTAACGACCGTTTTGCTCCGGATCTTATGCACAAGTATTTTGAACCCTATGCCCATGAACTGGGATTGGCCTTCAAGGTCTTTATGGCCCTGGGTAGGGAGGATCCCAGGGATGATATGGAGCATTTCTGCATGACTGTCCTGGCTTTGCGCTTGTCCCGGTTTAACAACGGGGTTAGCCAGCTTCACGGGCAGGTTTCCCGGGATATGTGGAAAAAGGTCTGGGCCCAGTATCCCGTGGATGACGTACCTATTGGTGCCATTACCAATGGCATTCATATTCCCACCTGGATTGCTCCGGATATGTCCTATCTTTTTGATCGCTATTTGGGTTCGGATTGGAGGGAAGATCCGGATTGCGAGAGGGTTTGGAAGCAATCCGAAGCCATACCGGACTCCGAGCTCTGGAGAACACATGAGCGCCTCAGAGAACGCTTGGTGGACTATGTGCGGCGGAGGCTTATGGAGCAGATTTTGGCCAGGGGCGGGAAGCGTTACGAACTGGAGATGGCGGAAGACGTTTTGGATCCCACCATTTTGACCATAGGATTTGCCCGCAGATTCGCTACCTATAAAAGGGCCAATCTCCTTCTGACTGATCTCAAGAGGCTGCTGGAGATTGTTAACCACGAAAGATATCCAGTGCAGTTCATTTTTGCAGGCAAGGCCCATCCCAAGGATGTGGAGGGCAAGAAGATCATCCAGCAGATTGTGCAGTATAGCCGCCAGCAGGAGCTTAGACACCGTTTCGTTTTTCTCGAGGATTATGACCTGGAGATAGCTGGGTACATGCTTCAGGGCTGCGATGTATGGCTGAACAATCCCAAGCGCCCTTTGGAAGCCTGCGGAACCAGCGGCATGAAGGCAGTGGCCAACGGCGTGCTGAACTTCAGCACCCTGGATGGCTGGTGGGACGAGGCCTACACCCATGATAATCGCTACGGATGGGCCATCGGGTTCGGCAACATATTCTCGGACGAGGAATATCAGGATCTGGTGGAGAGCCATTATTTGTACAATGTCCTGGAGAAGGAGATTGTGCCCACCTTTTATAACCGCAGGCACGGCAGTCTTCCTTCTGAATGGGTGCGCAAGATGAAGAATGGGCTCAAGGACTTGGCCCCCACGTACAGTTCCCATCGCATGGTGGAAGAGTATGTTGAGACCGCGTACATGCCTGCGTACAATAACTTCATGGCTCTGGAAAAGAACTCTTTCGAACAGGCCAAGAGCTTAGCGGACTGGAGAATGGATCTTATGACCAAGTGGGGTGAAGTCCAGATACGAAACGTCCAGGGCGCGGGCGTGGATGAGTTGTATGCAGGTGAAGAACTGACTGTGAGAGCGGAGGTGTTCCTGAACGGCCTGAGCACCCAGGATGTGCAAGTGGAGATTTACGCTGGGGACGTGGATATGGAAGGAAATTTTCTAAGCCGCAAAACCGCCTGTATGCACAACCAGGAAGAATTGGAAGACGGCTGGATCGTTTATAAAGGATCTCTGGAAACCTTCCATACCGGGCGTTTTGGTTATACTGTACGCATTCTGCCCTATCACTCCCTGCTTTTGGATCCCCACTGCCTGGGCTTGATTCATTGGGCTTGATTGTAGTTTTATTCTGGGATTCATGATCAGTAGCCAGTGGACTGTAGCCAGTAGCCAGTCTCCACTGGAATTTGAGGGTTGGATGAGACCTGGGGCATACAGTGAATCATGAGCAAGAACAAGGAGCGCGCGGATCTTTTGCTGCAGCAGCAGGGATTGGCTGATTCCCGGGAAATGGCCAAGAGGATGATCATGGCCGGGCAGGTTTACCAGTTGCAAAGGGAACAAAAAGTTCGAATACAGAAGCCGGGCCAGATCTTGCCGGATACCAGCTTGCTGTGGGCAGATCCCGGGGAGAGGTTTGTCAGCCGTGGCGGCGAGAAACTCTTAACCGCTTTGGAAGAATTCGATATTCGCCCCGTAGATAAAGTTTGCCTGGATGTGGGCGCTTCTACCGGGGGGTTTACTGATTGCTTGCTCCAACTGGGAGCGCTGCGGGTTTATGCCCTGGATGTTGGCTCTGGGCAGTTGGATTGGAAGCTGCGCCAGGACTGCCGTGTGATTAACCTGGAAAAGGTGAATATCCGCAAGGCCCAAGCTTCTTTGTTGCCGGAGAAGGTGGGTCTGGCCACTATAGATTGTTCTTTTATCTCCTTGACCCAGGTATTGCCGGCGGTTCTTCAGTACCTGAGCCGGGGATCAGAGGTGATTGCCCTGGTCAAGCCCCAGTTTGAGGCGGGCAGGCAACAAGCGGTCAAGGGCGTGGTCAAGTCCTTGGAGGTGGTGCAGCAGGCTGTCCAAAAGGTGGGGGAATACGCGGAGCGGGAGCTGGGACTGGAATGGGTGGGACAGGTTCCTTCCCGGATTCAGGGACCCAAGGGCAATCAGGAATATTTGATATATTTGCGCTATATTCCAGAATAATGGATAGGTATGATGGACCCAAGTTCCAGGACCGACAGGCGCAAGCAAAGAATACAAGGGGTTTTGTCCAGAAGACAGAGGGATTTGACCCTGGTCCTTAACAACATACACGACCCGCACAATGTTTCCGCCATCCTGAGGAGCTGTGACGCCTTCGGAGTAGCCCGGGTTCATCTCCTGTACGTGGGGCAGCAATTCCCGGAAATCGGTAAAAAAACCTCTGCCTCCGCCTTGAAATGGGTGATGCGCAAAAGACATAGTGATGCCCGGGAAATGGTGCAATATTTGAAAGCTCAAGGATATAGCCTGGTGCGCACCGGTTTTGGTCCGGAGGCGCAGGCGGTGCAGGACTACGATTTTACCCGCCCCACCGCGGTGATCTTGGGAAACGAGCACAGCGGAGTGCAGGAAGATCTGCAGGAGTTGGTCTCCCAGGAGATATATATCCCCATGCAGGGAATGATTCAGAGCCTGAACGTCTCAGTGGCTTCGGCCATATTTCTTTATGAGGCCTTCAGGCAGAGACAGAGCCTGGGCATATGGGAAGCAAGAACCTTGCCTGAAGACGAGTTGGAAAACATGTATCATGAGTGGCTGGAAAAATAACAAGGAAAGTATCTACCTGATCGGTCCCAGGGCCAGCGGCAAAACCACCCTGGCCCGGGAAATCGCTGCCCATATGAACCTTTCCGCCCGGGATACGGACGAGCAGTTGGAATGGGAGCAGGGCAAAAGCATTCAGGATTTGGTCGCTCTTTACGGTTGGGAGCATTTTCGGGATCTAGAGGAGCAAATCCTAGCTGATATCTCCGGCTCCCGGGGCCTGGTGGTGGCTACCGGCGGCGGGATCGTGCTCCGAAAGAACAATCGGGAAGTGCTGAAAAGCCCCGAAAACTTGACTGTATACCTTGCAGCGGATGCAAATATGGTTCTGCAAAGACTGGCCCGAGATCCCAATACCGGGCAGAGGCCGGCCCTTTCCTCTCTTCCCCAGGAGGAAGAGGTGCGCGGGACTTTGGCGGAGCGGGAGCCTTTATACCGGGAATGTGCGGATGTGGTGCTCTCAGCGGACTGTTCCCTGGAGGGGCTTGTCAGGGAAGTGATGCAGGCCTTGTAGCCTGAGCACCAAGTATCTCGCCGGTCTTATGGAAATTGTCAAGCAGTGGCTTTAGCAAGATGACCCGAGCCCACCCTTTTTACCTGCGCTCTCTTCTTATAGCGTCAATAGCCTTTTGTAGACACCATTCCCTGGACTCACCAGGATGCCTGGACTGTTCCAGCTCCACAAGCCTTTGGGCCACATCATCTCTACCGTTAACCAGGTTCAGGAGAGTTTTCTCCAGTTCCTTCTCTTTTTTGCTGGGTTTGAAGGATCTTTTTGCTTTTCCGAACAGAAAGCGCTCCATTTCCTTTTTGGGCCTGCTGCGCTGATAATAGTAAATGAGCAGGGCCAAGAGCAGCACAATCAGGAATATGGCCAAAATCCAAAAGCTCATGTCCGGCCTTAAGTCCATGGATGTTGTTGGTTGTTAAATCTCTCCTCTCAAACCGGCCCAGATGAGTCCGATATATTCCCAAAAAGCTCGTTCGGCAAAACCCAGGTACTTGGATTGGGGCAGGTTGTGTCCTATATGTCTGTCTGCTCGTGCCTGATCCACTAGGTGTCCTGCCGGAGCCGGTACAGCTTCTATGCCTTGGCCCTGGAATAGGGCCAAGGCACGGCGCATGTGAAAGGCCGAGGTCACCAGTATCACCTTGTCTTGATCCTGGACCAGCTTGTCCATCTGCTTGGCTTCGGCAGCAGTGTTGAGCGGCTGGGTTAAAGGCAAAATCCGGTCTTGATCCATGCCCCAATCAGTTGCAACTTGAGCAGCTAGCTCGGCAGTACTGACTATCTCCTCGTCCGACGTACCCCCGGAAGTTACCAGCATGGCATGCGGTAACTTCTTTGCTATGCGCACCCCTTCAGCCAATCTATACAAGGAGGATTCCCCCAGTCGACTGGCAGCAGGCAAGTTTTTATTGTCCCTGGACCCCCCGCCCAGTACCACTACCCAATCAGCTTGGGGCGGATCATGCAGCACAGGATAATCATTTTCCAGATTGAGCAGGGCTCGCTCAGACACAGGAGGGATGGACAGCACCAATAATGCAATAGTACCCAAAAACAACAAGCCTTTGGCCAGTGTTCGGAATCTGGCTACCAAGAGCAACACTAGACCCACTAACAAAAAAGTCAAGCTCAAGGCCAGGGGCATGAGCATGCCGCCGACTAGTTTGGCCAGTTCAAATCCCATCAGCGCATACATCTCCTTAAGATCGCGGTTATATTTGATGTCCTTCAACCATAACTCTAATAAAAAAACCAGCAAAGGGCAATTCAGTGGAATCAATTTAAGATTGACAGGACCCAAACACAGGATAAATATAGAACTAGTGCAGCGCCTTGGAGCCTAAACAGGCTATTTATCCGTACATGGAAAATCCAAAAGACCAAAGGAGTTTGAAATGGAATTTCAGGGAGGCTTGAAAGAAAAATGGGATGCTTTGCCTGAATGGGTGAGGCAATTGGTGGGCAAATATCGGGGCGAATGGGAGGAACTCCCCAAGTCCGTGCAAGACTACTTTACCTCGGAAGAAGGGCAGGCTAGGCTGGACCGGGCATTTCAGGAATACACCAAGGACGTGCACGGGGAGTTCAGGTAGTTAGTTCTATGCATCTCTAAATATTATTGCTCTCTGGGTCTGGGCTATAGACCCTTATGCCGCGAAAAAAATAGGGCCGGGCTTGGCAGCCCGGCCCTATTTTTATCTGTTACGTCTCTTCCTCCTTGAGCTGCCGGACAACCTCCTTGAGTTCTTGGGCCTGGGAGGCCAGGTCAGAGATGGCCTTGGAGGATTGCTCCATTACTTCCGCTGTTTCCTGGGAGATGCGTTTGATCTCCTCCATGCTCTTGCTTACCTCCTCGCTAGCAGAGGACTGCTCCTCGCTGGATGTAGCTATGGACCGAACCTGATCCGCTGCCTGCTCTGCCAAGGCCACGATTTCCTGCAAAGCCTGACCGGATTGGTTGGCTAGGTCAGTGGCTTCGTTGACCAGGCTGGCTACCTGATCCATGCTCTGGATGTTTTCATTGGCACTGGATCGGATGGAAGTAACTGCTTCCCCGACTTCTTTGGTGGCGTTCATGGTTTTTTCTGCTAGTTTGCGTACCTCGTCGGCTACTACGGCAAATCCCCTGCCGGCGTCCCCGGCTCGGGCAGCCTCGATCGCGGCATTAAGAGCCAAAAGATTGGTTTGATCCGCGATATCCTCGATCACATTCATGACCTCGCCGATCTGCTGGGATTGCTGACCCAGCCCGTTCAGGCTTTCCTTCATGGAAGTAGCCTGTTTTTGAACCTTGTTAATAGCCTCCACGGATTGTTTGACCACTTCTTGGCCTTCCTGGGCCTTGTTTTTGGCTTGATCCGAACCCTGGGCAGCGCTGGAGGCGTTCCTAGCAACCTCCAAAACAGAGGCGTTCATTTCTTCCATAGAAGTGGCGGTCTCTGTGGTGCGCTTCTTTTGCTCCTCTGCACCGCGGCTGGACTGTTCCACCTGGGCGGAGAGCTCGTCCGAGGCAGAGGTCATGCGCTCCACCACTTCTTCCAGACGGTTGGCAGCATCAAGCATTCCTTGACGCTTGGCCTGCTCCGCCTGCTTCTTGGCTTCCTCAGCTTCCTTGGCTGCTTCTAGGGCTTTTTGGGATTCCTGTTCAGCCTCCCGGGATTTCTCCTCGGACTCGGTTATCTTGTCCTTCAATTTTACCACCATGCTTTGCACGGAGTCTTTGAGAGAGGCAAGCTCCCCGCGGAAATTACCCTGAACATCGGTATCCAGATCACCCTTTTCCACAGCCAGGGCATAGTTTTGCAGTTTGGTCAAAGGAGTGCTTACCATTTTGGCAAAGAGGAGGTATACACCGAAAACAATCGCCAGAAGGCCCAAGCCGCCCAGGATGAACAGAAATTGGGTGGCATCCCGCACGGTTTCGTACATGGATGTCATGGGGATGTAGGTCACCTCTGCAGTTTCAACCCGGTCCACTAGGCGCGGAGGGGAGTCAAAGGGATATCTTTCCTGCATGGATTCAGGTGCATCCTCGGGTTGGCGGTGGCAGGGCAGACAATCAGGCTCGTTGACCGCCCCGTGTGCAATTATATAGAAATCTTCGCCATCCACGTTTCTGATCCCTCGCCATTCAAGTTCATCCTTGCCTTCACGGTGCATTCTGTCCAATTTCTGGATCAGATCCTCTTCCACTGGAGTGGCATCATTGTCAGGGTTCATGGGCTTGGTGGAAGGCGTGCGGAAGGTTATCTCGTGTCTGTGCTCTTCAGGGATTTGCTGAAAAACCTGGTTGGCGGCATAGGAAGTGGATTGTAGCTCCACTTTGAATTCGTCTTCACCCAATATTTCAGTGGCTTCTGGACGCACCACATCGCCAATATGGCTTCGCACCCCTTTCATGCTGTGCAGGAGCATATCGGCCTTTTCTTCGTATTCCGCGGTAAGCTCTTCTTCCATGGTTTTGTTGATGCTGTAGAGCAGAGCAACAATGATTACCAGACATATCCCGGCGGTAATGATAATGAAAATGCGACTTAATCTTATGTCTTTCAATTTCATTCACACACTCCTTTAGCAGAAATATTTGAGCTTTGTAAGCAAGATTTAAGCCAAAGACTAAAAAAGTATTTTATATCCATGGATCAGAGGTTGTCCAGGTTTAAAAGTGTTATTGCTACAAATCGAAAAGACGGGAGTGTAAACCTATGTTTGCAGTTGCAGATCTTGGTTATCAACCCATCTTTTTGCGAAAAGGTCAAATTTAAGCCATTTTTTGGCAAATTTTTGCTTTAAGAAACATATAACCTGTTAAAATTATTAGTTTGGGTGGCACTCAGCCCCAATGTAGTGCCTATAAAACCAAGCTATTTTTTGCGCATTACACGAAAAATATGCTATTATAATTACTATTCAAGATAGAGCAAAGGAGTAAATAAATTTGCCAAACTTATGAGCAGCAGGAGGTCTGATCGGCTCTATATCTAGAGGTCCGTAATGCACCTATAAAGTCCAGATAGATTGCTACTTAATAAATGTAGTGCCCATAAATTTTATTTATTTTAAGATAACATGTTGAAATATTAGTATTTTTAGTTTGAATTCGCGGAAATCGAGGTTAATATAGTCGCATCACAGGGAATTGAAGGCGATAGGGAGGGTCTGGATATGGCAGCTGAAAAGATGACTTCCGACCAAATAGCCGAAGCCCAGCAACTAGCCCGGGAATGGATGGAGAAGCATGGAGATGGGTTTGAGTAGTGGTTGATCTTAAAGCAAGTGAATTTAACCAACCTAGATAAAATTGCAGCAAATATCCGTTTCCTGTAAAAAATCAGTTCCGTGATTTAAGGGGCAGGAAAAAAGTCCAACTCAATAACACCCAAAACAACAAGTAATGCAACGATACTTATAGCTAGACCAAAAGCTACACCAATCAATCTGCCCATGATATTACCCTTATCTTTTATAACAAGACCGGATTTGCAAAAGTCCGCTTTTTTGTTTTTTTTTAGCCTAGCAGGACGCAGTCAGCCGGCGATTGGTGTGCTGTTTGAAGATTTTTTCTATCAGCATCTCAGCCTGCGCTTGATCTTTCAGGTTCCGCACGGTTTCATGGCTCAGGCTCCGAATAAGGGTGGCCATCTTCTCCTTGCTCACTCCCGCCTTTTTCCACATCTTTTGAGCCTTCCACTGTTTTCTGATCCAACCCAGTATGGCCCATGGTTTCTCTTGCTGGAATCTATCTTTCAGAGACATGGTGAGAGTTCAATTTAGAAGTTTGCTTCTGATAATCTCTAATTTGCCCGGGTTGGACTACTGTCCTAAAATAGCCGTGGAATTGCAACGACCAAGATCACCGGCCGGGCAACAGCTGCAAAGTGAAGCGGTGCTGCTATTGCCCGGTCTGTGTTGATGCTGTGGATGTCAATGATGGGCAGTATACTCATCCAGGAGCCTGCGAATCATTTTTTGATATTGTGTATTATATTTTTTTGCCTCTTTCTTAAAAAAGTCCACACTTGTTTTACTTAGCGTAATTGTAACCTTGACGGTTTCATCTTTTAAAGCAAGTTCTTCCGGGGATGGAAGAAAGTCAGAGATAACCTTAACTTTCCCCATTGGTTCGTCTGTGTATTTGGTTTTCTCTTTCATAGATTTTCTTTCCTTGTCGCCAATATCCGGCGCCGATTATTCTGATTTTGTTCTTTCTGTATGTAAACCGAACCGTCATTATCGCGTCTGAGACCTTGCCAAGACAGTAAAACCGTTTTTTCATTTTCACTGTGTTCAAGGTCTTCAAGAATAACACGATCTGTGTCCAGAAACACAAGCTGTGCCAAGGCGAAAGAAACTCCATGTTTTTCCTGGTTCTGCTTGTCTTTTCTGGAATCCCACTCGAAATCAGATCGTTTGCTCATTAGATTATTATAGATAGGGTAAGAAAATGTGTCAATATAAAAATATGGCTTTTCATATGGCTTTTTTGTTCCAAAACATCCCGGCTAACCAGTTTCCATCTGGAAACCCATTAGCGCCCCCTCATCGAACGGTAAGAGCGGTTTTCCTGCATACGGCTCTCTCGAAAACTGTCACCAAAGGCACACGCAGGAAGTTATCCGGCCTAAACCTTTACAAAAAATCAACCCGTGTTTCTTCAGTTGTCGAACCAAGGAGATTTTGGACTTGCTTTTTACAGACCCCCACATTAAAAGTTT
>CAZNYT010000060.1:0-14223 GCA_964577315.1 uncultured Desulfovibrionales bacterium
AAGAGTTGCTGCCATAATAGTAAGGCTGTTTACAGAGCCAAGTTTCGTTGTAGTAGTCAGTGCGCGGTGGTCAGGGAAGCAGGGAGTCAGGATACAGAAGCCTGCCCCGGAGGTGATTCGGGGTCTGTCTCAGGCCAGGTCCGGGGTGAGAGGTACATCTTAGTTATGGAGCATATCTATTTCGATTCCAGAAAGAGGAAGCTGATCCTTCTGGATCAGAGGCATCTGCCCGCACAGGAGCTGTGGCTTGAGTGCGCCAATACCCGGGACGTGATTTATGCCTTGCAAGAGATGGTGGTGAGGGGCGCTCCCGCCATCGGGGTAACCGCAGCTTACGGGTGTGTGCTTGCGGCCCTGGAAATGGAAGGCGCCCCGGATTGGCAGCAGGGCTTGGAGCAAAAGCTGGAAGACCTCTCCCGGGCCAGGCCCACCGCAGTTAACCTGCGCTGGGCGGTGCAGCGCATGCAAAGCTCCCGGAAGGACAAGGATTTTCCAACGCCTGGCGAATTGGCGAGATTTTGGCTGGACCAGGCCCAGGAAATACATGCCCAGGACATCCGGACCAACCGGGTTATAGGCAGGTACGGCCAAGAGCTGCTCCAGGACGGGGATACGGTTATGACGCACTGCAATGCCGGGGCCCTGGCCACTGGGGGCTACGGGACCGCTTTGGGGGTGATTCGGGCCGCTGTGGAGGAGGGTAAGCAAATCCGGGTTGTAGCGAATGAAACCCGGCCGTTTCTGCAAGGAGCCAGGCTGACCGCTTACGAATTGGCCAGGGACGGGATCGAGGTTCGGGTGGCCTGCGACAACGCCTGCGGTCTGCTCATGGAGAAAAACATGGTTCAGAAGATCGTGGTGGGAGCGGATTGTATCGCAGCCAACGGGGATACAGCCAACAAGATAGGTACCTACACCTTGGCGGTGCTGGCTGCTAGGTACGGAATCCCTTTTTACGTGGCTGCGCCTCTGTCCACGTTCGATTCAGAGCTTTCCTCGGGCAGCGAGATTCCTATAGAGGAAAGGGATCCGTCTGAGGTGCAATACGTTGGGGATAAACTGATAACCCCGCCCGGGGTAGAGGTGTTCAATTTCGCTTTTGACGTAACCCCCCATAACTTGATTGCCGGGATCATCACCGAGCAGGGGGTGTTCACGCCTCCCCTGGAAAGGGACAAGGGATAGACCCCATGCCAAGAATTCTTTTTTGTTTGTCCGGGAATATATGTTGCCCCACGTTGTTATAATCGGCCGTCCCAATGTGGGTAAATCTACTCTTTTTAACCGGATGCTCAGGCAGAACAAGGCCCTGATCCACGATCGACCCGGGGTGACCAGGGACCGCCTTTATGCTCGGGTACGGGGCAGGGAAAAGGATTATGCCCTGGTGGATACCGGAGGTCTGGTGCTGGATGCCCGGGACGAGCTGGAGGAAGATATCCGGGACCAGGCCAGGGAAGCCCTGGAAAGTGCGGACCAGATCCTGTTCGTGGTGGATGGCAAGGAGGGTCTGACCGCCCTGGATGAACAGGTGGGCGCCATGCTCAGGCAGGGGCACAGCCCGGTGCACCTGGTGGTAAACAAGGTGGACGGGCCGGAACAGAGCGCTTTTTTGGGCCAGGAGTTCTTTTCCCTGGGTTTTGAAACCACCATGGTTTCCGCGGCCCACGGTTATAACATGCCTGCCCTGCTGGAAGCCGTGGAATCCCTGCTCCCGGAACACACTACATCTGAGGAAGCACAGGACCAGGGGCTGCGCATTTCCCTTTTGGGTCGGCCCAATGTGGGCAAGTCCTCCCTGATAAACACCCTCATGGGGGAAGACCGGGTTCTGGTGGATACCCGCCCCGGGACTACCCGGGACTGCGTGGATGTGGTCCTGGAAAAAAAGGGCAAGAGATATACTTTTGTGGATACTGCCGGGGTCCGGCGCAGAGCGAATATTAGGGACGATCTGGAAAGATTCAGTACTCTTCGGGCCATACAGAGCAGCAAGAGGGCGGAGGTAACCCTGCTGGTTCTGGATGCCCTTTCCGGAGTGGCTACCCAGGACAAAAAGCTTTTGTCTGTTCTGGAAAGAGAGAAGATTCCCCTGGTGCTTGTGGTGAACAAGGTGGACCTCATCCCCGGGGACAAAATGGGGCAGCTCAAAAGGTATTTCCGGGACAGATTGGACTTTTGCTCCTATGCTCCAATAATATATACTTCCAGCATTACCAAGGCCGGGTTGGGCGGCTTGATTCCCCTGGCTGAAAAGGTCGTGGCCCAGTCCCGGGTCCGGATCGGGACCGGACAGCTGAACAGGCTGGTCAAGGAAGCGGTAGAGATGCATCAGCCGCCCATGGTCAAGGGCCGCAGGGCCAAGATATACTATCTGACCCAGCCGGAGACCAATCCGCCGGAGTTCGTTTTTTTCGTTAATGATCCCGGGCTGATAAAACCGTCATACGCCAGGTATTTGGAAAAACAGGTCCGGAAAGTGTTTCAGCTGGACAAGACACCTGTTAAGCTGTTTTTCAGGCCTAGCCACAAGGAATAGACAGGAATAAATATCCAGTCGGAAAATATAACAAGGGGGATACATGGTTCAAAAAACGGACAATATCTGGTTCGACGGTCACCTGGTGCCATGGGATCAGGCCCAGGTGCACGTGCTAACCCACACCCTGCATTACGGGGTGGGGGTTTTCGAGGGTATAAGGTGCTACAAGTGCAGGGACGGGATTTCCGCCATATTCAGGCTCAAGGAGCATATAGAGAGGTTTTTTGACTCTGCCCGCACCGTGGAAATGGAGATACCCTTTACCCAGGAGGAGATCTGCCAGGCTGTTGTGGATACCATGCGGGCCAATAACATGGACCAGGGATACATCCGGCCCCTGGCCTTTATCGGGGACGGGGTCATGGGGGTGCATCCAGCGGACAACTCGGTCCGGGTGATCATAGCCACCTGGCCCTGGGGAACCTATCTGGGGGATGATGCCTTGCATAGCGGCATTCGGGTCAAGACCTCCAGCTTTGCCCGCCACCACGTAAACGTAATGATGACCAAGGCCAAGGTTTCAGGGAATTATGTCAATTCCGTACTGGCCAAGAGGGAAGCCCTGGCGGACGGATACAACGAGGCCCTGATGCTGGATGTGGATGGGTATGTGGCCGAGGCCAGCGGGGAGAACATCTTCCTGGTCAAGAACGGCAAGCTCAAGACCCCGCCTCCAGGCTCCATCCTGGCCGGGATAACCAGGGACACCCTGATCACCATGGCCACGGACATGGGGTATTCTGTCACCGAGCAGCGCTTTACACGGGACGAGCTTTACATGGCTGATGAGGCCTTTTTTTGCGGGACCGCAGCCGAGGTTACCCCTATCAAGGAGGTGGACCGCAGGGTTATCGGTGCCGGAGAGGCCGGGCCCAATACTTTGCTTTTCCAGAGCGAATATTTCAAGATTGTCCGGGGAGAAAACAGGAAATATGCGGAATGGCTGTACGAGTATGAGCTGTAGCTGCAGCAAATGAGCGCGCGGGGTTGCCAAGCAACAAGCCTGGTATAACTACAACGAAGCTTATTATACAGAGGTCCGAGGGTTCTGCAAACAGGCCGTAAAAACTCTCTCCAAGGCAGCGTATATCAAAATCTATATTTTTTGTGACCCTATTTCAGGAGGTGCTTGAATAGGGACCGAGAGCTTTTTATAGGCCTACGATTTTGATGAACGCTGCCTACGTCGCTCACACAGTTTACGCCCAGTTTGCAGAACCCTCGGACCCAGGGAAAGAGTTGCTGCCATAATAGTAAGGCTGTTTATAGAGCCCAGGTTGTAAGACTAAGTTTCGTTGTAGTATATACTGAAATCGCCGGGAACAAGGGATAATAAATGGCCAAAGCCGGACTGACGTCCAGATACAGACCACAGACATTTGCCCGGGTTGCCGGACAGGAATATATCAAGACCATTCTCTCCCGGGCAGCGGCCCAGGACCGTCCCTCGCACGCCTATCTTTTCAGCGGAACCCGGGGAGTGGGCAAGACCACAGTGGCCCGGATCCTGGCCAAGGCCATCAATTGCAGAAATGGCCCGGATTTCGAGCCCTGCAACCAGTGCCCTGTATGCGAGCAGGTTACGCAAGGGGCCTCCCCGGATGTGTGGGAGATTGACGGGGCCTCCCATACCGGTGTGGATCACGTGCGCAAGCTGCGCGAGGATGTTTTCTACACCCCCATGAGCACGCGGTACAAGGTGATCATCATTGACGAGGCGCACATGCTTTCCAATTCCGCCTTTAACGCCCTGCTCAAGACCCTGGAGGAGCCCCCCGGGCATTGCGTGTTTATCCTGGCTACCACCGCCCCGGAGAAATTTCCGGCCACGGTGATCAGCCGCTGCCAGCAGCATGCGTTCAAGAGGTTGACCCAGAAGGAGCTTGTCCAGCACCTGGAATGGGTGTTGGAATCCGAGGGCATATCTTATCAGGATGAAGCGGTGCGGCTTTTGGCGCAGCGCGGCTCCGGCAGCGTCCGGGATAGCATGTCCCTGTTGGGCCAGGTATTGGACTTGGGCGAACAAGGCTTGCAGGGTCAAAGCGTGCGCAGGATTTTAGGCCTGGCCGGCCAAGAGGTTTACCAGCAATTAGTCCGGGATATTCTCAACCAGGATCTGCCCCGGCTGCACAATCTGGTGCGCTATCTTTTGGATCAGGGTCTGGACCTGGGATTCTTCCTGCAGGAGCTTGCCCAGTGCTGGCGCAATCTTTTTTTGCTCTCCAAGGGGGGCAAGGAGGCCAAGGATCTATTGGACCTGGCTCCCGAGGAGAGCGAGTTCTGGCTGCAGATGGCCGGGGAGATGCCTGTTTCCCGAATCCATGCCGGGTGGCAGATGATCCTGGAGGGACGCAAAAGCATTTTGTCCAGCTACGAGCCTGGGATCAGCCTGGAGCTTTTGCTCTACAACCTGGCTTATCTCCCGGAGCTTATCCCGGTAAGTGCCTTTGATCCGGAGGCCTCGGACCAGGAGAAGCAAACCCAGGCCAAGGCTTCCGAAAACAGGGATGCAAGAGAAGGAGGCGGATCAAGCTCCTCTACCCCCGAGTCCCGTACTGAACAAAACGCGATCCAGGAACCCCGGGCAAGCTTTGACTTTCAAGGTGAAACCCAAGATTGGCAAGGTTTTCTGGAATTTTGTGCCGGACAGTCATCTGATGACCCTGCCCTGGTCAACATGTTAAAGCAATGTCAGGGAAGACTGGAGCAGGAACAGTTGGTTCTGTTCTTGGATAAGGAGCCTGTCCGTCAGGGTCTTATGCGCAACAGCCGCAAGGAAAAGATTGCTTCCTTGGCCAAGAGGTATCTTGGCCGGGATGTGGAGGTGCATTTCGAATCCGAACCTGACCATCCCCAACCCCAAGTTACCCTGGAGCAAAAGGTCAAGGAACATCCCGGGGTACAGAAAATCCTGGATGAGTTTGATGCCAAAATAGTAAAAGTAACCAGAAAAAAACCCAATTCCGATTCCAAGGAGGAGAAGAGTTATGCAGGACATGATTAAGCAAGCCCAGCAGATGCAGAAAAAGATGTCCCAAATGCAGGAAGAGCTGAACCAGCAGGTGGTTGAGGCCTCTGCAGGCGGTGGCATGGTCACGGTCAAGGTAACAGGGGGTCAGGAAGTGGCCGAGGTGAAGATTGAAAAGGATGTTGTGGATCCCGAGGATATAGAGATGCTCCAGGACCTCATCCAGGCTGCGACCAACGACGCCCTGAAAAAGGCCAAGGAAATGGTTCAGAGCGAAATGTCCAAAATCACCGGGGGAATGAATATCCCGGGACTTTTCTAGGAGAGCTATCCTTGCAAAAACTGCCCGCCTCCCTGCAGCACCTGGTGGAGCAGCTGGCCGACCTGCCCGGCATAGGACCCAAGAGCGCCCTGCGCATGGCCATGACCCTGCTCAAGTGGCCGGAAGACAAGGCCAGGAGCCTGGGAAGCAGCATATACCAGCTAAGGGACAAGCTGTGTATCTGCTCCTGTTGCGCGGCCCTGGCTGATACGGATCCGTGTTCCATTTGCGGCGATCCCATGCGGGAGAAGGACAAGCTGTGCATTGTTTCCGAGTGGGACAGTCTTCTGGTGGTAGAGGAGTCCGGATTCTTTCAGGGACGCTACCTGGTGCTGGGGGGGCTTTTGTCCCCTTTGGACGGGGTGCGCGCGGACTCCCTGGAGCTGGATAAATTGAGGGGCAGATTAGGGTCCGAGCCCATATCCGAAATAATCCTGGCCCTGGGTACCACCCTGGAGGCAGAAAACACTTCCTCCTATATCAAGAACGTGGTGGAAAAGGAATTCCCAGAGGTGCGGGTTACCCGCCTGGCTCAAGGCATTCCCCTGGGCTCGGATTTAAAGTTCATGGACAAGGAAACCCTGAAGCAATCCATGCGTTACAGACAGAATTTGTAGGGTTTCGAAACTGTGTCTTTTCCCTGCCCAAATTCCGGAGTCCATCAAGTTGTAGTTGCTCAGCTGGTACTAGAGCGAAAACTTCGGTTCTGTAAACAGGGCTCCTATATAGCAACAAATCCTTCTTTAGGTCCGGGGATTCTTCAAACAGGCCGTAAAAACACGCTGCCTACGTCGCTCACACAGTTTACGCTCAGTTTGCAGAACCCTCGGACCCAGGGAAAGAGTTGCTGCCATAATAGTAAGGCTGTTTACAGAGCCAAGTTTCGTTGTAGCTAAGGCCTTTTCCAGAATAAGTTTCCCTGCCCAAAACCTGTGTTGATAAGTGAACCTCCCGGCGAAAGCACGCAAAAAGACCCGGTGAATAGTTTAGGTCAAACGTGGTGAGTAGTTGAGTCTCATCTTTTAAGGAAACGATCAGTTCAGGGTAATGCATGTGGGGAGGTTTCCAGGATACAAGCATGCCATGTAAAAGATTGAGTGAATAGCTATCCCTCCTGACTTGCTCATTCTGCGGCAGCCCCTCCTAAATATCCAAACCAACAAATTCAGGGTTTGGATAATTCTTCCTTATAACGGGATTACCAAGTTTAATTGGACATCTGGCTGCAATCTTTTTATTCAAATTAATAAAAGAAATACTGTAAGATGCAAGCGATATCCAAGCGCGTTCAGGAGTTTTGCCTGAAACGTAAATCTTTTAAGGTTTGTCTGGAGCAGCATTTCTTCTAAGGCGTTGTACTGGGCCTTGCCAACTGTCTTGGGCAATGGCGAAGTTCCTTTTGTTTTAACAGGATTTAATAAAGGTAGGGATTTGAGTTTTTTAATCAGGTATAAACAAAGGAGGTCTCTAATGAAATCCAGGAAACAGACTGATACCTCTAGAAGAAATTTCTTGAGAGGAGTCAGCACCACACTGGCAGGAGTGGCTGTGGCAGGAACCATGGGGTATGCCGGACACGCCATGCTGGGAGGCAAACAAGCCGGGGCCGCCATGAACAACGGCTTCCCCTATAAGAAGCTGGACCCGGACAAGGCTGCGGAAAAGGCTTTTGAGGCCTACATGACCAAAGGCGGGTGAGGCCCGGGAGCAGCCGAAGGTCTTTTCGGCTATCTGGCTGAGGAAATCGGAGAGCCCTATACCAATTTTCCGGCTACCTCTTTTTGGGTGTTCTCTTCCGGGATAAGGACTGGCTGGGCTTCCCTGTGCGGAGCCCTGGTCCCTCCCATCCAGCTTTTCGGAATGATCACCGACGACAACAATATCCGGGGTCCCTTGTGCGATGAGCTCATGGCCTGGTATGCTCAGTTTCCCTTCCCGGAATACCAGCCCGCGGGCATGGGGTTGCCTCAAATTGCGGTGGATTCCACTCTGTGCCACGTCTCGGTTACCAAATGGATGAAGGAGGCTGGCGTAGCCAGGGGAACGGAAGAACGCAAGCACAGGTGCGGCGGCCTTACCGCGGATTGTGTGATCAAGGCCGTGAATATGCTGAACGAGGCCGCGGACAAGGGGGCTTTTAATGTTACCCATCAGCCCCACGAGTCAGTGGAGCAGTGCATGGACTGCCATGACAGGATGACCCCTTACACCCACGGCAAGGAGAACTGCCAGGAATGCCACGCCATGGAGCCTGTGAGCATAGACGAATGCGAACAGCACGTGGATTGGATGAGGTAATTGGATCCAAAAAGGTCTGAATAAAGAGATATCAATCCGAATCTTATCTCCTCTGGACCTCCTCCTTCGGGACTGAAAGGCCTGTTTGGGGCAAGCCCAAGCAGGCCTGCCAGTCTGAGCTCCTGGAACACCTTTCAGGATCTTCTCCCAATCCCTGCCCGGCAGTAAAAATAAGGCTCTTTTTCGGTTCAAGCGTATGCAGCCGGGAAAAGGCTCAAAACTTATATGATCCGCCCGCTTCGGCCCAGGCCTAAGATATTTTTGGCTCTCGCCCGCTTCGCTAGAGGCGCTGAGGACGCAGAGATAAGAGGAATTTTTCATTGCCCTGAGCCGGGGCAATGAAAAAGGCTCTCTCCCCTGCCGGGGAGCCTGTTATTCATAGACACCGGCTCGGTGGATAGGAATATTTTATTGCTTCTCTCCTAAGCTCTGCTTGCCCAGTGAAACCGGGTTCCCTTTCAAGGGTGTTTCACCGGGGCGCCTCTAGGGCCGGCAGGCCCGGGCGTGAGACATTCTTTTTCCAAAAGTACGCTCAAACCGGATGAACCAAAAATAATCGCCGCGGCTGTAAAGCTCCATGCCTATATCTTGTCTTGGCTTGCCTTGTAAAGGAACACAATTTCCCGGAATGGCTTTGACTTGTTTTTTGCAGCAGAGTATATTGGATTATCTTGATGCAGATAACAAGTGCCTGGGCACGAAAAGGTTGCAAATGGAACTCAATTTATATGCCCTGAAAACCTTTAAGGAGGTTGTGGATCAGCAGAGCTTTTCCAAGGCAGCCAGCACCCTGTTCCTGACCCAGCCGGCGGTAAGCCTGCAGATCCAGAGCCTGGAGAGCTATTTCCAGGTGCCCTTGCTGATACGGGGACACGCCGGCGAGATTGCTACTACCGAGGAAGGGCGGGTGGTCTACAATTATGCCTTAAAGTTGGAACAACTCCGGCAGGAACTGTTCCAGAGCATGAGCAGAAGCGGGAACAGGCTTTTGATCACCCTGCGGCTCGGGACCTGTTTTATTGCCGGGGAATACTTGTTCCCGGAGATACTCAAGTCCCTTCAGGCCAAATACCCGGACACCCGGGTGGCCCTGAGCGTTCTGAAGTGCGAGAGAATATTTCAGGGCATTCTGAGCGGCATCTTTGACCTGGGCATAACCGGAGTTCCGCCCAAGCACAAGGCTTTGACCTGCAGTGAAATCGGCAGGGTCCCTCTGATCCTTTTTCAAAGCCCTCAGGACCAAGAAAAACCTGGCACAGCTTCCATCAGGAATCTCCTGCACAAACCGGTGATTCTCAGGGAAAAAGGTTCTGGTATCCATAAGGAGTTTTCCGACTTCCTGAAAGATCAGCGGCTATCCTTGAAACATTTTCAACACGTGTACTTCTCCGAATCCAATCAGGCCATGAAATCCATGGTCAGGGCAGGAATGGGGTTTTCTATGATGCCCAGTTTTATGATCCAAGAAGAGCTGCGTACCGGGGAGTTTGTGCCCATAACCCTGGAGGAGGGGGAGCTGCAGCAGGGCTTTTACCTTGTCTACCGCAAGCAGGAGGAACTCCCTGAGGCCCTGGATCTTCTGGTTGGATTCATTACCAGGGAAATCAAGAAAAACCTGGAAAGCGCACCCACGTTCCTGGCCAATAGCGAGCCTTAAATAGAGCTTCGGCTTGATCTTGAACACGGAGCATGCGGGGACCAAGGTTTTCTGTCCAAATTATGTGGGCTCTCTGACACTTGACTGCATTCCTTGATCCGGCATCGGATACTTACCTCCCGGTTCAGGCTTAGCAGAGTAGACTGAAACGAAGCTGAAATTCTGGTTGCAGTCCGTGTCCTATTCCTTTTCGAGGACAGCTCAGATACGATTGTCCCAGGCGAGATCTAGCAACAGGCATCCGGAACGAAAACCCTTCGCAGAACGGGCACTCTTGCCAGCCAGGCATAGAGCACGGCCTGGGCACAGCCCACTCCCTGCTGGACCTGAATGGCCCCAGCGGGACAGTTCAGGGCGCAGGCTCCGCATTCCATGCAGGCTCCGGGGTCCCGGCATTCGGCCTTTTCCTGATTCAGCTCGAAGACCTGGTGCGGGCAGACCTTGAGGCAGCCGCCGCATCCGATGCACTTGCCGGGATCGTACTTCAGGGTGGATTCCTCCAGATAGCGAAATTGTTGCACAGGCGCTTTCTCCTCTTTTTTTGGCTAAATCCAGGGCAAAATCAGCCACATGGCAACTGAAATTAAAAGCAAGCCGCCCTGCACAGGCATATAGCGCCGCATCTCCCGGTCCACACCGGACAAGGAAGTAAAAGGGGTAGAGCCGGTATAGTGCATGGCGAACCAGGAGGCGAATGCACTGCAAACCATAAGCGGAAGCATGGCCTCAAGTGCGCTTCCGGACAGGAAAGCGGCAGGAAGAAGGCCGGTGATCGCTCCGGCTGCCAGGCCTTTGGCTGCAAAGGAGCGAAGGGGAATGTGGGGCAGCAGCGCAGGAACCAGGAATACGCCTGTGGCGAATCCGAGCAGGACCACGGAGTATGCTCCAAGACCGGCTCCCAGGATCTTTGCGAGGCTAAAGCCGCCCGGGCTCAGGACCGCCAGGAGCAGACAGGCCAACAAGGCCCACATGAGGAACTTGCGCGCTCCGTACACCTCCACCAGGGCCACCTCCAGGCGCTGGGCAAGCGGGAAGCGCACTGACCGCATGTCCCGGCTGGCCCGCAATCCCATATCCAGAAACTCGGGCAGATCCTCTATGCGCACCGGGCCGAAGATCCCGGAAAATCCGCATAGCTTGCCCAGCTTGTGAGCGGCTACTGAAGGTCCCGCCAACTGAGGCAGAATCAGCTTGCGGTGGGATACGATTCTTTCTATCCCGGTTGAGCGAACCATCCGGGCAACCTCCTCGGTGCTGAAGCTCTGTTTGCCTGCGGCGCACCATACGTTGATCCCGTATGTTTCTACCACAAGAAGCCAGCAGGAGATCCTGGCCAGTTTGCTGCGCACGTGGTCGAAGGTCAGCTTGAAGTTGCCAGTGACCAGTACAGGGCTGTCCTGATCCGGCTCCCCCAGGGAGTACAGTCCCGGAGAAATGCGGTAGCTGTCCCTGCCCACTCCTAGGCGCACCAGAGCGGCCCATAGATAATCGTAAGGACACCACTTGGGGCTTACCCTGGGAACCAGGCCTGCCGGGGTGCTACGCCAGCTATGTACAAAATGCCAAGCCCTGAGGCCAGCCTGTTCGCCCGCCGCCTCCGGCGGCAGCTCGTTGCGCGGGCCTCAGCATGGAGCATCCTGTGCAGGTTCCGTCCCAGGGGCGCATTCTCCGCGCAGATCCCCAAGCATTCTGGGATCCCCGGTTGTATCCAAGAAAGCCCCGGTAGAGCCGTGCTCCGCTTTGCAGCAGCTCTGCTCCGCCTCCCGGGTGGGTTCTTGCCGCACCTGCAGTGCGGCTGAAAAGGAGTCTCAGGAACCGCCGGCGGTTCGGGCCTCCTTTCGGATATCCTGAATGCGTGTCCTCTCCGGATCTTTTGCTCTCAATCTGTCTCTCCCTTTTCTTTTCCTTCCCAGGCCCGGAAGATTATTCTTCCTCCCTGGCCTGAACCAGAGCGTCCGCGGTTTCTCTCCAGGCCTCCACCGCCACTTGGTAAGCCTGCCTTCCCTTTGGGGTCAGCTCGTAAACCTTGCGCCTTCGTCCCGAAACAGTCTCCTCTCGGCAGGTAACATATCCTCCTCGCATGAAGTCCTTGAGAACCGGATAAATTCCGGCCTGGCTGGGTGAGCAACATCCACTGGTCAGGTCCGAGATCTTCTGGGCGATGGCGTAACCGTGAGCTGGCCCGTTATAAAGCACCCGAAGGATAAAGAACCGGGACAGGGCCATCTTGAGCAGCCCGTTCCAATATTTTTCGTCCAGGTACAGGTCGTTGTCCTCAGCGGTATATGTAGTGCATTTATACATAGCCCTTTTATATATTATACTCTGCAATAGGTGTCAATGCAGCTTACTGCAGACACTGACATTGTTCCAGATTTTTTTGCTTGAGCTCGTCATCCATGTCCAGAGAGACGCGTTGCTTGAGGGGATGGGAGGCTGTTCTGTCAATCTCAGTAAAACAAAGGAAATTGGTCTTTATATTGGACCGGGCTACATGAACAAGGCAAAGTGGAAAAGGGTAAAACAAGGTTGACAAATATCTGCTTATCCGGATACAAGCATGGATATGCAGCAAGCTGCCAAATTGTTCAAGGCCTTGTCCGAAGTGACAAGGCTCAGGATACTGGGTCTTCTCCAGCACGGAGAGCTCTGCGTCTGCGATCTCATGGCGGTGCTGGATCTGCCTCAGTCCACGGTCTCCAGGCATCTGGCCCGGCTCAAGGAATGCGGTCTTGTCCAGGACCGTCGCAGCGCTGTGTGGTGCTACTATAGTCTGGCAGATCCTGGCTCGGATCTGCACAGGGAGGTGCTGCGTGCACTGCAACAGGATTTTGCCCAGACTGAGTACTATCACCAGGACAGCCAGGCCCTGCAAAGGTTTCTGCAGGAAAAGGGGGAGTCCTGCGCTTAGTCTGGTCCACATTTGCAGCAGCTAAAGGAGGGAACTGTTATGTCCGCGCAGGAAAAAGAAAAGCAGGGACTGGGATGGTTCGAGAAGTATTTGACCCTCTGGGTGGCCCTGTGCATGGCCGCCGGCATAACCATCGGCTATTTGTTCCCTGACTTGGCCAATTTTATAGATTCTCTCTCCATCGAGCAGGTCAATCTGCCCATAGGGATCCTGCTGTTCTTGATGATTTATCCCATCATGATCCAGATCGACTTCCCCCAGGTGAAAAGGGCATTCACCGCGCCCAGGCCTGTCTTGACCACCTTGGTCATTAACTGGTGCATAAAACCTTTCACCATGACCTTTTTCGCCTGGCTCTTCATGCATGTGATCTGGACCGCTTTCATTCCCGAGGAAATGGCGGATCAGTATTTCGCGGGCATGGTTCTTCTGGGCATAGCTCCCTGCACGGCCATGGTTTTTGTCTGGAGCTACCTCTCCGGCGGCAATATGGGGCACACCCTGGTCATGGTGGCCATAAACTCTCTGACCATGCTGGTACTATATGCACCCCTGGGTAATTTTTTGCTGGGGGTGGCCCTGCCCGTGCCCTTTTTGACCCTCAGCCTGACCGTGGGCGTCTACGTGGGCATCCCCCTTATCGCTGGCTATATTTCCCGGGTCTACTTAATCAACAAGAAGGGAAAGGAATGGTTCGACAACGTATATGTAGCCAAATGGGGCAATGTGGCCCTGATAGCCCTTCTGGCCACCCTGGTCTCCCTGTTCATACTCCAGGGAGAGGTCTTTCTGCAGGCCCCGCTGGTCATACTCTTGATCGCTATTCCGCTGATTATCCAGACCTTTGCCATTTTCGCTTTGGGCTATGCCGGTTCGCGCTTTCTGAACATATCCTATGAGGACGCGGCCCCCACTTCCATGATCGGGGCTTCCAATCATTTTGAGGTGGCTATTGCCGTGGCCATCACCATGTTCGGAGTGGATTCCGGCGCTGCCCTGGCCGCGGTGGTGGGGCTGCTTATCGAGGTCCCCCTCATGCTAGCCCTGGTTAGAATATGTGTGCGGACCAAGCATTTCTTCCGCCAGGAGCCGGAGAAGGCCCCTATTGCCTGAAGGGTTGGAGAGTATCTCTGGTGAGCTGTCTGCTACTTTTGCCGCAGAGAGTGAACACTTGCTCCGGCGCCCAGTGGGCCTGCCCTGTCTCTTGACACTTTTAGCTTTTCCAGAAATCAGGGGGGTGCGTATGCACAGGCTTGGCTATCTATTCCTGGAAGTCACTCTTTTCCTGCCGGTGCAGGCTGCGGCGAAAGTAGTCCTGCCCGGGTCAAGTGCAGATTACCAAAAGCAAACTTACAGATTGATTTCGCATATGTACTTGAAAGGCAACTACTCACCACGTTTGACCTAAACCATTTACCCGGTCTTTTTGCATGCTTTTACCGGGAGGCGCGGCACGCAAAAAAATCGGGTGAATAGTACTACAACGAAACTTATTGTCCAGAGGTCCGAGAATTCTGCAAACAGG
>CAZNYT010000061.1:0-13930 GCA_964577315.1 uncultured Desulfovibrionales bacterium
TCTGGCTGCCTCTAGCCCACCCGGTAGCTCCCACACCAGCCAGCGCAGTCCTTAGCGGAGCCATGATCAAGGCCGGACTTCTGGGCTGGATGCACTTTTTCCCTCTGGGCCTTGCCCAGTTTGAGCTGTGGGGATCTCTCTTTATAATTCTGGGGCTCTTGGGAGCTTTTTTCGGTGTCCTGGCCGGGCTTATGGAAAAGGATCCCAAAACGGTTCTGGCCTATTCCAGCGTGAGCCAGATGGGACTTATGACTTTTCTCTGCGGCCTGGCCCTGTTTGAGCCCCGCTTATGGGGCGCTGCCCTGCCGGGGCTGATCATGTTCGCAACCCATCACGGCCTGGCCAAGGCTTCCCTGTTTCTGGGAGTAGCGGTTTCCAGGACCATCCAGGCTAAAAGCCTCATGCGCCCGGTGTTCACGGCGGCACTAACTCTCCCGGCTCTGACCCTGGCTGGATTTACCTTTACCTCCGGCTCCCGGATCAAATACCTGATGAAGGACATGGTTTCTGCCGGACCCTGGCCGGACTTGACTCTGTTTTTGCTGTACATGTCCTCCCTGGCCACCACCCTGCTAATGGCCCATTTTATTTGCCGTATCCGGGCCTCAGCCGAACCTGGTCAAAAGTCCTCGCTCTCCGGCCAGATATGGGTCTGGGCCGCCCTGATCGGACTAGTGGCCTTACTGCCCTGGCTGCTGCAAAATGTTTATCCCGGGCTCCCGGAGCACAGTTGGCTGGATCCGGGATTTATCCAGGGCTCTGTCTGGCCCGTTCTTCTGGGCGGGGCTGTTTTTCTCTGGCTGCGGAACAGGGATATCTTTGGGAAGAGTCTGCTGGACAAATGGCCGGATATGGCCGAAGTGATGGAAAAAGCCTGGAGGAGAGCTTATGCCCGGTGGCAGGCAAGCTGGCTATGCGATCCGGACTGCGTACAGATCAACTTTGTGCATTTGGCGGACCGATTCATATACAGTCGTCCCGGGATTTTGGTTCCGTGCATAGGAGAAGCCAGATTCAGGAGTTGGCTGGTAATCGGGGCATCCCTTGTCTTTCTGGCTTTATTGCTGGCCTGGCTGGCCATCTGAAACACGGGACCTGTAACTTGCCAAGAAAACCGGCAAGCCTCCCGGCGAAAGTAAGCGAAAAGGCTTGGTGAATCGTATTTGGGAACGGGAATGGATAGTTGCGGATTTGCAACTGTCTGTCCCAGTTCCTGGTTATGCACTGGACAGGACTAGCTCCCTATAGGCCCTGAGCTTGACCAGTTCTTTCTTGATGGCAAAAGCAAGTCCCACGCCCAGAAGAAGGCATAATCCTGCAGCCATGAAGGCCGGGGCTGTCTGGCCTCCTGTTCCGGATTCTATCATTTGGTATAGGCGCGAGAATACAAAGCCGCCCACTCCCCAGGATGAAAATACAAGACCGTAATTGATGCCGAAGTTTTTAATCCCCCAGATATCCTTGGTTATAGCGGGGAATATGGAGAGGTTGGTGCCGTAGTTGAATCCGATCAGGGTGGCGAGCATGATTATGACCCATCCGCCGGTTCCGGGGGAGTCCACCACAGACATGGCGGCAAACATCATTATGGCCTGGAGTGCCAGCATGGCCATAAGGGTGTTTTCCTTTCCCATCTTGTCGGAAAGGACCCCTGCGGCTATCCTGCCTACTGCATTGCCCACGGCTAGAATGATTACAGCCAGAAAAGCCAGCTCCGCAAGGCTTTTTTCAGCTAGCGAATTGATGCTGCTTATTACCATGAGTCCTACTCCGGCGCCTATGAAATAGGTGAACCAGATCAAGTAGAAATTTCCGGATTTGAGCATTTCTCCAGCAGAGAACTCCTGGGCCGGTTTTGTCTGTTTTTCCCTCCCGGAAGGCCTGGAATAAGGCACGTGTCCTGGCGGGGGATTGATCAACAGCAGGGATAACAGCACAACCACTATGAAAAAAGCGATCCCAAAGACCTGCATGGTCTGAATAAGTCCGTATTCGGAAATCAGGTAGTTAGAGAGGGGGGAGATGTATGCCGGGGCAAGACCGAAGCCGGCCACAACTAGACCGGCTATGAGGCCGGTTCTAGCTGGAGTAAACCACTTGATAGCCGCTGGTGTGGCAGCGGAGTAGCCGCACCCGATTCCCGAGCCAACCATTACTCCGAATCCCAGGATCCATACCCAGTATTCCGTGGACTGGGATATGAGCAGAAAGCCCAGGCCCACCAGAATGCCGCCTATGGCTGCTGTCAGCCTGGGGCCGAACTTGTCCTGGAACTTTCCTGCAGGGATCATGGAAAAGGCGAAGGCCAGGCAACAGACAGCATAGGGATCGTTCATGGAGGCCAAGCTCCATTCAAAAGCTCCGATGGCCAACTCTTCTCCGGCAACAATACTGCGCTGGATCTCGGAGCGGAATATGCTCCAGGTGTAAAGAATGCCCAGGGCCAAGTTAATGCCGGTTCCGGCGAGAGTGACTGTCCATCCGTTTTTCAGGATACGACCCGCAAGGGTAGGGGTGGTTTTCTGCATAAACCGCGCCTGCTTGTTAAGATTGATGCGTTTGTCAGGGAAGGTTGGAAATGCCTCGGGACTGTACTCGGGCTACAGCCCGGCAGCATTCAGGAGTCGGGCGGGCTTGCAGCGATTTGAAAAAGAATTACAGCAGGTCAGAAAAAGAGTCAATGGAAATTGTGCAATTTTTCCCTTGTACTTTGAGAGTAGAAATTAACGGCTGCAGGCTTGGTTTGCTTTGTCCCTCAGGGCTCAGGTAAACTGCCTGTCCAAGAGGAGATGGGTGAAATACCCGTAAACCGCTGCCAGGTAGTAGGGTAGAAGAAGGATCCAGGATACATCATAGAAAAGAAGGGGCAAGATAAAAATAACCAGAGGTATGCCCAGCATGGCCCACCAGGTATGAATGAATCCCCGGTGCTTGGCAGCCACCGGGAGCATGGCGCAAAACCCCAGAATAGCCGCCCATTTGTATTCTCCCAGGGACATTAGGGTCAAATGTATAATCAAAAGCAGCAGATAAAATAGCTTTTGTCCCTTGGAATCGGTGTCCACGTCCGGAAACAGGGCTCCCAGGAGCACACACCCCATAAGGAAAACCGCCTGTAACGGTTCCGGTTGGAACCATCCCAGCCAGTTTACTGCTGCCAATCCCCCGGCACCCAGTACCAGGGCTCCGGCTATATGGCTCTTGTATTCGGGCACTTTGAAGCCTCCTGAAAATCAGGGATATTAGAAAGAATCTGGAATTTTGTCCAGGTTCAGGCAACTTGAGGGTTAAAAGTTATCCGTTATCAGTTAATAGTTAAAAAAAACAAAAGCCAATAATTTTAGAGCGTTATAACTGAGTGGCTGCAGACAGTTGCAATTCCGAAAAAATCAAATAGATTCAGATATTTGTGCGAAAACTTTTGACTGTCCAGCAGGTAAGTCCAAACGCGAAATATGTTGAACAGTTGTCTCCAAATATGTGTTCTCAAGCAGAAGTAATTTTTGACTTGTTAACGCATGGTGTGTAAGTATTGTAAAAGTATTTAATGATATCGGGACAAACCGCTCTTGGCTTGTCTGGGAGGTTTGGGTTTTGCTCCAAGTCCGTGGGGACAATGTACTCTTGTGTTAGGTGCTTAAGGAATGGCAGTGGAAATAAATATAGATGAAATAACCATTAGATGCTTGGAATCCTCCCGGGCCTACAAGGTCCAAAAAAGGATGCACGAGAAGATAGACGATTATTCCGAGTATGCCTTCAGTCCCATTCAGAGCTCGGCATTAAACGTGTTCTTCGATCTTGCCCAGGAGTTCGAATCCTTTCACGATCTGCTGGGGGTATGCGTTCTTATCCCCAAGGTGTTTTTCGACTTGGATTGCAATCTGTTCCTAATCCTGGAAAACCGAGTGGAGAAGGTTAGCACTTGCGAGAAGAGTTGTCCGTTACCCTATCCTGCTCAAACGGAATCCCTGGAGGTTTGTTCCGAGCCCATGGTGGAAAATGATGTATTGTATCTACCCATCAAGGGCAAGCAGGAATTGCTGGACCAATTGCCTTATTCATTGCCCAAGGGGCTTATAGGTATGCTGGAGATCTATCCTGCCCGGGAGACCACAGAACACGACCGGCTGTTCTTTGAGAAATACGCCAACCGGGTGGGCTTTCAGCTCCATATGCGCATGATCGGCTGGAAAAACGAAGAACACCTGCAATTCATAAATACCTTGGTCAAGGATATCGGGCATAATGTGATCGTGCCCAACATGTTCTTCAAGATTTTCTATCGCCGCCTGGAGGCCCATATCAAAGCCTTGGGGGAGCTGGTGCAGGAGATGAAGCAGAAGGAGCAGACCAACTGGGAGGAGCTGGGTACCTCGCGCATGGAAATGGATTCACGGGAAATCAATCCCCGCCTGGAATACATTTATAGCGGGCTAAGGGAACAGTACAATGAGATACTGAATCACTACGAGCAGACCAGCCTGTTCCTGGAGACCCTGCTCAGGCGCAGCCATTTCGAGCAGGGCAAGTACGTCCTGGAGAAGAAGGTGTGCAACTTCAAGAGCCAGATCATAGATCCCCAGGTGGAACGCTTTATTCCCCAGCTCCGGGAAAAGGGCATAGACATAGCCCTGGCCGGGGTCCCGGACCAGGAAATCGAGGTCGTGGTGGACAAGGGCCTCATTAGCCAGGTGTATGCCAACCTTTTTTCCAACGCGGTCAAATATACCAAGGAAGTTACCGACTTCAGCGGAGAAAAGGTCAAGTTCATATCCTACGGCTGGGAATATCACCCGAATTATTTCGGTCCGGAGCAGCCCGGCATCAAGCTCAACGTGTTCAGCACCGGAGAGCAGCTCACTCCTGAAGAGCAGGCCAGCCTCTTCCAGGAGGGATTCCGGGCGAGCAATGTGGGCGGAGAGCAAGGCACCGGGCATGGGCTGTTTTTCATCAAGGAAATCGTGGAGCTGCACGGCGGAGAAGTGGGATATGAGCCCACCCCCCTGGGAAACAACTTTTACTTTGTCCTGCCTTTGACCGACACTATGGATGATTGACTTCAGGGGCTTCCTTCTTACCTTCCATGACTTGTCGCATTCTTGCTTGGCTCCTCTAGGGCAAATAACCCTTTCAAGTTTTTGGGGTTCCAGGGACTGGAGAGGACACCTGGGAAAAGAGTGTAGGTACAGGTCTAATCATAACCACACACAAAAATAATGAGCATTCAATATAAGTTTTTCATACCCTTGGTCCTGCTGGTTCTATTTTTTACTGCGATAGGCTTTGATATCGCCAACAAAAGGATAGAATCTGCCCAGGAATCCGCTGCAACCAGGATTGCCCGGCATAAGCAAGCCGAGATAGAGCAGATAATCCGGACGCTGGAATCCAAGTCCCGGGAACAGGCAGCCGTGTTCGTGGAGCATACCGGGGTGAAAGAGGCCTATCAATCGGCAGCCGCCGGAAATATGGATGATCCTTACGATCCCAGGGTGCAGGAGGCTAGGGAAGCCCTGAGAAAGGAAATGAGGGACTACTTCCAGGGGTTTGACAAGGTTTTCGGATCCGAGCACGAGTTGCGCCTGCATTTTCATTTGCCCAACGGTCGCAGCTTTTTGCGGGCCTGGCGGGAGCAGAACGCTTACCAAGCCGGGGAATGGGTGGACAAATCCGACAGCTTGATGCCCTTCCGGGGCACAGTGGCGCAGGTAATGAGGTACCAGGAGCCGGTGCAGGGCTTGGAGGTAGGCAGGGGCGGATTCGTGGTGCGCTCGGTGCTGCCGGTTTTCGGACCGGAAGAGAGCTATCTGGGATCGGTAGAGGTATTAAAGGATCTGGACTATCTCTGGGAGGACCTGGATCTGGAGGAAGCCCACCATTTGCACCTGTTTATGAACCGGGAGTACGAACCTTTGATGGACAGGGAGCTGAGAAAAGACTTCTCTTCCGAATATAAAGGGGAATATGTATTGCTCCGGGGTGAACAGCCTGAAGCCATGCAGGGCTTAAGGCCCGCGGACCTGGATGAGGGAAGGGAAGAGCTGTTTGTCCGGGTTCAGGAGGGTCAAGCCCTGGCCACCTTTCCAGTGCACGATTACCAGGACAAGCAGATCGGGGTCATGGCCATGTTTGTGGACATCAGCGAGCAACAGTCCACGCTGGGGTTGCTGGGCAAACTGATTTGGGGTGTGCCTCTGGCTATAATGTTGTTCTTCCTGTGGGTGGGGCGAAGCGTCCTGCATGAGGTGGTGCTAACCCCTATTCAGAACATCCGCAGTCAGATAAGCAAGATACACAGGGATTCTGAGGATACGAGCACCCTGCTGGAAGTGAGGACCAGCGATGAGCTGGGGAATCTTACCCGGGATTTCAACCAGTTGATGGACAGGTATCAACAGCTAGTTGTGTTCAACCGTTCCGTGCTGGACGCCATCCCGGATCCGGTTTTTGTTGTGGATGAAAATTTCTATTTGATACACGCTAACCGGGCCACTATGGATTTGGCCCCGAAGCAGGATCCGGAGGGACTTAGATATTATACCTGCCAGGAGCTATTCAACGCCGATTGCTGTGGTACGCCGCAATGTCCCATCCAAACCCTGAAGAGAGGGGAGAAGGTGGACCCCTCCCAGATTATCCGCTGGGACCGGGAAGACGGCCAGGTGATGTACATCCGTCCCAGGGCCAGGGTTCTTCGGGACAGGGAAGGCAACATCGCCGGCTATCTGGAGCTGGCCCAGGACGTTACCTCTCTCATGGAAAAGGAGCAGGAGCTGGAAAGACTTGTTCAGGAACTAAGGGATATGAATCTTAAGTATCTGGATGCAGCCAGGCAGGCGAAGGAGGCCAGCGAGGCCAAGAGCCAGTTCCTGGCCAATATGAGCCACGAGATCCGCACCCCTATGAACGCTATAATCGGTATGACCCAATTGGCACAACATACTGATCTCACATCGGATCAGCAGGAGTATCTCTCCATTGTTCAAAGCTCTGCCCAGGCCTTATTGTCCATTTTGAACGATGTCCTGGACTTTTCCAAAATAGAAGCAGGCAAACTGGACCTGGATCATACCCGGTTCAGCCTGAGGGAAACGGTGTACGAAGCCACGCAGAGCGTGGCCATGTTGGCGCATAACAAGGGACTGGAACTTAACGTGCGGGTGGATCCCGCCCTGGAAGACGAGTTCATGGGAGATCCGGAGCGTATTCGCCAAATACTTGTTAACCTGGTGGGCAACTCTATCAAGTTTACTGAGCATGGCGAGGTTCAAGTGGACGTTCGCTCGGCTGCAGAGGGCAAAACCGCTTCGGACAGGCAGTGGATACGTTTCTTGGTTACAGATACAGGCCCGGGTATAGAGCCGGAAAAACAGTCCCGGATTTTCGAGGCTTTTTCCCAGGGGGATGCAAGCACTGAAAGGGAGTACGGGGGCACCGGCCTGGGCCTGTCCATTTGCAGCAGCTTGGTCCACATGATGAACGGGGAGATCGGGTTGGAAAGCAAACCCGGAGAGGGCAGCACCTTCAGTTTCGATTTGCCCCTGGAGAGTGCATGGCCGGATCAACAGGGCCAGGTACTTGGTTCCGTGCAGCAGCTAGCTGGGCTCAGGGTTTTGGTGGTGGACGACAATGTCAACAATGCCAAGATCCTGGAAGAATTGTTAAAGCACTGGGAGATGGTGCCCTTTGTGGCCAACAGCGGATCCAAGGCCCTGGAGCTGCTAGATGAGAGGCAAAACAGCCAGGAACCCTTGCACGTGATGCTTTTGGACTTACATATGCCGGACATGGACGGGACGAGGGTCCTGGAGGCCATGCACGATAAGGATTTTGCAGCATGGCCCTCAGTACTGGTTCTTACCTCCGGGGCCCAGTTGGGGGAAGCCAAAAGACTGCGCGCCCTGGGAATAAAGTCCTACTTGTTCAAGCCTGCCAAGCAGTCCAGGCTCCTGGAAGCTATTCTGGAAGCCAGCAGCGGCAAGGACCAAAATACCGGATGGGAACAGGCCCCTCTGGACGATACACCGGAACTAAAGAGATTGAATATCCTGCTGGCAGAGGACAATGAAATCAACCAGCGTTTGGCCATAAAGATTCTGTCCAGCCAGGGACACAGGGTCCGGGCTGTGTTCAACGGGGAGGAGGCGCTCCAGGCCTGGAAGGAAGAGGAGTTTGACCTTGTTCTCATGGATGTTCAGATGCCGCGAATGGACGGGCTAGAAGCCACGAGAAGGATCCGGGAGCAGGAGAGGGATCTGGACAAGAGTACTCCCATTATAGCCCTTACCGCCCATGCCTTGAAAGGGGATAGGGAGCGCTGTTTGCAGGCAGGCATGGACAGCTATGTTCAAAAACCCATCCGGACAGAGGCCTTGTGGCAGGAAATCAGGGGGGTTCTCCGGGATGGGGACAAGGAATCCGGCGACAGCGAGGAGGACCAGGTAGAAAATGTCGAGTCCAGTCCAGCAGCGGATCTGGAAAGGGCCTTGCAGAGCATGGGAGAGGATGAGGACCTTTTACAGGAGCTGGCACGCAACTTTCTGGATACCTACCAGCAGTATTTGGACAAAATCCGAGCAGCGGTAAATGAGGGGGAGCCTCATTCCTTAACCCACAGCGCCCATACCCTTAAGGGAATGCTGGCAGTGTTCAGGACTGCAGAGGCGGAAATTACTGCCAAGGAGCTGGAATTCATGGGGCGCAATCAGGATATGGATGGGGCTGAGGAGGCCTTGCAGAAGCTTGAGAGGGAAGTGGCAGAAGTGGAAAAGGTCTTGAAGGCAAGGCTGCAGGTCTGATTATTCCAAGTTTTGTGTGTGAAAGAGAAATATCTTTTGTGCTGTGTTCGTGCCCTTCAGAACCCCGAAGGGCACGAAAGATCGCGGTGTTGCCGCCTCAATGAAAGGGCTAGGCAATTTGTTTCAGGAAAGTCTCGGTATCCACGGAAGGCAAGGTTAAAAGCTCCACAGAGCCCCTAGCCCCCAGTTCCACGGACATCTTCATGATGGTCTCGTTGTCCGGGGCCTCTACTATGTTCACGAAATCGTAGTTGCCCAGCACAGCGAACTGTTGCTTAACAGTAACTCCCATGCTTTCCAATTCCTTGTTTACCTCCAGGACGCGGGAAGGATTGTTCTTCAAGGTCTTGCGGCCCTCATCGGTTAGTTTGCTAAGGATTACATACGTTGCCATGGGCTAACCTCCTTTGGTTATTCGTTGCCAGTTATATTTACCTGTTGGTGCCTTGCGATTTCTTTTTGGGTGTGGTGGGATTTTAACCGGTTCGAGCCCGGGCAATCAAGAGCTTTAAGCCTGTTTAGCACTTTGGATGATCTCCCTTAGTTCCCGGGCGGCCTGTCCGGGATGATCCGCAGCGCAAACAGCAGAGACCAAAGCCACTCCGTCCACGCCGGTGGCCATGATTTCCGCCAGGTTATTCTTGTTTATTCCGCCGATGGTGACCAGGGGCTTTGGGGTCATGGCCCGGGCCTGTTTTAAGCCCTCCAAAGCAAAAGGTTCCTTGGTGTCGGTTTTGGTGGGAGTGGAATAAACCGGGCTGATGCTCAGGTAGTCCACGTCTGTCCGATCCGCTTCCCGGATTTGGTCAAAGGTGTTGACCGAGAGCCCCACGATCGTGTCCGGTCCCACCAAAGAGCGCACCATGGGAAAGGGAATATCCTCTTGTCCGATGTGCACCCCGTCGGCTTTTGCCGTTAGGGCCACGTCAATCCGGTCATTGATTATCAAAGGCACGTTCAAGCCGGAAAGTTCCTGTTTCAATGTTTGGGCCAGCTGGACGAACTCCCCGGCAGGGGTATCCTTTTCCCTTAGCTGAACAGCAGTTACCCCGCCGCGAACTGCCTCCAAGACCAGGGAAACCAAATCCCGCCCCCGGCTAAGACTGCGATCGGTCACCAGATATAGGGAATAGTCAATTTTATTTTTCATAAATTCATCCTAGATTAATCGAGCGCTAAGATCAAGGAAATCTGAGGAGGGCATAGAAAGTCGTTGGGCCCTATACTTGAAATGTTCCCTGGTGGGAAGATTGAGAGCTATTTTCTGGCATTGCAACTATTCACCATGTTTTACCTAACATTGGCCCTAAGGGCAGCAGAAAAAGGCTGTTAGTCTTCCTGGAACATTCCCCCCAGGCGGCTTGTTTCTGCGGTGTCGTATTGGGTAGGATTCCCGGCCAGTATTCCGCCCACGTTCTTGAAGGGCTTTCCGATATGCATTCCCTCCTGATCTATGGTGAACTCCCGGATATTCTTGTCGTGCTGGGATCCGCGCATCTTGAGCACGGTTAATCCCCGGCGCATTTCGCCGTACAGCTCCACATAGCGCAGCAGGATAATGGAGTCAGTTAAAGTGGAGATATGGGCCTCAGTCACGGACTCCCCTCCCAGCAAGGTAGGCGCGGTGGAGGTGAAGAGTCCAGCCGAGGTTGTCTGTTTCAGGTGAGAGGTGATTCCCAGGACAAATTCCCGGAAGTTTTTTTGGGTGGAGGTCCTCTCCAGGGCGGATAGGCTGTCAATAGCCACCCGGTGGGGGTTGAACTCGTTCATCACCCGGCGCATTTCCAGGAGCCTGTCCTCCAGGCTGGATACTTCCGGGTACTCGCATACAACCTTCAAGTATCCCGCTTCTTCCATGGGCTTTAAATCCACGCCCCAACCTATGGCATTCCTGAAGAACTGATCCCGGCTCTCTTCAAAAGCGAAAAGCAAACACCGCTCCTGGTTGGTGACACCTCCAGCTATGAATTCAGTTACCATCAGGGTTTTACCCGTACCTGTGGCTCCGGAGACCAGGATTATGGAGTCGCGGAAAAAGCCACCACCGCACATGTGGTCCAAGTCCTTGCTTCCGGAAGTTATGCGGATGTCAGTGGATTGATACTCCAGGTCCATACTAGATAGAGGTATTACTGTGAAACCCTCACCACCCAAGATGGTAAAGGGAAACTCGCCTTTTTGGTGGGTGGATCCCCGGAACTTGAGGATCTCGATGGTCCTGCGCCTTTGTTCCTGTTCCAGGACATTGCGCAAGATAACCACATTGTCTGCCACGAATTCCTCCACTCCGTCCCGGGAGATCGGCCCGTACTCATCCATGCGCTCCGCGGTTACCAAGGAAGTTACCTGTAGACGGCGTAAAATAGAAGTTATCCTGAACAGCTCGTTGCGAACGGTTTTGTGGTCCTCGAATCTGGTAAAGACCGCTCCCAGGGAATCCAGGGAGACCCGTTGCGCGTTTGTGGATTGAATGGCTCTCTCTATTCGGGCCAATAGAGCCCCCATATCATAGTTGCCCGCTATCAGGGTGGTGTTTTCGCCTACTTCGGCGGAGGCATCCACAAAGTACCATTTGTTTTCCTTTTCCCACCTGGATATGTCCCAACCCATGGAAATTAAGTTCTCGCGAATAGTATGGGGAGGTTCCTCAAAGGTTACAAAAACCCCGGGTTCATCCAGCTGAGATATGCCTTCAGCCAGGAACTGTGCCGCCAGGATGGTTTTGCCGCTTCCGGCGGAACCTGCGATTAGAGTGGTCCTGTGTCTGGGGAAGCCACCCCGGGTGATGGAGTCCAGGCCGGGGATGCCGGTATGTATTTTTTCCAGCGATTTTAGATCTTCCATGTTCCCTCCGCATGTGTTGGTGTGGTAATCTTGTAAGCGGCTGAAAAGTGTATGTAAATTCCTATTCTTGTTGCTGTGTTGTTTCCTCGAAATCAGCGTCCAGACCCAGGGCACGGAGCATGTCCTTGGGATCGGAAGACACGCCCACGATGCGCCGTCCTGAGCTGGGAGCCCTCTGCACCAGGGTGGGAGTGGCGATGATCTTTTCCTGTTCCGCTGCTAGGGGATCCTCCAGGACATCGATGATGTTCAGGGTGTAGTTACCCGGAAAGCATTTATCGCAAAGCTCTTGAATACATCGGGCCGCCTGTCTGGAACGTGAGGTATGTCCAGTGATATACAGGTCAAAAACATATTCTCTCATAGTGTGTTGCTCCAGTGTCCCATTTTTAAGCCTCGCCTTGAACCAAGCAATGGCGGTAATAATAAGAGGCCAGATACCCCATAAGCTCTATTAGCAACATGCGGCCTTCGTCCGTAAACAACCTAGCCATCCGGCTGTTCAAGCCCTTTATTTTGCTTTGTCTGGCCTGGATATAGGCCTGGACCAAATCCCTGGGACCTGCATGGAGTATGCCCAGTCTTTCAGCTAGATCCCGAAGGCTTGGGGCAAGGTTGTGTTCCACCTTATACATGTTCTTTTCCACTGCCAAGCCCAGAAGTTTTTGCAATTGATTCACGCAATACTGGAACTCCTCTGGGTGGCTTTGGCTCAAGGGAAGTATTCCCAGGGAAGTGGCAGTGGCAGGTAACGCCTGTCCCTGGGAATATTCCTGCAGGCTGGCCATCTCCCTTTTTCTGGTGTTTTCCAAAAGGGAGATCTCGGTGATATCCAGGCCGGTGCAGACTATGATGTCCAATAGGCCATCCTCGTCCCGGAGACATGTGCAGGACCAGGATACGTGAATTTTATCTCCGTCTTTGGTGATCCACTCGCTATCGAAGCGTTCCGGCACACTCTCCTGGTAGAGCTCATTAAAAATCCTTTGGATCTCCTGGTCCTTGTCAGAGGTTAAGAGCACCTCCCGAATGTCCAGTCCCAGGACTTCCTTTTCGGAATAATTGGTCAGGTTCTCACAGGTCTTGTTGAAACGCATGATGCGCCCGTCCCGATTCAGGATCACGATCAGGGCGCCTGCATTATCCAGAATAGCATTTGTGAATTCTGCCTCACGCCTAGCCCAGTATTCCCTTTGCCTAAGCTTTTTTTCCAGGCTGTCGCGTTCGGCTTCGATCCGTCTGCGATGCTCTAGATTCTTTAAGCGCCTGTCCAGCTCCACATCTGCCCGGTTGCCATGAAGAAAATCTTCTGGTGGGACGTAGTAGATATTGTCATAGCATTTCTTGCCCACAAAGACTAACGGATGCGTGTCTAGTACATCCAAAAGTGTCTTGGACTCAAATCGGCGCATGTCGTATTGGCAAAGACCTATGGCTCTGTTCTGGGAAAAGAATTGATTGAGCTTGGCCTCGTATTCCATGAGGCGCTCGGAACCGGGCAAGCCCCTGAGGGCCCAGCTCATTTCCCCGGTTAAGCGCAGGGAGGAGCATCCTTCCTCAAGGGCCTTGTCCGTCTCTCGGCTTAAAAATTGGATCATGTAGTCCGGATCGAACTTGCCTTCTTGCAAGTAGGTATCCCAGGAGCTCATGAACACCAGTTGACCGGACTGTGTGTATCTATCTGAATCCAGGCCTGCTTGATGCAAATAATGCAAAACGGTTTCCTGGGTGCTTGAATCCGTTATATAGACCACTTTATCCCCGCGCTGCAGACCGTCCCTGATAAAGGAGACAACTATGTCCCGATGTTCTTCATCGGTTAAATACATGCAACATAAGTGTTCCCCGGGGGTAATGTCCGAAATTGAAAAGTTGTTCTGCATGCAGTTTTCCTTTTAAGCAGAGCGGATGCTGTGCTTGTATCGTACGGATAAACAACAATAGCGTTGCGAATGCAGTTTACGAGAAACTGTATTAGGAGTCAATTATCATGGGTTTCATCTCTTATTCCGCGTTCTTCGCACTGTCCGGCTTTCCCTACAAGACGTGCCTGCAAAAAAAGGAGACATGCCTTGGTTTGCTTGGGGCTGGAAAAACTTTGTTCCTTGTCTACAAGGGATTGGGGTATTATATTGGATTTGACATTTTCAGGGTTTCGTGGCATAAATTTATTCTTGAGCTAAAAGCCATCTTGCAAGCAAATTAGGGTTAAAGCTGTAAAGTTCAACTTGTTGCTAAGCCCCCGTAGCTCAGCCGGATAGAGCACAGGATTCCTAATCCTGGTT
>CAZNYT010000062.1:0-8099 GCA_964577315.1 uncultured Desulfovibrionales bacterium
TCCGAGACAGCAAGGCGCATTTTAATGCTGCCGTGAGGGCTCTCCACCAGCACCTCCTGGTCCGGCTCCAGTCCCAGGGAGGCTGCGGTTTCCGGATGCAAGGTCACCAGGGGATGGGGTCTTTTCTCCCTGGCTGCCTGGATCTGGCGCTGCTCGGAATGGTACATGGGCATGAACCTGCTGCCGGTGATAAGTGTCAGAGGATAGGAATTGTCAAACGATTCATGACTGCTTCCGGTCCAGGGCGACTCCCGGTACAGGGGAACCGGCTCAGCCTCCAGATCATCCAGGATGCTGGAGCGAAGCTCCACCTTGCCCGAGGGAGTGCCGAAGCCGTACTGTTTGTACCGTCCGTATTCCCGGGTTCCGAAAATCCCGTTTTTCTCCAGGAGCTTTACAAAATCAAGCCCCAGGGGTGCAAGCCTGTAGTCCCAGGCCTCTTCCACTCTTTCCCAGGGCCAATACTCTTTTTGACCCAGCCTTACCCCCAGCCCTCTCCAGAAATCGTACGTATTGCGGCGCTCAAACAGGGGATCTATTCCCCGAGGGCAGGCAACGCAAAAATTGTCGCTAAGCCAGAGTTCGGTGGTTTCCACGGTGGAACAGATGGGAAATACGTAATCCGCCAGGGCTGCGGACGGGGTCATAAAGAATTCACCCACCACGTAAAGGTCCAGGGATTTAAGGGCCTCCCTGGTCTTGAATGAATCCGGCAGGGAGAGCACCGGGTTGCTGGCTACGGAAATGGCTGCCTTCACCGGATAGGGTCTGCCGGTGAGCATGGCCTGGAAAACGTCCCGGGCGTGAGCCACGCTGGTCCGGTCCGCATTGGGAGGATGCATGTACTCCCGCGGCAGGCTGCGATTAGCCTCATAGTTCTTTTCCCATCCCGGAAACCCGAAAAAGGGATATATATCCGCGCCCAGCTGCTTGGCCCGCTGTGTGCTGGACAACATTTGGTTGAGCTCCATTTCTTCTTCGCCAATGATCCGACCCACGGGATCGGCGCACCCCAAGGGCTCGCCTCCGGGCATATCCAGGTTGCCGGTGATGGCCCGGAGGCAGCTCCTGGCCCTAGCGGCTTGAGTAGCGTTGATGCCTTGCTTGTCCAGACCGTATCCCCAGGGGATGGTGGCCGGCTTAGTGGTGGCGTAGAGCCTGGCAGATTCAACAATCTGCTCCTGGGAAAGACCCGTAATTTCAGCCACCTTCTCCGGAGTGTACCCGGCGGCCGCCGCCCTTAAATCTTCGAATCCTGTAGTCCATCGCTGGACAAAATCCTGGTCAAAAAGCTCGTTCTCCATGATATAGCGCAACCAGCCCAGCATCAGGGCCACATCGGTTCCGGGACGGATGGGAAGCCACATGTCCGCCTTTTCCGCTTCCCGGGTGCGGCGAGGATCCACCACGATCAAACTAGCTCCTCTTTTAATGGCCTGGACGATTTTGGGATAGAACCCGGTGGGAGAAGACTTGGACGGGGCATGCCCCCAGAGGACGATGCAGCCTGCCTGCATCACGTCCCCCCAGGAAAACCCCCCGTAAGTGGCGTATTCCACAGCGTTGCTCGGGCACATGCAGATGTTGTTCGCCCCGCACACGTTGGGGGAGCCGAAGAGATTGAAAAAACGGCGCTCGTCCCAGTGGTAGGTGCGTTTGGTTCCATGGGTGAAGGCCAGGGTTTCGGGACCGAATTGCTCCCGCAGCCTGTCAAGCTTCTCAGCCACCTCGTCCAAGGCCTGGTCCCAGGAGAGGCGCTGCCACTGACCGGAGCCCCTGTCTCCCTTGCGCTTGTAGGGGTAATTAAGTCGCTGGGGATGGTGCACGTGATCCGCCATCAGCTGGCCTCTCTCACAGATTACACCCTTGGTCACCGGGTGCTTTGGATCCCCCTGAACCGAAACTATCCTACCCTTTTCAATTTCCAGCAACAAGCCGCATCTGGGATGGCACAGCCCGCAATAGGACCGTCTGTACTCGCTCATGCCTCATCTCCTGGAATTTAAAAATTGTAAATAACTACAACGAAACTTCTTATCCAAAGGTCCGAGAATTCTGCAAACAGGCCGAAAAAACTCACACAGTTTACGCCCAGTTTGCAGAACCCTCGAACCCAGGGAAAGAGTTGCAGCCATAATAGTAAGGCGGTTTATAGAGGCGTGATTATAGAACTATGTTTCGTTGTAGTTTTATTCACCATCTCGAAAATTAAAATCCAAGATAATTATTAACATATTTTACAAAAAAATCAACTAAAGAGCAAATCATCCTCTTCAAGGGTGAATTGAATCCAGGCAACCGACCTCGCCGGAGGCCCTTGCACAGTCTCGTACCTTGAATCAGGTCCTGGCAGAGGGACTAGAATCCCACCTCAATTAAGCACTACGATGCCCAGGTTAAGATAAGCAGCAAATCCCACCCACAAAGCATAGGGCACGAAAAGCAGGGCTGCTGCTCTGGCAACAGGAAGGGCATATTTTATAAAGGCCAGGATTAGGAGGAAAAGACACAGGATATCAATCAGAGCAAGCTCCGGATTCTCTAATCCGAAAAAGAACCAGGACCACAAAGCATTCAGGACCAACTGTGCGCCCCAACAAATTACTGCTGGATGCTTGAGACTGGCGACTTTTCTCCATGTCAGCCATCCGGCCACAGCTATCATCAGGTACAGGATCAGCCAAACCGGGGTGAATATCCAGGACGGAGGTGTTAAAGCGGGCTGGGTTAAATCCCAATACCAGGGTCCGGGCTGGAAAATGGCCCCAAAGGAAGAGGTCAAAAGCACCAGTACCAGTATGATAAAAAATGAAAACACGTGGACCTCTTTGTCATGGATGCATATAATTGCCCGGCTATTACATCAGAATCCGCGCTGACCGGGCAGCTTTTCCAAAGTACACATGAAGCTGCGATTGGAAGGGGTGCTGGTTACGTGATCCCGGTGTTCGTCATCAGTTAGCAAATTCAGGTTGTAGTCCGGGTGCACCTCACCCCAGCCCCAAGCAATAAGCACGCTCCCCGGCCGGATCCTTTCAGACATGGAGGCCTGCATAGCGATCTCTCCCTTGGCGGTTTTAATCCGCACACGATCTCCTTGAGTTACTCCCAGACTTTCCGCGTCCTCCGGGTGGATCTCCACCACTGGAATTTCGCCAGACTTAAGCAGGCCAGATACATGGTGAAACTGGGTATGGGTAAACCTGTTCTCACGTTCCCCGCTGATACCTATCAAGGCCTGAGGTGGACTGTTTTGGGAAAAGCTTATAGGGTTTTGCCTTTTGCCGTTAATATACGGTACTGGATGATACCCTTCCCTTTCCAGCCGCGGGGAATAAAACTCCACCTTACGCGAAGGGGTATCAAAGCCCCTGGATTTGAACTTTTCAAAACTGGCTACACCGTCCCAAACTCCCTGAGGGGATTGTCTCAGCTGCTCTACAGTTATCCCGGAAGGCTGCAACTGAAAATCAATCGCCTCTTCCACATCCTCCCAGGGAAAGTATCGGCTCAAACCCAGCTTCTTGGCCAGTTGGAACACTATCTGCCAATCAGGCCACGTATCCAGGTAGCAATCAATAACCCGGTCTTGCAGAATTACAGGACTGGTGCGCATGGAGGCTCGATTAAGCTGGGTTTTCTCGAAGCACATGCTAGCTGGAAGTATCACATCCGCAAACTCCCCGGTCCGGGTGAGGAAGGGATCCATGACCACCAAGAAATCCAGCTTCTCCAAGGCCTTTTGCACCCGGGCTGAGTCAGCCATGGTCACGGCGGGATTTCCGGACTGGACCACCAGCATATTCACCGGGTAAGGTTGTTCCTCCAGAATGGCATCCACCAGACAGGACTGGGCATGCAAGCCCCAATTGGGGTGAAAGGTGCTAAAGAGGTTGTAATCCTTGGTAACAGGGGGCAATCCTCGGGGTAGAAGCTCGCGCAGCTGTATGTTGTGCATAGCCGGAGGCTGGGGTATAAAATCTCCGCCCTCCACATCCAGATTTCCGCTCAGGGCCCGGAGCATGCTCACCGCCCTAGTTGCCTGGAAAGTGTGCAACTGCATGTCCAATCCGTTTCCATCCACAATGCACGCGGGCTTGGTTGAAGCGTACAACCTTGCTGCCTGCCTTATCTGCTCCGGGTCCAGCCAGATATCCTGGGCGATTTCCTCAGGGGGATACCACATGGCTGCATCCCTAAGAGCCTGGAAACCCAGGGTGTAATCCCGGACAAAATCGTGATCGTACATCTCCCGGGTTATTATCTCGTGTAACATGGCCATGGCCAACTGCCCGTCATGGGCCGGCTTGACCTGCAGCCAGATATCTGCCTGCCTGGCAACCGGGGTTCGGACCGGATCCACCACTATCAGCTTGGCCCCGTTCCTTTTGGCATGCAAAAGGGCTTCGTATGCGCCTGGTGAGGTATTGCGGTCATTTTTGCCCCAAACGAGTATACACTGGGAATCCTTGATTCTGGGGAGGGTCATGGCCCCGTAGGTAAAAACGTGGGCCATCTCCCTGGCCACATGGCAGACAGAGCCGTTCCCAATACTGTTGGGAGATCCGAAAACGTTCATGAGCCTCTGGGCGTAATCCCAAGGCGCCCCCCAATCCGCTGCCATCCCCCTGAGCCAGGCAATGCTCTGTGCCCCGTTGGTTTCTTTGTGTTCCATGAATTTTTTGGCCACCAGGTCCAGAGCCACGTCCCATTCCACCTCTTGGAAACCTGTGCCTTCCCGGATCATGGGACGGGCCAGCCGATTATGGGAATAAGTAATTTCGGGCGCCTTTTGCAGCTTGGGGCAATTGATGCTTTCCTGGGAGGGCAGGAAGGATTTTCTTTGCGCCTCAGCCAGCCTCCCGGATTCGATCCGGGCTTGAACCGGGCAACACGCGGAACAAAGGCGGCATACCGTATCTTTCAGCACATAATTTTTCATAAACTCGCATTTTCCTGGTTCATTCCGATTGCCAAGATCCTGGATCACCTGCGGGCCTTGACATATGCGCTGCGAATCAGCTCAAAATGGTTCCTGTGAGTACGGATCTTCCACCATACGTGGCCCTGCTTTTCCACGCTCCACCCTGGACCTGGATTGCTTTGCCTGGCCTGAATCCAGTCTACAATATTATCCAGGCCGTATCCGGCAAATCTGCCTTCCTGCTTACCTCCCAACCACTCCTCCTGGTCAGCCTCCTGCAAGGACCAAGAAAAGGGATCGGACAGCAGAAACTGAGCGTGATTCCGACGGGCCAAACGGTTTGCCTCCTTTAGGTGTTGCAAGGGCTTGGGCAGTTTGTCCACCATGTTCAAGGAGGCCACGGAAGAGAACGCTCCGGAGGCAAAAGGCGCAACCAGGGCATCCGCAACAATGAACTCCACATTCCCCGACCTCCATTCCTCGGGAAGAGCAATGACCCTTTTCTGGACCAGGACCCCCTCCTCTGGCAGCTCCATCTCCCTGCGCCCATAAACCATGAGCTCCCTGGCGGCCCGAACAAAGCTTGCAGAATCATCCATGCCCACTGCATAATCGAACCTGCTGCTCATCTCAAAAGTGAACCGCCCTACTGCAGAACCCATATCCAGACACATGCCGGATCCGGGGTGCATAAGCTTGGACCACTCCTGATAAGCGCTCGATCCTTCCGGGTCGTTAAGCAGATCCGAGTAATGGCTCCACAGATAAGATGATACAACTGCCGAATTTTCGTATTTGGAATTCGGCTTGCCGTTTTCAGGCAGGTCCGGGTGGATAAAAAGGATCCCGTTTCGGATAGGATATATTCTGTTGCATTCAGAACACTTGAGATCGCCTTGTTCAATATCGCAACCGGTTTGCTCAAGGGTGTTCAACTCAAGTGAATGCTCCCGGGGTAGGCAGGATGGACAGACAAGAACAGGTAAGAGCCATGTCTTCATTTAACCCTCGCATTTTTTATAGTGCTATTAAGATCAAAACTATATCAATATCACCAGATTATCAATTCTTTTCTTGGCTAAACTCATTTGGCTTCGTCAACCCTCTAGATTTTTCTGATCATGCTCTCACCTAAATCTATCAGAGGTTATCTGTGCGTAACTATGCACCAAATTTCTGGCTCTCGCCCGCTACGCTAGAGGCACACCGGAAAAAAAAAAGATCCTGTCCGCCCCCATTGCCCTAGCACTAAAAGAACCCAGCATAGACACTCATTCCCTGGAGGTATCTCATCTCTTATAGCCTGAAACCCGTTGTCCGGATACTGCGAAAGCGTCCAATTTTGGCAATTCAGGCAATTGAAGTTGCACCCGGCCATAAAGACCGTGTAGCTCTCCGGGGTCGCGGGATGCAGAGCGGATGATGCCACCCTCGGCAAAGTGGTTCTGCACACCCGGTTTCCCCATGCAGCCTGTCCACCCCGCACTTAAGCTCGCAAAGGTGGCAGTTTCGCAGTTCTTGTAAGTTGGTCATACTTGGCATTGCAAATCGGTGCTTACTTTAATGACTGATAAAATGAACAAGATTGATATATTAGAAAGTTGGCAATATTCGTTAATCCATGGAGATTGCTGATCTTCAATCATAACTAGAATAAGGAAGTGCTCAAAATCGATACTTTGATAGTGCATCCAGATTGTATTTCTTATCCTATAAAAGTTGATAATGGACAGCAACAATAATTTATGTCATAAAGGATCAAGTTTCTTAGCCAAGTTCTTTAAAAAGGGAGTTGTACATATGCACAGGATACTGCGCGGAGTTGCAGGAGCAATAGTGCTTATCAGCCTGATATTGGCAGTAGGAGCCTCCAACTGGTGGCTTCTGCTCACCGGTTTCGTGGGGTTGAATCTTTTGCAGTCCGCCTTTACTGATCAATGTCCCATGATGTGGGTGCTTAGGAGGCTGGGATTCAAGAACTGAAATTCCGGGAAAAATTTTCATAGCCAACACCAAACGCTTTTAGCAGATTAAAAAGTTTTTGCGGTTGAAGCAAACTTTTATTGGTGATCAGGAACTTTACTATTTTAAATCCCTTTTTTTTGATGTTAGGATACTACAAAATTAATTTAAGGAGAAATGAATTATGGAAGATCATGTAAAGCAAGCTCTAGAGATTGTAAAGGCCCAGGCTGGAGTACGGAACATGACTGAAGAAGAGATCAACTCGATGGTCAAATCTATTGCTCAGAGCCTGAAAGAAGTGACTGAGGCACAACCAACAGAGCAGAAATCAGAGCAAGCCTCTTCTCCAGAAGAACAAACTCCACATGTAGATCCCAAGAAAGCTATAAAGGAAAAGAGCATTGTATGTCTAGAGTGCGGGAAATCCTTTAAAATACTGACCAAGAAGCACTTGGCAAGCCATGACATAACCCCTGAACAATACAAGGAGAAGTGGGGGTACAAAAAGAAACAGTCCTTGGTTTGCAAAAGTTTGGCCAGGGAAAGAAGGAAGAAAATGCAGGAGATGCAGCTCTGGAAAAAGAGGGAAAAGCCTCAAAAACCCAAAATAGCTGCACCTGAAGAAGAAAAGTAAGCGCGATGGGTTGAGCTCACATAATCTTCATAACCCCTTGTTTTTAATGACACTTGACTCTTGAGACCTGCGTCTGCAAAAAGGACTTTTTGCAGACGCATCTGTGCGGCCTATCCTCGAATGTATGTGCATAGTCTCGAACAATATTCAGTCCGTGGCAACAGTTTAGATTTTGTAGCTTCAGGCTGCGGTAGCAGGCAGGCCTACCCAAACACACTAGGAGGAGAGTAGGGATGGGTGCCTTGCACAACTTCCACTCCAGCCTTTTGTTGGACTGCCTCGATAAGGTCATCCTGTCTTTTGCAGAATTTCATGATACAAGTTCCCATATGGACTACATCCACCGGCTCGTTCAATGAAGCCAGGTGCATCTTCAAATGGGCCATGCTGCAGACTATCCGATTCTTGTTCCCTTCACAGCCGCCGCAATCCACGATCCCCACAATCTGGGCACCTTCATTTTCATACCTGCTGAACTCGCCCTCTTTCCTGCCTAGTGCCACCAGGCATTTGGAATCCCCGGGTCACAGATTATTGCTGCGAATCATTTGACAGGCTAGAATTACAATCTTTTTC
>CAZNYT010000062.1:8199-13246 GCA_964577315.1 uncultured Desulfovibrionales bacterium
TAGTTGCGATAAAAATTATAATAAATCAAGTTTTCAGTCCAGCTGGAACCTTTGCAATACTTCCCGGAGTTGTTGTTTGGCCTCCCGGGAACTCAGGAGATAGCAGCGCTCCAGCTCCGGACTTTTTGCCAGGCCAGGATCCAGGGTGAGCAGTATCCTCTTCTCGGCCCTGCTGATTCGGATCAGCTCGGATCCCGAAGCTCGGGACGGGCAGAGGCATTCATATCCCCTAGCCTGCAGCAAATTAGCCAGCTCCCTTAAGGCACCCGCAGCAACAAACTTGGTGTTCCGCAGTGGCTTCTCCCGCAGGACAGAGACGTCTTGAATATTCAGGGTTTCGAATTCCGGGTACAGGCTTACCAAATCCCCATCCCTTAGCTCCCGGTCAAAAGGTACGGAATGGGAATTGACCAGAGCCAGATCAATATCTTCTTGCTGTAATCCCAGAATGTCCAAAAGATCTTTCAGGTTGGAGCTCTGGGCAAGGGTCCTGGTAATGGTCTTTTTATGCTCTTCCTCCGGAAGTACCCGGTTCAGTTCTTCGTATAGCCGGACATAGAGGGTAATCATGGTCAAGCCCTTATTAGCAGCGTGGTTGGCTGAGGTGACGTTCGTATCTACCGAGGTCTCCTTGGTATCGCAATCTAGGATGCGGCCGCATTCCTGGGGGAAATATCCTAACTGCTCATGAGCAACTCTGGATATAGCTAACCCGTTTACTGCGGGATGTTTACAGTGTGGGATCCAACATTCATTTACCCACCATGAGAAATAGGGATCACAGCAAGGCTATAACAGCCTGGAAAGAACGTAAAACGTAAGCGCTCCCACTCCCAGCGGGACGTAGATGTACAGTCAAGGGGTACAGTTCTTGCCTGCTTTCCAGGCCAGCAGGCCCAGGGCCGCGCCCCCGAAAAGCACAGCCAGACCAAATTCAAGAAACAGCATTGCGTAATCCTCCCACAAGTTGCTTTTTTAAATACCGGTGTATACAGCACCTGAATGCGGGCTCTCCTGGACCACCACCTTGGTCAGGGCAGGAAGATCCGGCTTGATCCTCTCCCAGATCCAGCGCGCGATAACCTCGCTGGTGGGATTCTCCAGCCCGCTTATATCGTTTAGATAGGAGTGGTCCAGGCTCTCGATCACGGGAGAGCATACCGATTTTATATCTGCGAAATCCATGAGCCAATCATAGTCCGGATCCAATTCATCCGAGACATAGATATCCACCTTGAAGGTATGGCCGTGCAGCCTGCTGCACTTGTGGTCCTCAGGAAGACGTGGAAGGCGGTGGGCCGCATCGAAGTGAAAAGTGACGAATATTTCCATAATCTAAGGTATCCCTATGATTTTGTGGATTTGCAGGCTGAGCCTCCAGCCGGGGTTGTCCAGGCAGTAGCGCACCGCTTTGTGCAGGTTTTCCCGGTAATCCGGGCCGTCCCTGGGCTGGACCAGGAAATGATCGAACTCTAGATCCTTGTATTCCCCGGGGTCCAGGTTATCCTGGGGATAAACCACCTTCAGCTCGTTTCCCTGCAGAACCTTGAGCCTGGTTCCGGACTTGGGGCTTACACACACCCAGTCCCAACCTTTCGGCAAGGTCAGAGTACCGTTGGTCTCCACTGCAATCTCGAATCCCCTGGAACGCAGTCCCTCCAGAAGGGCCTCGTCCACCTGCAGGGCGGGCTCCCCTCCGGTTAGAACCGTAAAGGGCTGGCCCTTGCCCGTAATGCCCGGCCAAAGGGAGCCGATCACATCTGCAAGCTCCCCCGGACCCTGATATATACCCCCGTTCTCCCCGTCCGTGCCTGCAAAATCCGTATCGCAGAACCAGCACAATGAGCTTTTCAGCTGAGCCGGATCCCCGTTCCAGAGGTTGCACCCGCTGAAGCGGCAGAATACAGCCGGCCGGCCTGCCTGGACCCCCTCTCCCTGCAGGGTGTAAAATATCTCCTTAACCTGGTAGCTCATAACAGCTCAGTCCCGGGACACGTATATAGTGGGGTCCGACACCCCCGCCTCCAGGAAGCCCTTCCGGCGGAGGTAGCAGCTTTCGCACTCCCCACAGGCCCAACCTTCAGGAGAGGGATCATAGCAGGAATGGGTCAAGGAATAGTCCACTCCCAGCTCCACGGCCTCCTTGATGATTCTTTCCTTGCTCATGTACATGAGCGGGGCATGGATCCTGTAGCCTAGCCTCTGCTCCACGCTTTGCCGGGTAGCCAGGTTGGCCATATCCTCAAAGGCCCGAATGAATTCCGGCCGGCAATCCGGGTAGCCGGAATAATCCCGGGCATTCACCCCGATGTAGATGTCCCCTGCTCCCAGGACCTCGGCCCAGCCCAGAGCAAAGGACAGGAATATGGTGTTGCGGGCCGGGACGTATGTAGGGGGGATTTCGCTGAACTCCCCGGGAACGCGTCCCTTGGGCACTTCGGTATCCCCGGTCAGGGCGGATCCCCCGATTTTGTCCAGGGGCAGGTCCAGAACCAGGTGCTCCTGGATGCCCATGGCCTGGATCACCCGCCGGGCGGCCTCCAGCTCGATATCGTGGCGCTGGTGATAGCGAAAGGACAGGGCGCACGGCTCGAATCCTTCTGCCCTGGCCCAAGCCAGACAGGTGGTGGAATCCAGCCCTCCGGAAAAAAGAACCACCGCTTTGCTCACAGCGAGCTCCTTAGTTTGATTTGTCCCGGGTTTAAGTACAAGTATGCCTCCATGCCTGTATCCCCTGCACTGCCCCGGTTCCCTGGTCAATATCCAAAAGCACCCCTTGCAGCTCCACCTGGCCGGTGGCGGGCTCGAATTTCTGGGGAATCCCGTACAGAAAGGCATCCATGACCGATCCCGGATCCATCCCGATGACCGAATCCTGCACCCCGCACATGCCCGCATCAGTGATATACCCGGTATAGCCATCCAAGATCTGGGCATCGCTGGTCTGCACGTGGGTATGAGTACCTATCAAGGCGCTTACAGAACCCCGGAAGAAATGCAGCAGTGCCTTTTTCTCAGAGGTGGCCTCGGCGTGAAAGTCCACCAACACGATCCCGGCCCGGGTGTTGGACAATATTTCCCTGCAGGTACGGAAGGGACAATCCAGCTTGTCCATGAAGATCCTGCCTTCAAGGTTGATAACCGCCAGGTCCAGGCCTTCCCGCGGGGAGAACTCCGCAACCCCCTTTCCGGGAGCACCCGGGGGATAGTTGGCTGGCCTGAGCAGCCAGGGCTCCTGGTCCAGGAGGGGATAGATCTCCTTGTACCTCCAGATGTGATTGCCCCCGGTCATGACGTCTATCCCGGCCTCCTTGAGCTGCCGAGCATTCTTGGCGCTAAGGCCCAGCCCCCCGGAAGCGTTTTCTGCATTAGCCACAACGAAATCCAGGTCCAGATCCCGGCGCAGCCCGGCAAGTTCCTGCTGCACCGCCTTACGGGCACCCTTGCCCATAATATCGCTTAAAAAGAGTATTCTCATTTAATCCATCATTCCTTGAAACCGACCATCAGCGAATTTTGCGCCTCTGGGATTTTATCTTCTGCTTAACCATCAGATCCAACCCGGCAACCCTCCAACTCTAACAGGGATCAAAAATACCCCAAGCTGCGCAAGTACTCCAGGCTTTCCTCCTTCTCCCGGTCCCTGCCGGTCCTTTCCCCGGGTTCACTGTCCCGGAAAGTACACGGCGCACACCCCAGGGAGCGGTAGCCCCGGTCGTACAGGGAACAATACCGCAGGCCATGAAGCACGGTATAGGACCAGATATCCATTTCCGTCCAGTGAGCAATGGGGTTTATCTGTATATACCCCGCATCCTTTTCTTGAATCTCTCGGGTGTTCTCCCTGCTGGGATGCTCGTCCCTGCGAATGCCGGTAACCAGACCCTGCACGCAGTGCTGTGTTATAGCATCTTGCAATGGGTTCACCTTGAGCTTGCGGCAACATTCCACCTTGGATGCCCTCTCTGCCATCTCCAGCTCTTTTTTATCCGGACGAATCACCCTTAAATCTATCCCCCGCTCCCTGGCCACCTCATCCCTGAAATGCAACACTTCCGGAAATTTGTATCCGGTATCCAGGTTCAGGGCACGGACCCCTAGATCCGGCCGCGTTTCTATGAGGAAGTTGTTCCAAAGGTCCAGTGCCACAGTGGAATCCTTACCTCCAGTCCAAGCCACGAATATCCCTTCAGCAGGACTATAATCCAGGGCCCGGGTTAAAATCTCCCTTGTCAAAGCTATCTTTTCCTGTAAATTCATGGAGTTAACAACAACCTATAAAAAGGGTTTCCTAACAGCGAAACTTATTGCAGATACAAATTTGTGACCATTAGAGGCCCTGATTACTGAGCCAGTATCAATTGCCACTATAAGCCGGTTCGTGGTGATATCTATTCTGTAAACAGCCCCCAACTTTTCCAGGAACTACTCTATGAAAGGGACCTTTGTCTTTATTTTGCTGCTTTGCGTAGCAGTTAGTTTTATCGCCTTTAAAAAGGATCCTCAGCTTGCCCAGGAAGGCCTCTGGGACGGCCTGAAAATGCTGGGGACCATTCTTCCCATTTTGGTGGTGGCCTTTATCATGGCCGGCATGGTAGAAAAGATCCTCCCCCGGGATTTGCTGGCCCAAATACTGGGGCCTGCCTCAGGTTTCCAGGGCTTGGCCATAGGCACCCTGGCCGGGGCTATCATGCCCGGAGGACCGTTCATCCTGTTCCCGATCATGGCGGCTCTGCTCAAGGCGGGCGCCGGTGTGGGACCTTTGGTGGCCTTTTTATCCTCCTGGGCCTTGATCGGTTTTCACAGACTGCTCATCTACGAAGCCCCCATAATGGGGTGGCAATTCGCCTTGGTCCGTTTGGCTGCAAGTGTGATCTTCCCCATCATCATCGGGTATTTCGCGGATTGGGTCTGGCGTCTGTACACCCAGACGTAACCCCAATCCTCAATCCAAGACCCGGAGAAATTTATCGGTTTTGCGCCCTGCTGACCTACTACAACGAAACTTGGCTCTGTAACCATGGCTCTATAAACAGCCTTACTATTA
>CAZNYT010000063.1:0-12975 GCA_964577315.1 uncultured Desulfovibrionales bacterium
CTGTCTCCAGGATTTCCCTGGAGAAAAACCTTAAGTCCTTGGCTGTTGTTTTCATGCTGCCCCCTAGACATAGTTTATACTTTTAATTGTAAACTCTGTCTGGACAAGGTTAAGTTGTATTTTTTGGTGATTTCGGCCCTGTTTATTACATGTTGTTTTTTGCAGCATGCAATAACACATGTAACTAGGCTCATATCTTTCTATTCCAGTCAGTCTGTTTTGGGAAAGTCCCGGACTAGGCGGGAACTGCGTGAATATAGATCTTATTTAATGAGAAGTATTAAGATTGATAATTGGGAAGTACAATCAAGGAGGTTATAATGTGCGGCATCATAGCTTATACCGGGACTGACCAGGCCGTGCCCATCCTGTTGGAGGGGCTGAAGCGCCTGGAATACAGGGGGTACGATTCCGCTGGCATCGCCTATCAGGAAGGAGGCCGCCTGGATCTGGTCAAGACCCAGGGCAAGCTGAGCGAGCTGGAGTCCTGCATTAAACAGAGCGGTTTTTGTTTCATTCCTGGTCGAGACCATTCCCGTAAAGCCGTGCAATGCGGGATCGGCCATACCAGGTGGGCCACTCACGGGGTCCCCAACCAGGTCAATGCCCATCCGCATAGTGACAACAGCCACAAGCTCTCATTGGTGCATAACGGCATAATCGAGAACCATGCCTCCCTGCGGCAGTGGCTGGAGTCCAGGGGATATGAATTTGTTTCGGAAACCGATACCGAGGTCCTGGTGCATCTCGTGGCAGAGCACAGGGAAAGTTCGGATACGCTCACCCAGGCCCTGTCCCGGGCCTTGAACCAGGTGCAGGGCAGTTTTGCCGTGGCCCTGATCAGCTCGGAGCATCCGGGATGCATCTGGGCCGCCAGGCGCGGCAGTCCCCTGGTCCTGGGTGCCGGGAGCGATGGCTGCTTCGTGGCCTCGGATATACCTGCGTTTCTTCCCTACACCCGGGATGTGGTCTTTTTGGAGGATGACGAGCTTCTTTTGGTGGAAAAAAGCGCTTGGCAGCTTTACAGCTCCAGCACCCTGCAGTCCCTCAGCCGCAAGGTACAGCGCGTGGAATGGGACATCCGGGCTGCGGAAAAAGAAGGATATCCCCATTTCATGCTCAAGGAGATCCTGGAGCAGCCCCAGGTGATCCGGAATTGTCTGAGCGGCAGGGTTGATGCCCAAACCTCTGCCGTTTCCATCCCGGAAGTGGAGCACATGCCCCTGCCCTCCCGCATCCGGGTCCTGGCCTGTGGGACCTCGTTTCACGCCGGTCTATGGGCCAAGTATGTCTTTGAGCAGTGGGCTGAAATCCCGGTGGAAGTAGAGATCGCTTCCGAGTTCCGCTACCGCAGGATTCTTTTTGAGGACAGCGAGATTGTCTGCGCCATCTCCCAATCCGGGGAGACTGCGGATACCATGGCCGGGCTGCGCATAGCCCGGGACCGGCACGTTCCGGTGCTGGGCCTTTGCAACGTGGTGGGCTCGTCCATTGCAAGGGCTTCGGACAGCGTCATGTATACCCAGGCCGGCCCGGAGATAAGTGTGGCCTCCACAAAGGCTATGTGCAGCCAGATGGTGGCCCTGATCCTTTTGGCTATCTTCTGGGGACGCAGGAAGAAAGTGATGACCCCGGAGCAGGAAGTCGAGATAATCCAGGGTCTGCGCTCATTGCCCGGGGAGATGGAGAAGGTGCTGCCCGCAATGAGGCAGAGGGCCCATCAACTGGCCCAAAAGTACCAGGACAGCCGCAGCTTTCTTTTTCTGGGACGAGGCCTGGGGTATCCCCTGGCCCTGGAGGGAGCCCTGAAGCTCAAGGAGATATCCTATATCCATGCCGAGGGTTACGCAGCAGGCGAGATGAAGCACGGCCCCATAGCCCTGATAGAAAAGAGTTTTCCCACCTTTGCAGTGGATCTGGGAGACGAGGTAAGCGGGAAGCTTCTTTCCAATCTGCAGGAGGTAAGGGCCCGCTGCGGCCCGATTGTTCTGCTTGCTCCCGGGGAGGTGGAATTTAAGCAGGCAGATCGCTGGGACCTGCCCGGTCTGCCCTGGCCGCTAAGCTCCTTTGCAGTGCTCCCTGCGATTCAGCTCCTGGCCTACGAAACCGCCCTGCAGTTGGGCAGGAACGTGGACCAGCCCCGCAACCTGGCCAAGAGCGTGACTGTGGAATAATGGTTACCGACGTGGATGTAAGCACCACCAATGGTTACGAAATCAAGCGCATGGATTATGATTGTTTCGATGAGGCATAATGGCAAGGGAGGCTTTGCCAATTATATTACGACAAGGGAGCACCCTGACGGTCAGGTTCGGTGATCCCGGGGAGGATGCAACTGCAAAAAGTCCTTTTTGCAGTTGCAGGAGTCAGGAGACAGGGGTCAGGAGTCCCAAGTTAAACCCGTCTGCGACGGAGACCTGCGGTCTGTTTAACTGGGCAGGCAATAAAAACAAAGACTTATGAGCTTGGTTTGTTGCTGAATTACTCATGATCCGACTTTTTGCAGGCGTATCCGGGAAGAGTATGTATGCCAGGAGACTGGCGATGAAGTGGTGATAATGAAGAACAGGGAAGGGCAGGTAAATGGACTTGAAAAGCTGAACTATTTCCTCCTGGATTAGCGGAAAGGATCGATAACTGTGAACCAGCTTTAAACAGGCTTGACTCTTTTCAATACGTATATACAAGGATAATATCCATTCTTTTTTCCAGGAGAGAGTCATATGGCACTTAGTATTCGCAATCAAAAAGCCGAACAACTGGCGAGACAGGTAGCTGCATTAAGCGGTGAAAGTGTTACCCAGGCCATTATCCACGCCCTGGAAAAACGGCTGCAGGATTTCCAGGATACGCAGTCAACAGAAGCCACCATCCAGGAGATTATGAGTATTTCCAGACGGTGTAGCGAGCTTCCTGACCTTGATTCCCGCACTGCAGAGACGATCCTTGGCTACGATGAAAGCCATGGAGCCCCTTAATGGTCATCGACACCTCAGCCTTGATCTGTATCCTGCTCGGTGAGCCCGAAGCCGAAGAATTTGCCAGGGCCATTGCTCTGGATTGGAAAAGGCTTATGAGTAGTGTGAACGCCTTGGAAACGGCCATTGTGATTGAAGCCAAAAAGGGCGAGCCAGGCAGCCGGGAGCTTGATCTTCTGCTTTGTCAGTTAAAAATTGAAATCGTCCCTTTTGATCCAAGACAATACGAGCTGGCCAGAATGGCCTGGCAAAGCTTCGGCAAAGGGCGTCATCCTGTAGAGCTTAATATTGGCGACTGCTGCGCATATGCACTGAGCAAGGCCCAGGGCGAGCCCTTGCTTTTTAAAGGTGAGGACTTTTCCAGAACCGACTTGCCGAGTGTTCTTTAAAGCGGTCGCAGTTCTTTGTAATGGTTGACTTCCGCATTCTTTTTGGCTGAGTTGCAATCAAAATGCAAGTCAGCCAATACATATGTATATCCCCAGACAAGCAGAAGAAACAATCAAAACTCTGTTCCAGGGTTTTCCCATTGTAGTGGTTACTGGACCCAGGCAATCAGGAAAATCCACCCTGGCAGCCAGGATTTTTCAGGACCGACCTTATTAAATCACTGTTGCCCAGGGTCCATCAAAGACAGAGGGTCACTGAAACATTTGTATCAGTTGTGAAAGATCAGTCCGTATCGATCCCAACGGCAATAGCCAATGCCAGATCCAGGGCCTCCATCTGGGCGGGCTTCAGGGTGCCCACGAAATTATTCAGAGAACTTTTGTGAATGCTGATAAGCTCATCGCAATGAACACTGCTCTCATGTTTGAGACCATTGTCAATGCCCACTGGTACCTGGGTGGATAGGCCGTGATAAGCGGAATAAACCGGCGCACAGATAGCTGTGGAAAAACGGGAGTCCAAAAGAACCTGCCGGCTTACCACAACAAATACCCTGTATTGCCTGGGATCTTCAGATGCTTTTTTGTGCACCCGATAGAGTTGCCCGCGTTTCATAAATCCACCTGATAGGACAAAACATCTTCTGCTTCTTCATTAAATATCTCTGCCTTCTGGTTGAGTATTTCCAGATCATTGAGGTCTCTTTGCCGTTTTTCTTCAGTCTCGATCAACATCCTGACCGCTTTTTCGATCAAGGCGGATCTGTTACCGTAGAAACCGGAAAGCTTGTCCATCTTATGCACCAAGTCTTGGGGCAGGGTGATTGATGTTTTGACTTTCATTCTTACTCCATATTTTTCAAGGTGTTTCCAGGATGATATAGATAAGATTTAGATACTACTTTGGTAATACTTTTATCATCCAAGGTCAATAAGTAATGCTAACTCCTGGGTAACATTTCACCAAATCTTTTTTGCGTGCCGCGCCTACCGGCTCGCGCTCATTGATTGGCTGCATGAATAGACAAGAGAGAGTGTTGTGATTAATAGGATAATAGGCCTGGGCAGAACGCATTTTTTCCTTGACAGTCAAGCTTGGGCCTTGATATTCAAATTGTTTTGAAAAGGATTGTAGGCGCGTAGCTCAGGGGTGAGAGCACTTGCTTGACGCGCAAGGGGTCAGGAGTTCAAATCTCCTCGCGCCTACCATAATATCAGATGTACAGGGAGGCTCTCAGCCTCCCTTATCTATTTCCAACGGGAGTGGTAATGGTGAAAGTATCCGGAGCCCCGGAAGAAGAGATAGAGGTGAGCAGCGGGGCTACCTGCCGCGACATTCTCTCCCAGGCCTTATCCGGAAAGAAATTGAAGCAGGTCGTGGGTTGCAAGTGCCAGGACAGATTGTTTGATCTTAATTCCCAGGTGGACAAGGATTGCTCAGTACTGGATCCCATCCCCCTGTCCAGCACCGAGGGTCTGGAGATCCTAAGGCACAGCGCGGCCCACATCATGGCCGAAGCAGTCAAGAAACTCTTCCCTTCCGCCCAGGTAACCATCGGGCCCAACACCGAGCAAGGCTTTTATTACGATTTCGATTACGAGCGCCCCTTTACCCCAGAGGACCTGGAAAAAATAGAGCAGGAAATGGCCAGGAGCGTGGCCAGGGACGAAGCATTTCAGCGCATGGTGGTTTCCAGGGAGGAAGCCAAAAGGATCTTTTCGGAAAAAGAAGAGAACTATAAGCTGGAGCTTTTGGAAGAACTGGACGAGGATCAGGTTTCTTTGTACCAGCACGGCGAATTTATCGATCTCTGCCGCGGCCCCCATGTTCCCAGCACCGGATACGTCCAGGCCTTCAAGCTAACCTCTGTGGCCGGGGCCTATTGGCGCGGGGACGAGAACCGGCCCATGCTCCAAAGGATTTACGGAACCGCTTTCCCCACCTCCAAGGAGCTCAAGCAGTACCTGTCTCGGCTGGAAGAGGCCAAGAAGCGCGATCACCGCAAACTGGGACCGCAGCTGGATCTTTTCAGCTTCAGCGAAGAGGCCGGGGCGGGTATGCCCATATTCCATCCCAAAGGGGCGCTGCTTCGCAATATCCTGGAGGATTTCGAGCGCAAGGAACATCTTAGGCGCGGTTACCAGATAGTGCAGGGACCTCAGCTCTTGCGCAGGGAACTGTGGGAAAAATCCGGGCATTACGACAATTACGGCGAAAACATGTATTTTACCCGGATCGAGGACCAGGAGTACGGGGTCAAGCCCATGAACTGCCTGGCCCATATCCTTATCTACAAGTCCCGGCTGCGCAGTTACCGGGATCTGCCCCTGCGTTATTTCGAGCTGGGCAAGGTGCACCGCCACGAAAAATCCGGGGTGCTTCACGGACTGATGCGGGTCCGGGAGTTTACCCAGGACGATGCCCATATCCTGTGTAGACCGGATCAGCTCCAGGAAGAGATCACGGGCGTGGTTCGCTTTGTCCAGGACGTAATGGATTTGTTCGGGTTCGAATACGTGGTGGAGGTAAGCACCAAGCCGGAGAAGTCCATTGGCAGCAGCGAAGCCTGGGACCGGGCTACTCAGGCCCTGACCAGCGCCCTGGACTCCCTGGATCTTCCTTACGGTGTTTCCCCGGGAGAAGGGGCCTTTTACGGTCCCAAGATAGATATCAAGCTGCAAGATGCCTTGAACCGCAAATGGCAGTGCGCCACCATCCAATGCGATTTTACCCTGCCCGAGAGATTCGATTTGGGCTACACCGGGGAAGATGGTCAAAAACACCGGCCTGTAATGTTGCATCGCGTTATTTTAGGTGCTATAGAACGCTTTCTAGGCGTTTTGATCGAGCACTACGGAGGCGCTTTTCCCACATGGCTGGCCCCTGTCCAGGCCAGGCTCATGAACATTACCGACGATCAGGCCGAGTACATCCGGGAATGCACTGATATGCTCCGGCAGGCAGGCATCCGAGTGGATCAGGACCTGCGCAACGAAAAACTGGGCTACAAGGTGCGCGAGGCTCAACTGGAAAAGATTCCCTATGTTTTGGTAGCCGGGGATCAGGAAGTAAGCGAGTCCGGTCTCAACGTTCGCTTGCGGGGCGGAAAGAATTTGGGCCTTATGAACATGCAGGAAGTAAAGGATCTTATATATCAGGATATGGATGAACCATTTAAGCAGGGAGGAATGAGTTATAGATACCTCTACTAAGACTCGCCGCAACAAGCAGATCTCGGCGAGAAAAGTACGTGTGATCAATGTGGACGGTCAACAGTTGGGGATAATGGATAGGGAGAAAGCCCTGGAATCAGCACAGCAGGAAGGGTATGATCTAGTAGAAGTTGCTCCCAACGCGGATCCCCCTGTTTGCAGGATCATGGATTTTGGCAAGTATCAGTACCAGCAGAAGAAGAAAAAGCAGGAAGCCAAAAAGAAACAGTCCAAGATCCAGGTCAAGGAAATAAAGCTGCGGCCCAAAACCGACGAGAACGATCTTCAGACCAAAGTTCGCCATATCCGCAGGTTTATTGGAGAGGGAGACAGGTGCAAGGTCTCGGTGTTTTTCCGCGGCCGGGAAATGGCACACAAGGACAGAGGATCCGAGCTGCTTAAAAAAGTTATCGACTTGACCTCGGACGTGGCCAAGGTGGAGCAGGAACCCCAATACGAAGGCCGCTCCATGCATGTTCTTCTGGCCCCGATACATTTCAAGAAGAGCCAATCCTAGCTTGAAGCTAAAAAGCTTCCAGCAGATAAGCTTAATTGGTTCAGGTACAGGTACTGGTATTACAGCTTAAGAGGATGCAGTAATCCGGTCCAGAGCCTTTAAGCGTTTCTGCTAATTATTTGGCTTACCAGGTTAACGATGAAAAGTTTACAATTCAGGAGGATGTAATAATGCCTAAGCTCAAAACCAAGCGCGGAGCAGCCAAGCGCTTTTCCACCACTGGAAGCGGCAAGGTCAAAAGGCGCCAACAGAATATGCGCCATATCTTGACCAAGAAAAGATCCAAGAGAAAGCGCCGGCTCAGTAAAACAACCACTGTGGACAGCGCAAACATGAAATCCATCAAGAGAATGATGCCCAACCTTTAGGTCTTGGGAGATAAATATCCAATAGGAGATTCTTATGCGGGTAACAAGAGGTAAGAGCGGTCGGAGACGACATAAAAAGTATTTAAAGGAAGCCAAGGGGTACCGGGGAGCCCGGAGCAAACTCTATTATACTGCGCGGGAGACAGTAGAGCGCGCCTGGGCATATTCCTACCGGGACCGCAAGCGAAAGAAGCGGGATTTCAGGAGATTGTGGATTGTTCGCATTAATGCCGCAGCCCGGGAACACGGTTTGAGCTACAGCCAGTTAATGAACGGGCTGAATCAAGCCGGGGTGAATCTGGATCGCAAGGTGCTGGCTGATATGGCTGTCCATGAAAAGGCCGCTTTTGCACGCTTGGCAGAGTTGGCCAAATCCGGGTCCAATTAATGAGCTCGGTCCAAGAGATCAATACCAGTCTAAAAAGCCTGGTCCAGGAGTTAAGCCAGCACCTGGATCAGGCTTCTTCATTACAGGATCTGGAAGAAGCCCGGGTTCTTTTCATGGGGCGCAAGGGCAAGCTGGCCCGTATCATGTCCCAGCTGCCTGAGCTGGATCCACAGGAGCGTCCCGAGGCAGGCAAGACCGCCAACCAGGTCAAGGCGGAACTAGGCGAGCTCCTGGAGCAAAAGAAACAGGAACTGGAAAGCTTGTCCCGTTCCCGGGAGCAGGAGCTTGATCCCTCTCTGCCGGGCAGGACCCCGGATACTGGCTCCATTCATCCGGTAACCCGTGTAATTCAGGATATCTGCAATGTTTTTGTGGGGCTGGGCTTTGAGATTGTCACCGGCCCTGAGGTGGAAACCGACTTCTACAACTTTGAGGCCCTGAACCTGCCGCCTGGACATCCGGCCCGGGACATGCAGGATACCCTGTATATTACCGAGTCCCTGGTTCTTAGAACCCATACTTCCCCCATGCAGATCCGGACCATGGAAAAGTGCAGCCCCCCTGTGGCAGCCATTGCTCCGGGCAAGGTCTACCGCCGGGATTCGGATCTCACCCATACTCCCATGTTCCATCAAATCGAGGGTTTCCTGGTGGATACCCAGGTAAGCATGGCTGATCTGCGGGGCACCCTGACCGCCTTTGCCCAGCGCATTTTCCAGGCCGGGGCCAAAGTCCGCTTCAGGCCTAGCTTCTTTCCTTTTACCGAACCCAGCGCTGAGGTGGATATCAGCTGCGTCATGTGCCAGGGTAGTGGCCGCATGCAGGACGGCAGTTCCTGCCGGGTCTGCAAGGAAACCGGCTGGGTGGAGGTTTTGGGCTGCGGCATGATCGACCCCGAGGTTTTCAAGCAAGTCGGGTATGATCCGGAGAAATATACCGGTTTCGCCTTCGGCTTGGGCGTGGAAAGGGTGGCCATGCTCAAGTACGGCATAGATGACTTGCGCATGTTTTTTGAGAATGATCTCAAGTTCCTTAATCAGTTCGTGTAGTTTGAAGGAAGGCAAATGCTTCTTAGTTTATCCTGGCTGCGGGAATTCACGCCTTTTGAAGGCAGCGTGGAGGAATTGGCCCACAGGCTGACCATGGTAGGGCTGGAGGTGGAAGAGATTACCCGGCCCTTTGAGAACCTCTCATCTTTGATAGTGGGCAGGGTGGTGCAGAAAAAGCCCCATCCTAGCTCGGACAAGCTGTCCCTGTGCACCGTGGATGTGGGCGGTTCGGAATATTTATCCATTGTATGCGGAGCCCCCAATGTGGACAAGGACCAGAACGTGGCCGTGGCCCTGGATGGTACCCGGCTGCCCAGCGGTCAAGAGGTCCAAAAAACCCGCATCCGGGGGGAGGAGTCCCAGGGCATGATCTGCTCCCAGGTGGAGCTGAACCTGGGACAGGACGCCTCGGGAATAATGGTCCTGCAGGAAGGGATTGCTCCAGGGACCCGCTTGGACCAAGCACTGGACCTGGAGGAACATGTCCTGGATGTAGGGGTGACCCCGAACCGGCCGGATTGTCTAAGTGTTCTGGGCCTGGCCCGAGAGGTGGCGACTGTCTTTGATCTCCCCCTGCATCCGCCCCGAGTGGGTCTCAGTGAAGACTCTTCCCGGGATTGCACCCAGGAGATAAGTATAGAGATTGATGATCCTGAAAAATGCCCCCTGTATCAAGCCCGCCTCATTTCCGGGTGCACGGTTCAGCCCAGTCCGGATTGGCTGCAGCGCAGGCTTTTGGCTGTGGGTGTAAGGCCCATAAACAACATCGTGGATGTCACCAACTACGTGATGCTGGAGCTGGGTCAGCCCCTGCACGCATTTGATCGGAACCGCCTGGAGGGTTCGGTGATCCGGGTAGCCCGGGCAGAGCAAGGACTATATTTCACTACCCTGGATAACCAGGAGCGACAGCTTAGCGAGCAGGATCTGCTCATCCAGGATGGGAACAAGCCCATAGCCCTGGCCGGGGTAATGGGGGGAGCGAACACCGAGATCAGCCAGGACAGCAGTGAGGTCCTTCTGGAATGCGCGGTGTTCGATCCCTTGAGCATCCGACATACCGCCAGGAGGCTGGGGCTGTCCAGCGAATCCTCGTTTAGGTTCGAGCGGGGCGTGGATCAGGTTAACTCCCAGTTTGCCCTGGACAGGGCAGCCGAGTTGCTAGCCCGGGTTTCCGGGGGCAAGGTGGCCCAGGGAGTGGCCAGGTCCCAGCCCAGGCCGTACCAGTTCGCGAATATAACCCTTCGCCTGGATCGGGTCACAAGCCTTTTGGCCCTGGATGTGGATCTGGATTATTGCCGCAAGGTATTGGAGGCTCTGGGGTGTACAGTGCAGCCCAAGCAAGAATCTTTGGAGGTGACACCACCCGGATACCGCCCGGATCTGACCCGCGAGGTGGATCTTATCGAGGAAATAGGGAGGATATACGGCCTAGACCGGACCCCTGAGCATTTGCCCCGGGTTCAAAAGTCCCTGCACCAGGAGAATATGGACCCGGAGTACGCCTTCGAGGGCAAGATAAAGCAGTGGGCCCAGGGACTGGGACTGCAGGAAGTGATCAATTACAATTTTGTAGGCATGGCGGATCTGGACTTTTTGAACCTGCCCAGGGAAGGGAGAGTGCAGATATACAACCCCTTGAGCGAGGAACAGGATGTGATGCGCTTGGACCTTTTGCCCGGGCTTTTGCATACCTTGAGGCTGAATCTGGGGCAGGGCAATCCCAGAATGCGCCTTTTTGAAGTCGCCCGCAGCTTTGAGCAGGACCAGAGCTACGAGACCGGTGTCCGGGAAAACAATCGATTGGCCCTGCTTTTGTATGGGCCCAGGTATCGCGGACACTGGCCGCATCCGGAAGAGGATACGGATTTTTACGATCTCAAGGGACTGGTGGAGCATCTCCTTAAAATATTCGCTGGGGAAGAGGGCGGTTTTCGTTTGGGAAGCGATCACCCCTACCTGGATCCCTGCGTGGTCTGCCAGTGCCGGGGCCAGGACCTGGGACGGCTGGGCCGCGTCAGATCCAAGCTGGCCCGGGGATACAAGGCCAGGAAGGATATATGGTTCGCTGACCTGGATCTGGACAAGCTGCAAGAGATTTATGCTTCTCTTGAGCCCAGGTTCCAGGCTCTGCCCAAATTTCCAGTGGTCAAGAGGGACATGACTATAGTGGCCCCCTTGGATCTGGAATACGCCAGCATCCGGGAGGTGGTGGAGCAGGCCCGGCTGAATGCTGCCCCAGGCAGCCTAGAAGAGCAGGATTTAGCCGGTCAGTCCAGGGCTAACACCCTGGAGGAAGTCACCCTTGTGGATGTGTACTACCCGGAAGAGAGCCGGGAAAAGAAACTCACCATGCGTTTTACCTACCGCCATAAAGAGAGAACCCTCCAGGATGAGGAGGTGAACTGGATGCATCAACACATTGCAGACACCCTCCAGGAAAAACTACCCGTGGGATTTCCTTGATTTTTTCTGCGGCTGGATTATGTTTTGGGCTATGTCCAGGGATAATGAGACCCTCAAAATAGGCCAGGCCGCGGAGCTTTTGAACCTGGAGCCTTACGTGCTGCGTTTCTGGGAAAGCGAGTTCCCCCAGTTAAAGCCCTTGCGTACCTCTAAGGGGCAGAGACTGTATACCCAGGAGCATATTCACCTTTTAAAGCGCATCAAAAAGCTTTTGTACCAGGACAAACTGACCATTGAGGGCGCCAAGATGCGCCTGGAGGAAGAAGACCGGGCTTCAGGAATGCTTTTCCAGATCCGCAAAGAGCTGGAGCAGATCAGGGATATCCTGACCTCCTGATGAATGGGGAGCAGGGGTGACTACTCACCAAATCTTTTTGCGTGCCGTGCCTCCCGGGCATATGCACGCAAAAAGATTCGATGAATACTTTGGGTTAAATATGGTGAATAGTTGCGAGCAGGGTTAGATTGTCTCCAGTTCCGGAGCTGGGCTTCCCATCTCTCCTAGTTCCTGCATCTTCTTGACTTGATCCATGCATCGTACGCCGTGGATTTTGTCCAGGTGCTCAGCCCGGATATGCTGCAAGCCTGCCGCGTCAATGGACAGGGCGGAGCTGGAGGCAAAGATCCCCACGTCTTGGACGTATCTGTCGCCCTGTATCGGAGCACAATCGCATACAGTGCTCACGTCGTTGGCAAAATTTACAAAGCTTACCTTGTCCGGGGAAAAGCAATCCAAAACCCCTTTGGCAGCCACTGCAAGCCCAGAAAGGATCCTGTCTTGCCCCACCAGGGTGATGGCTTCCTCGGGACAGGCTGAGCTGCATAGGGGGCAGCGCATGCAGTAGGGGCTGTCTATCACTGCCGCGCCGTCCTCAATCCGGGGTATATCCAGCCAACAAGCCTCGAGGCAGCTCCCGCACCCAGCACATATCTCCTGGTCCACCTTCAGATCCAGAAGGCGGTGCTGATCCAGCTTGGTCTTCTGGGTGGCGCAACCCATGCCCAGGTTCTTGATGGCGCCTCCGAACCCGCTCAAGGGATGCCCCTTCAAGTGGGAAACCGTGATCATGGCGTCTGCGTAATATATTGCTCCGGCAACCTCCACCTCAGAAAGCAGAGGGTCAGGGGACTGCACGCTTACTCCGTTTTCGCTGAGCAATCCATCTGCCACCAGGAATGGGGCAAACCCGAACCCGTGGGCAACGGCATTTTCCATGTGGTCCACGGCATTGTTGCGCTGGAGGGGATAATAAGTAGTGGTATCGGTTAGAAAGGGCTTTCCGCCCAATTCCCGGACCCGGTCCACAATATGCTTGATGAAGAAGGGACGGACGTAGTTGGGATTGCCCAGTTCCCCTACGTGCAGCTTTATGGCCACCTTGTCCCCAGGAGAAACCACGTCGAATATCCCGGCACTCTTGTAAAGCTCCTTGCTTTTTTCCAGCAGGTTGGCGCTGCTCTCCCAAGGGGTGAAAAACACCTTGTTTCTATCCATAAGACCTCCTAATGATAAGACTGTTAGAACTACAACCAAACTTACTATCCGTGTCCTGAGAATTCTGCAAACAGGCCGTAAAAACTCACTCCAAGGCAGCGTATATCAAAAT
>CAZNYT010000064.1:0-12706 GCA_964577315.1 uncultured Desulfovibrionales bacterium
GTAGGCAACTATCTGCTCCTCTTCTTTGCCTTGCCTGACCAGATCCCGGTTGGGCGCTGTATCTACCGGGGTGAAAGTGCCGGGGTCCTTCTCGGCCAAGTCCTTGGCAAAGTATGGGGAATAACTGGTGATGAAGTGCAGGTCTTCCTTGATGTCTATATTTTCCATGTTGACTTCGGAATTCATTCCTTTGTCAAAGACCAGGGTCAGCTCCCTGTCCTGGTCGCTTAACTCTTTCATGGCCGAATGTATCTCATCCAGGAGCCTGGTGAAAAGCTTGGAGTCGTGGCAGTTGCCCTCGTACTCCCTGTAAAAAAGCGGGATCCCGGTGTCCCTAGGTACCAGCAAGGCTAGACCGATCTGGCGCAGCCAGTGCTTGCCGTCCTTGTTTTTGGCCCGAGCCGCTAGGTCCGATGATGTTTTGCTATCCATGTAGGTGAAGTAGTTGGTGGTATCGAACAAAAGGCAGTCAGATCCAAGCGGCTCAAGTGAATTCACTTTTTGGAAAAAGGAATAGGCGATCTTTTGGAGTTGCTCGGAGCTCAGCTGCTCCCATTTCTTCCAGTACATCTTGGAGTTCAGGGCATCCTCATCTATGGGGCGGATCCAATGCACGGGAAAGTTCTTGTACCACTCGCTAAGGGCTTCCTTAGATCTGGGCTCGATCATCCTGTTGAACACAGAGAACAGGAAATATTCCCCGATAGAGGGAGATTTGCCGTTTTTGCTATCTGTGGCCACTGAGTTGATAATATCCGATACCCCGATATAGCTTTCCACCAAGTTGGCCAGGAATAAGGAACCGTATTCTTTGGTCTGTAAGTTGGAGAGTTTAGGCTGATCCCGGTTCAGCGCCATCTCCATTATTCTGTCTGCAGATCCCAGGTAGACCTGGTTTACTACCTTGGATCTGCCGCCAACCCGGGCGGTTTCCCTTACATAGTAATAGGGCCTGCCCTTTTTCATTTTGGTGTGCAAATGGGCCATGCCCCTCAATTATTAGTAGGGTCATAATGTCAATATCAAACCTTAAACTCCTTTTAAAATAAGAATTTGATGAAATCATTGTTTTTTACTGTAGGGTCTCACATAATTTTAGAGTCTAACCTATTAATCTTACTGAATAAATAGCCTGTTATCAGCTATAACTGTAGAAAGTCCTGCCTGAGACCCCGGCCTTCTTCCACATTTTAGACTGCTTCCACTGTTTCCGGGTCCAACCAAGTATGGCCCAGGGCTTTTCCTGCTGGAATTTTTCTTTTAGGTGCATATGCAATCACAGATTGTAATCCCAATAGCATCTATAAAATAAATATTCTTAGTTTTTTGCCTCATCTGCCCAATACAATCAATAAACTCGCCCTATCGCCCCCGTAATCAAGGCAAGACATACTCCCCGCCCCTAATAACAATTTTCCCTTGGGCCATCAGCTTCCTCACAGAATATCTCTTCTCCTTACTGGGCGCATCAAGCTGCATGCGGAGCAGCTTCCCATAAATCCGGATCACCTTTTGGGCCTTCATTTTCTTGTGCTCGGGCAGATCATACCAGCCGAGCGCCATAATCCTGCCCCTGGAATCCAAATACACCTCCAGCCGGCATTCATTCTTCAAGAACATGAAGGGATCTACATATAAGTAAAAAGAACCGGGTTAAAATCGGTTTCAAGATGGGATTTCGAACTACTCTAGATCACACAACAGTACAGGATTTCAGGAAGAAATGAATTCGCTCTGCTTGCCATATCCGGTAACAATGAGCTCCTGTCTAGCTCGGGTGGCGGCCACGTAGAACAAGGTCCGCTCCCTAAGCTCCCGATCCTCCTTTTCAGCGTGGTCATGGGTGGATTCCAGGGCTTGGCGTAAAGGAATCGCCCCGTCATTAGCCCCGGCAATGACTATTTGGTCGAATTCTAGCCCCTTAACCCTGTGCATGGAAGCCAGTCTCAATCCGTAAGCATTCCTGTCCTCTGGAGTATCCGGTTTGATAGGATAGGTCTGGATGCCCTGCTTCTGCAGGATATTTTCATACCTTTCCAGCATTTTCCCGGTTCTGGCCACTAGGCACATGCTGGACAGAACCCCTTGCTTTTCTCTCTCCAAAAATAGATCTGCTAAATATTCGCACTCCTGTTCAAAAGACTCAAAATGCTGTACTTTGGGCTCCACGCCTCTCAACAGGGATGTAGTACCCTTCCTCTCGTCCTGACCCTCGTCCAAATCGTCTATATCCACGCCCTGCAAAACGCTTGTCGCCCAGCGTCTGGTTTCCTCGGTAGTCCGGTAATTGACGCGCAACTTGCGACTGCGGCCCACAATCCTTATTCCGCATCGTCCCAGAATCACCCGGTGCCGGTAGATGCGCTGATGGCCATCCCCAACTATGAAAATATCATTTGGACCTTCAGGGACTATATTCCGGATCAGCTTGAAGGCCTGGGCACCTAAGTCCTGGGCTTCGTCCACTACAACGGAATTATAGGGCAACTGTATTTCCCGGGCACTGAGGATATGCCTGGCATCCCTTAAAGCATCGTCAATCTCACGCCAGCCTCTTTCATTGAGCAAATACCTGTACTCCTCAAACACCGGCCAAATGGCCTTACGAGCCTTGCGGTTCAGAGGTACTCCCCTGCCTTTGCGGGAAGCCTGTGAATATTCTGCAAATGTGGTCACTCCCTGGGGCTGGAGGACATTTTCCCATTCCTCCCGGAAAAATGAGGCCGGTAGAGCAGGCTCATCCGGAGCCACAGCCAAAGCCTGCTCCCAGAGGGGCTCAGTCCTCCCGGAATAGACAATGGTCGAGACATAGCCAGTGCGCTTGAGAAAATCCGAAACCCATTTGTCCAGGTTTACAACTTCGATTCTGGCCTGTTCCTCCGAGGTACAAATGGATTTGAGATTTTCTCGGATGTCCGCGGCCAGGTTTCTGGTAAAGGTTGTGAAAAGGATCCGGTCCCGATCTTTGGTAAACATATTGCGCACCAGCCATTTGGCCCGGTGCATGGCAGCCACAGTCTTGCCAGTGCCTGCCTCACCAAGAACACGAACCGGCCCATTCCAGTTACGCTCCACCACCCTGCGCTGGGTGGGATGCAAAAACACCCTCCATTTCTGCAGAGGAGCCTGGAGCATAGCCTGAAGCTCCAAATCATCCGTCACCACATAAAAACGCTGTTTGGACTCAGGTGTTTCCAGAGCAGTCCGGATATCGCTGGTATCCACCTCCCTTTTGGGCTCTCCCTTATCCATTTCCTTGTACACCTCTTCCAAAGAAAACCCCTCTACTAGAAAAAAGAGGGCCTCAAAAGCCTCCTGGGGCAGCATGTCACGCATGGTGTCCAACTCATCCTGGGCAGTGATCCTGCGCACCCGGGGTAGAAGCTCCTCAGGCACACCCAGTCGCACCAAATGACGATCCCGGAATTCATCAAACAACCCGGTATTTTCTGAATCAACAGCTTCCGGACTTGATTCCGCATCCGCTTCTGTGTCCCGAACCTCATAAACCTGAAGACTGCCTGTTTCCGGATGAACCGCGCATTTTTTCCGCCTTGCCCAGGCATAAGCCTGGTCATGGCGGTCCACCCAGAGCAGGACATAGACATTGCCTTGATCCGGGCGTAAGACTATGCCCCGGTACTCCTCATCGATGCGCACGGAACGGAAACCTGGATGACCTGCATCATGGATCTTTTCGTAATTGATTCCGGGACTGGTAGGGTCCTGTCGGAACTTGGACAGGAAATTTACCGCCTTGTTTTGAACCTTTTTGGGCAATCCGGCAAAAGCGGTGAAAAATTCACTGGAAATGGCTACAGCGGGATTCACAGTGGTCATAGGATATACCCTCCCTGCAATCAGGGCTTCAGCCCATAATAACAGCTTTTAATTGACAATTAATCTCCATCCTCTGCTATTGTTACTTCCCAACCTTGGGATCTGAATATTTCTGCCCCCTCTGCCTGCTCCCGGGTCAAATAAGCCATCCTCTCTCCGGGCCAAGCTAGTTCGGCTACGGCTGCCACTCGGCCGTTTAGAACCAACTCAAACCCCACTTCCGGAATTGACTGGTTTTTCTTGCGCAATTCCCGGACCCAACCATGCAATCTTGGATCAACAAGCTCCAGCACCTCCTTCCAGGCTTGATCCTGCCCGGAATAATCTTCTGTATCTGGCATTTGGCTCTCTTGGGAAAGCGAATCCACCAGTTGCGCGTACATATCCTGCTCCAGCCCCTGTGTGGTCACAAAAAGCGCCCGGGGCAGAAACTGAAAGATATTGAACAGACGCAGATAATTGATCCAACTACGTTCGAACTCCGCCTCTTCCTGGGCCTGCTCACCATCATCCAGACAGCATACAAGAAGCACTCCTGCCGGATCCGCCTGCTGCAATACCCTGTAGGGAGCAAAAACAAAAAGGCTGATGGGACCGGATTCCAGCCCACCCCAAACTGCTCTATCCTCTTCGGCTTTCATTTCCCGAACCAACAGGTCCGGAGTTATCCCGGACATGGCTTGCAGCCAAGCCTCTTTGCTCTCCGGATCCTTGGATCCGGGCATATCCAAGAGGCTGATAGCCTGAGCCAAAGCATAATTTTGCATTTGTTTTTCATGGGGGTTAGCCAGGAATTCAGCCAGAAGGGAGAAATTGTCCCTGGTGTGGAGGTTACGACAATTCTGCAGATCCATTCTGTCCAGAAGCCGGGAAAACTGCTCCCTGCCCAGTCGGCTGTCTCCGGGACGCAGGAGATCCGCAATCTTTTCTCTTCTGTTTTGCACCTGGGAATGGACATCCTTCCAAGCCAGGCTCCAGACGAAAAAATTACCGCTTTGCACCAAGGCCATGCGCTGGGCCGCATCCTGCCCCATTCGATTCCGGTGAAAAGCCAAGCCATCCGTAAAAACTGCAATGGGTCTCCCAGCGTCTCTGGCACGAGACGGCCAGATGACGAAATCTGCCCGGCTGGGGATCGCAACCCCGTGGCTCTGTCCAAGATCCACCTGAGGCTCGATCTCATAGGCATGACCACCCAGGCGCAAAAAGTTCCCTGGCTTGCCCCGCACCACTTCCTGACGCAGACTGAGATCAGTTTCCTGCCTGTCTACCAGCTTCAACCCCTCCAGGAAAAGCGATTCCAACTGGCTCTCACTTAAGCCCTCCACCCGGATATTGTTAAGATCCGGGGCTTGGCGCAGAGTGCCGCGGTGGTTCAGAATGGTGGAGAGTATTTCCATGGCAGTCTGCCTGGAGGTGGTGGGCATGGAATAGCTGTTGCGGAAGGCCAGCAGACAGCTGTAGCAGCCGTCCCGATCCGAACTCTGGCCGCAGGCACAGTCCCGCATGGCCTGCCAGGCCTTTTCCAAAACCGTGAGCATGGTTTCCGAGCGCATGAGCTGCTTCAAAAACCCTGTTCCTCCGGGTACGGTATCGAAGATCACCAAATACTGTTTGCGCAGCCCGGATTCCGGCACAGGCTCCTGAATGACGGTAGACTGCAGATGTTCTATGGCATAGGCCGAGCCTCCGAAATGATGCCTGAGGCCCAGCTGCAAAGCAGCCACAAAGGAATCCAAGCGCTTTCTGGAAGGCTCGAAACCGGTCACGGGAACCAGGATCCGGATGGCCTCGGATGTAAACTCCCGGTACAGGAACACGCTCTTAATGAAATTGGAGTCATCATCTTTTTCCCGGGCCGGACATCCATAGGCGTGCCCCTTGTCCCCGCCTGCTTTTTGGACTTTGCCGCAGTGCCGGCATATGAGAAATCCGGGGCGTTCCACCTCTTCGCCTGCAACCAGAAGGGGCTGGGCGTTTTCTCCCGCAGGTCCGAAATTAATGTCCCTAAAAACCGCCTTGGAGATAAATTCGAATCCGAAGGGGCAATACTGGGAATCAAAGTGATAGGCGTCCCTGATATTCAGAGGGTCCACATCAACTAGAAGTTGAGTGGTATAAAACATGGGATCCCGGTCATCAGAATCATCGCTTATCCTGGTCATCCAGTCCGGAGCGGTAGCCATTACCTGGCGCAGCCGAACCAGATCCTGCCTGCGGCCCTGATCATTCCAGAGAACGCTTCCGCATCTGGGGCATACCGCGTATTGCCTGGCCGTGGCCTCGGGCTCGCAGTGGGGGCAATTGGCGCACAAGCGCCAAGCTTCCACTTCCGCTTGTTTCATATCGATCCTGTCCACCTCAACTCTGCGGCCTTCAGCATAAAAGCGGTTCCCCGGAGCGAGCTCCCTGAGCCCGGCAGAAGCAGGACGCTCGTACTCAAAATCCAGGGATTCGTATTTGCCCTGGCCTTGTTGCTGGATTCTGCGGCGGCGGTAGATGATGGATTTCAGGAGTATCCCCTGTTCCGGAAAGGCGTAATTGGGAAGAAGCCCCTCATCGGTAAAAAAGTTGTAGGTGTCCCTGGCATTGATGCTCCGGATCAGGGCCATAAGCCCGGAGCGTTCCCTGCGCAGCTCATCCATCTCCCGTTCATAATTCTGGTCCCGGGCCGGACTGTTCTCTCGGCGCTTGATCTCCCGGTACAGGCGGTCCACCTGGGTTTTGAGGCTCTTTCTTTCCTTGTAAAGATCAAACAGCCGTCCCAGAATGCGGTGTCCCAGCCCAGGGGTCTCCTGGGTGTCCCCGAATACAAAGCGGTGCAGATGATCTCTGGAATCCGGGCTCAATTCTCCAGCAAACAAGGCCAGAAAACCGTTCAAAAGTTTAGTCTGGTTATCCTGAATGAAATGAATCAAGTTATGGGGAAAAAGAGTAGCATCATCCCGCCTGAAGGTATCCAAGACCGTTCCCAGACGCCCGGGAACAGGATCAGACTCGTGATCTTCCCCTATCCAGCAGTCCAGGCAAAAGGCGGTAAGCTGCCGCTCCAGCACGGCTGAAGCATCCAAAAAGACTCCTGGAGGATGGACGTAACCCTGAAGCATCTCTTGGGGCTGGGCAAAAAAGTATAAATCATGGGCCTTGCCTGCAGCAACGGTCAGATTCAGGGCGTTGCCTTCCTTGCGCCCGGACCTTCCGATGCGCTGGATGTAGTTGGCCTGCCCCGGGGGCACTGAGCACTGCAAAGTGGTGGAAAGGTCCCCTATATCTATGCCCATCTCCAGGGTAGGCGTGCTGGAGAGCAGATTGGGATACCAGGGCTTGTGCTCATCTCCTTCGGCCTTGAACCTGCGCTCCAATTCTTCTCTGCTTTCCCGGTCCAGAAGACCGGTATGTTCCCTGGCCACCAGCCGCTTGATCCTGCCTTGGCTATACAAACTGCCATAATAATCCTGTCCGCTTCCGGTGTGTTGATATCTGCCGCTGCATCCCCGCCGTAGACAGGCCGTGCTCTCCCAAATAGGTGCCTCCGCATCTGCCCCGGAAATGCTATGCCAGCACACACCGCATTGGAACTGCGCCGTTTTGCACGTGATGAGCAGGGATTCAGGCGCCAAGCCGTATACATGGTGGTTGTTCTGGAAACGGTCTTCTGTCAGGCCCTTATCCGCCAGGCACTTGAAAATCAGGTAGTAGAACCTTTGAGCCAGAGTGGGCTGACGCAGGGCCAAATTGGGAAAATGTTGGTAGGCCCACCATTCGAACCAGGAGTTGCGGCTCCCGGAGCGGGTGAGTTGGGCAAAGCGCTGTATCCCTGGGCGGGTGGTAACAAAGCCTGGGGTCCGGGTTCTGGGACCGAAGCTGGGCATCCAGAGCTTCCATCCCTGGCTGATATAATATTCTCTACCCCACCCCTGAAGATATCCCTCTAGATCCGGGTCGAATATTCCTCCCATGTGCCTAATTCTGGTCATTAAACCCAGGAGGAAGGCGGGCAGATGTTCCAGGGGCTGGCCTCGCATTTCCTCCAGTTCTGAGGGGAGCATATCTTTTAAAAGGTCCACAGATTGCTCGAGTCGCTCCGGGTCCGGGCGCAGCACTGAAGCACCGGATTTTTCCAGGGTCCGGCCGATGCGACTGCTGAAACCGTATTCGGATACGGTCTCGAAACGCAGGCGTTTGTATATAAGATCGCAAAGATTAGAGTCCCGGGGCAAATGATCGTGTCTTTCCAGGTGCTCGGCATCCTGAAGCCAAGTCAGATTGGCCGGCAGGAAAGTGGCGGCGAAAGTTTCCGGATTCATTCTCTCCTGCCAGTATCTGGGCATTTCCTGAGCTACCTGATCCAGGCTGCGGCCATCTCCCTCATTTTGTACATACTGCTGCAAGGCGCTTCTGAAGGTAAAACGAAAGGTCCTGGCCCCGAAAAACCCGGCCCTGTGTGCCGCATCCTGGACATTGTCCGAGAAGGCGATACACTTGGGATCGCTGTTGTACGTGGAGGCCATGAGCTGGCCGATCATTACGCTAGTGAGGCTGGCGGATCTGGATCCCAGCAGGGTCAGGCTATTATGCGCTCCGCAGGAAGGGCAGTGAGGGCTTGCGCTCTCCGGAGACAATACCGAGATCGAGTCCGTGGAATCGCAATCTTCGCATTTCCCGGATGTTCTTGGACCCAGGCGCAGACAAACTGGGCAGACCCTCAAGCGGTAGCCGGGAAACGACTCCGAATCCCCTTCCCCTTCTTCAGGAAACAAGAAGGTCAAACGCTGAGTGGGCTTTTTACTGAAAAAGTCTACGTAGATACTTTTGAGATCAGTTTGTAGGCTTGAGCCGTGCATAGGCATCCGCCCCACCCAACCGGTCTGTCCGCACTCCCGGCAATGTAGAAGGGGCAGGAATTGACCCTGTTGTTCCTGGGTCAGATCATCAGAAAAACTAATCTCCGGAACCCGGTCCACCCGGCAGACCATGCGCCGAAGTTCCCTGTACCAATGCTGCACCCGGACCTGGATGAAGGGTTGAAGACCGGATTCGTCACGGATTCTGGCCGCAGAGATGCAGGCCAAAATGCTGTTCAGGAGAAGGTATGCATATTCCCAGTCCCCCTGTCTAAGCTGAGGGGAGGCCTTGCCCGCAAGCTCGCTGATAATGTCCTGGTAGCTGCGCACCTGGTTGTTTATCACCCGCAGCAGGTTGTGCACGAAAACATGCTCTTTCAGGGCTTTGCCCAGTTTTACTTCCCAAATTTCCTCCCCAAGATCGCCAGGCTGGTCCAGGCCGGTCCAGAGCCCAGCCTGGGCCTGAATGAACTCTGGTGAGGTAGCATAGTTCCCAGGGGACAGTTCCTGTTTTTTTTCTGGTCCGGGTATATCCAGATGGCTTATCAGGTGATCCCTGAGGAATTCATCCGCGCTCTGGCGGTGTTCGGCTATTACCCCGTCCTGATCCATGGGCTCCCCGAAAACCTGCTGGGCGTATTCCAGAAGGAGGTCCCAGGACTGGTCCCCGCCCAAGGTGGCAGAGGTCCCGATGGGGCAGATGTGATGCTTTGGGGCTCCCAGCTTGGCCTTTAGCCTGCGCAGGAGGCAGGCCAGGTCAGTGCCCTGGGCACCGTCAAAGGTATGCAGCTCATCCACCACCACGAAACGCAGGGTGCGCGGTTCATTCTTTGCCCACAGCCTGGCGTCCCTGGCCCGGGTCAGGAGGTAGTCCAGCATCTTGTAGTTGGTCAGCAAAATATCCGGAGGATTGTCCCTAATAATTTCCTTGTCCGTGATAATGGAATCCCTGGTCATGTCCGGACAGGAGTCCGCCTTGCCCTGTCCCACAAAAAGCCCGGCTGTAATTTTGCCATGCAACTCTGGTGAATCGTGGATGGTCCTGGCCAAACGAGTAGCCTGATCAAAGGCCAGGGCATTCATGGGGTAGATCAGGATGGCCTTGATTCCCGGCTGATCAAAGTTCTGACGACAATGTTCCAGGATGGGCAAAAGGAAACATTCCGTCTTTCCTGATCCGGTTCCCGTGGCCACCAGTGTGGGCTGGGGGTTCGGGCCGGATAAGCGCTCAAAGGCCTTTTCCTGGTGCAGAAAAGGGGTGAAGCTCAGGGGAATATGGGGAAAATATTCTTTGTTTCCTCCTTTTTGGAAAGGCAATTGTAGGGATATGTAGGGACCTTTGCTCAGGTTGCCGTCGGTATCCAGAAAGCGCTCCAGCATCCCATGGAAAAAGGGGTTGGTGCTGTGGAAGGTGGTGGACAGGAAGTCCTTAACCCCCTGGTGGATCTGCTGCGTAAGAATGGATGGGATCATTGAATGCCGGTCTGGTTTTTACATTTTGGTGATGATCACAAACTAAGCATGGCAGAAAAACGACCCACGGGCAACACCCATGAGTTATCCTTTAATGGTCTCTTTCCAGGAGCTAATTGACTTCATGACGTTACAGCGCTATGTTGTTGGCAATCAAATTTAGAGGAGAAGATATGGGAAAAGTCTCCAAGCGTTCAACAGTTTACTTTGATCCCCAACTGCATGCCGCTCTTCGGCTTAAAGCCGCCTATACACAGCGATCGGTTTCGGATATTGTGAACGATGCGGTGAGGGCAGCACTGGCAGAGGACCAGGAAGATCTGGAAGCATTCGAGGAACGGGCCTTGGAGGATACTGTGAGCTACGAAGCCCTGCTGAACGACCTTAAAGCTCATGGCAAAATATAGGCTTGTTTTTAAAAAATCTGTTTCCAAGGATCTTCGATCCATTCCCGACAAAGATATTAAACGTGTTCTTCAACGCATAGAGTCTTTGCAGGAAAACCCACGCCCGGAAGGATGTGAAAAACTCTCCGGACAGGAACGCTACCGCATTCGGCAGGGGGTATACCGAATCATTTATGAGGTGCTGGACGAAAAACTGATCATTACAGTTGTCAAGGTGGGACATCGAAAGAGTGTCTACAGAGGTAGCTGACCTATTTTGGGCCATCATAACGAAACAGCCTATCAAGCCAAATTGATAGTTTTTTTGAGTCTGTTGCCCTGGGAAAAACTAATCACCCCGTCGTACTGCAGCCTGCCTACAACAATCCCCGGAGCTATCTGGTTATTTTTTGCGAAGAGCTTGATCTTCTCAAGGGTCAAGGGCTTATTGCGAACCAATTGTTTATATTGGTCAAGTGGAATCAGAGTATCCCTTGCAAATCTGTCCGCTTCCTCCTCTTTCGAATTTTTGTGTTCCTTGGTCTCTTCTTCGATAAAGACCTCCTTCTTGCCATGCAGAAGAATGTGTCCTACTTCATGAAAAAAGGTGAACCAGAAATGATCATCTTTCTTGTACCTGTCACTAAGCTGGATCAAAGCCTTGTCCTTGCGAAGCCAGCGCGTGGCACCGTTAACCCTTGTGCCCTGAAGCTCCGGCAGTAAAACAACCGCTACCCCGCATTCGGCGCATAACTCCCTTAAATGGGGCAGATATTCTTCTGGGGACAGGTTACTTAGTTTTCTAATTCTGGGCAGGATCTTTTTGAAACGCTTTTTATCGAATGGTTTGCATTCCATGGTTTCTGCCAGAAGTTCGCCCTTGCGCAGCCAGGCAGCCATGGCGTTGGAATTGACCTGAAAACTCCGGGATTTCCTGAAAGAAGCCTGATCAGCCCACACATTCTTCCATCCCTCCAGGCTCGCCACTCCGAAAAAAGCAAGCAGTTCGGTCAGTTGATCCACTGGATCTTTGTGCTTATTAATCCATCCCAATCTTACCATATCTTGAACAGGGAACTTTTCCAGCCACTTCTGCTCTCGGCTTAAACGCTCTCTTTCCTCCTTTTCCGCCAGATATTTTCTGTACTGATGTTCCAGGCTCCTCCAGAAAGAGGCATCAATGCCCAAAACTCGCTCTAGTTTAAGGGCAGTTTCTTCGCTGATAGAGGCTTTCCCCTTTATAATAGCAGTGATGTGTTTTTCAGTAACCCCCATGCGCTTTGCCAACTCCGCCTGCGGCATGCCCATGGCTTCGAGAGTTTCGTGCAAGGTGTATCCAGGGGGTACGGCAAAATCGGGTTGGTATTTATTTTTTCTTGCGTTTGCCATGGTAGTCCTCCACCCTTTCGATTTGAATTGTGTCCACCCGGCTCCAGTCAAGCCCTCCATCCTCTTTGGTCGGCTCCGGATTTTGGGCAACAGTGAATATGAGACGGTAGGGATGGGCCAGGTCCACAGCCAGTTCTCCTTTGCGATCTCCTTTGAGCTGATGACAACGAAGCTGGGGCATCTTTTTTGCTGCTGAGAGGTTGGGCATGGCTCTTAATTCCTGCATCCGCTGCATAATGCGATCCGCATTGGGTTGGCCATATTTCTTCTGGAGACGTTCGCGGTTGTTGAAAAATTTTTCATCGCGGCTGTTTTTAAACACTATATCCATGGCTAAAATTTGTCAATTTTATTTACCAGATTGGTTAACAAAATTTCTAAATTCGTCGCTCTAATTCCGCCCACACCTCTTGGTAATCTTCCTCTCTGTTGCACCTATCAAAGGGCGGGACATATTGGATGGTCTTTTCCCGGGGACCACCTGGGAGGGTATCATCTGTTACGGTCCGGGTCAGGTTTTCGCCGGATTTGGATATACGGATTATCCGGCCGTAATCGTCCCTGGTCTCCTGGGTGAGCTCGTTCCACTCCGGCCTGGAGAATCCCACCCCGGAAAGGCCCTTGGAATTGGTGAATACTATCCGGCCATTCCGGTCATACCAGGTATCAGCCTCGTACTGGCGCAGCACCGGAAACTGGACCCGGTAGATGGTAATCAGCTCCTCCAGGCTGAGCCCCAGGGCCATGGCTGTGAGCACGTCTATCTCCACCAGG
>CAZNYT010000065.1:0-12505 GCA_964577315.1 uncultured Desulfovibrionales bacterium
TACGGCCTGTTTGCAGAATTCTCGGACCTCTGGACAATAAGTTTCGTTGTAGTAAGCCGTGACTTTAAAAAAATTTTTGCGTGCTTTCGCCGGGAGGCACGGCACGCAAAAAGATTTGGTGAATAGATGCGACCAAACTTCATATAACCCCCTCCAGAAAAAGAATCAATCACCTAATCCAAAAACAGGTCCAGTCTATCTTTGCAAACAGGGTCAAATCTGTTAGTTTTTTGCAACTATTCACCAAAATATTCACCGGATCTTTTTGCGTGCATTCGCCGGAAGGCTCACCGGTTTTCTTGGCGAGGCTTATGGGGGAAACCGGACCGCACTGAAAACGCGGAACGAGACAGAAGCAAAAGCCGTGATATTGCGCCAAACTTGAGAAGATGCACAGAGCCAAGAGTCCGGTGGGGGCAGGAATGCCCCAACTGCTCCCATAATCTGTACGTCCTTGCACCAGGAGCCTTTCGAATGCATCAAGACATCTCCCTGAAAATAAACGACACCGCACTCACCCTGGAACCCGGAGCTACCATCCTGGAAACCGCGCGCAGGCACGGCATATTTATTCCTACTTTGTGTCACCTGGAGCACACCTCACCCACGGGTGCTTGCCGGATGTGCGTGGTTGAGATCCGGGGCGCCCGCACCCTGGCAGCCGCCTGCGTCACCCCGGCCCAGCCGGACATGGAAATATATACCGAGTCCCCCCGGGTGATTAAGTCCAGGCATCTCAACCTGCAGCTGCTTTTAGCATCCGGGGAGCACGACTGCCTGCTCTGCCCGGCTGCAGGCCAGTGCACCCTTCAGGACCTGGCCTTTAGATACCAGGTTAACCCCAAACGTTTTGCACCCAGAAAGGTGCCCCACCGTACCGAAGCGGTAAATCCCTTCATTCTCAGAGATTTCAACAAATGCGTGCTCTGCGGGCGCTGCGTGCAGGCCTGCCGCCAGATCCAGGTAAACAATGCCATAAGTTACGCCTACCGGGGAATGAACACCAAGATAGCCGCATCCGGGGACAGACCCCTCAAGGACTCGGATTGCGTCTTTTGCGGGGAATGCCTCCAGGTTTGCCCCACTGGAGCTTTGATCTCCCCGGACGCCAGGCAGAGGCCCAGAATCTGGGAAACGGAAAAAGTCCGGACCACTTGTACCTTTTGCGGGGTGGGCTGCCAAATCCATATCCATCACAAGCACGGTCTGCTGCACCGGGTGGATGGAGCCCCGGATACTCCCCCCAACTACGGCAGCCTGTGCGTAAAGGGCAGATTCGGGTTCGAATTCGTGCACTCCCGCAAGCGCTTGAGACATCCGCTGATCCGGGAAAGCACTGGCTTCCGGCCTGCAGAATGGGACGAGGCCCTGGACCTGGTGCGCACCCGCCTAAAAACAATCCGGGATTTCCACGGTCCGGAGAAATTGGCCCTTTTAGCCTCGGCCCGGGCCACCAACGAAGAGAACTACCTCTCCCAGAAATTCGCCCGGGCCGTACTGGGAACCAACAATATAGATCACTGCGCCCGGCTTTGACACTCACCCTCAGTGGCCGGTCTGGCCAAGGTACTGGGAAGCGGAGCCATGACCAACAGTATCCGGGATATTGAAAACTCCCAGGTTATCCTGGTGGCAGGCTCCAATACCACCGAGACCCACCCGGTAATAGCCGCCGCCATCAAGAGGGCGGTCCAGTTCAGGGGAGCCAGGCTTATCGTGGCGGATCCCAGGCGAATCAAGCTCACGGAGTACGCCCATATCTGGCTGCGTCCCAAACCGGGCACGGACATAGCCTGGATCAACTCCCTGCTCAACGTGATCCTGGATCAAGGCATCCAGGACCAGGATTATATAGACCGGAACACCCGGGACTGGGACCGCCTCCGGGAACATGTCCGCAGCTACACCCCGGAATATGCCCGGAAGATTTCCGGGATTCCGGAAGAAGACCTGATCCGGGCGGCCCAGCTCTACGGCCAGGCCAGGCCCGCCTCCATCTGGTACACCATGGGCATCACCCAGCACACCTGCGGCACGGACAATGTCCTGGCTCTGGCCAACCTAGCCCTGGCCTGCGGCAACGTGGGCGTTCCCGGAGGAGGCATCAATCCCCTGCGGGGCCAGAACAACGTCCAGGGGGCCTGCGACATGGGGGCCTTGCCTGAGGTGTACAGCGGCTACCAGAAAGTCAGCGATCCCGGCCACTGGTACAAGATGGCCAGCTCCTGGGGAGTGCATCATCTGCCAGCCATCCCGGGACTGAGAATGACCGAAATGTTTCCTGCTGCCCGGGAGGGCCGGATAAAAGGCATGTATATCATAGGCGAGAACCCGGTTCTTTCCGACCCGGACAACTTTAACACACATAACTCCCTGGATCAATTGGATTTTCTAGTGGTCCAGGACATCTTTTTTACCGAGACCGCGGCCAAGGCGGACGTGATCCTGCCGGCCTGCTCCTATGCAGAAAAGGACGGGACCTTTACCAACACCGAACGGCGGGTGCAGCGGGTACGACCGGCCATTTCCCCGGCAGGGAATTCCCGGCCGGACTGGGAAATCCTAGCGGACCTGGCGAGCAGGTTCGGATACCCCATGTCCTACGACTCCCCCCGGGAGATAATGCAGGAGATAGCCCGGCTCACTCCTTCCTATGCAGGGATTGAGTACTCCCGCTTGGAAAAGGAAGGCATACAATGGCCCTGCCCGGAACCCGGGCATCCAGGCACTGAGGTGCTGCACTCGGGGGGGTTCCCAGAAGATCCTGCCCGATTTCAGTGTGTAAGCCATTCCCCTCCAGCTGAGAGCGTGGACCAGGAACACCCCTTGTGGCTGACCACGGGCAGGATGCTCTATCACTACCACGGCGGAAGTATGACCCGCAAGGTGCGCGGGCTGAACCTTTTGGGTCGGGAACCCTTTGTAGAAGTCTCTGGCCGGGATGCCCACAATCTGGGGTTAAAGGACTGGACCCGGGTAGTAATCACCTCCCGCCGGGGGCGGATCCAGGCCCGGGCCCGGATCGTTCCCGGAACCGAACCGGGAACCGTGTTCATTCCTATACACTTTGCCGAGGCAGCCGCCAATGTTCTCACCAGCCCGGCCACGGATCCGGTATCCGGCATCCCGGAATACAAGGCCTGTGCGGTGCGACTGGAAAAGGGGGTAAACGATGACTAGGCCTGAGAAACCTTTCCAGGGTGATATCAAGCCACAGCACCCGGAGATAACTCCCGAGATGTGGCTGGAGATGGACCGCATCCTACAGGAGAGCGAAAACATACCCGGGAGGGAAACCTTTGTCCTGCGCCGCTGCCAGGAGATCACTGGATACCTGCCTTCCGAGCTTTTGGATTACCTGGCCCGGAGGTTGAACCGGCCCTCCTGCGATATCTTCGGCATTGCCTCGTTTTATTCCCTGTTTTCCTTCAACCCCAAAGGCAGGAACCTTATCCGAGTCTGTACCGGGACAGCCTGCCACGTCAAGGGCGTCCGACGCATCCTGGACCGGCTCAGGCAGGTCTATTTCCTGCAAGAAGGAGAGACCACCCCGGATCGCAGCCTCTCTCTGGAATCCGTACGCTGCCTGGGTACTTGCGGACTGGCCCCAGTGATGTTGGTGAATCAAACCACGTATGGCCATTTAACCCCGGAGCACACCCTGAAAATCCTTCAAGAATACCAGGATCCGGGATCGAGAAGGCGATCATGAAAAAGCTCCGGTTGAAGGACCTACGCGACATAAAAGAGGAATACGCCTCCAGGATCAATTTCCGGGACCACAACACCTATCTCATGGTGTGCGGGGGCACCGGATGCCGCTCCACAGGCAGCCCGGATATAACTCAGGCCCTGGAGCAGGAGATAGTAAGCCGGGGGCTCCAGGACCGGGTACACGTGGTGGAAACCGGTTGCAACGGTTTTTGCGCCCAGGGACCCATTTTGGTGGCTCAACCCGGAAACATATTCTATCAGAGGCTTTCCACCCAGGCCCTGCCAGAGTTGCTGGAGAGCCATATCCTGGGGGGAGCCCCGGTATCCAGGCTGCTTTACCAGGATCCGGCATCCAGAGAAATCATACCCCAGCAGGACCGGATACCCTTTTTCCGGCATCAATTGCCCTGGGTGCTGCGCAACAAAGGTTTAATCCAGCCAGACTCCCTGGAGCAGTATATCGCCAGGGACGGGTATTTCGCCGCGGCCCGGGCCCTCTTGGAGCTGACACCAAAAGAAATTCTGAAGGAAATGGAGCACTCCGGGCTCCGGGGCAGGGGCGGAGCCGGGTTCCCGGCCCATGTGAAATGGGGCTTTGCAGCCCACAATGACAGCGATCTCAAGTACGTTATCTGCAACGCGGACGAGGGAGACCCGGGGGCATTCATGGACCGAAGCATTCTGGAGACCGATCCATTGGCTGTCCTGGAGGGCATGCTCATTGCGGGCAAAGCCATAAACGCCAGCCAAGGAATAATCTATTGCCGCACTGAGTATCCCCTGGCCCTGAGCAGGTTGGAGGCGGTCCTGAACAGGGCCCGGGAATACGGCCTCCTAGGGGAAGATATTTTGGGCAGCGGCTTCGATTTCCACCTGGAGATCTGCCAAGGGGCCGGGGCCTTTGTCTGCGGGGAAGAAACCGCTCTTATCCGCTCCATTCAGGGGGAGCGTCCCATGCCCAGGCCCAGGCCGCCCTTCCCGGCACACAAGGGTCTTTGGGGACGCCCCACAGTGATCAACAACGTGGAAACTCTGGCCAACGTGCCCCTGATCCTCAAAAACGGCGGCCAATGGTACGCCCGGGTGGGCACGGAAAAGAGCACCGGAACCAAGGTCTTTTCCCTGTCCGGGGACATAAACAACGCCGGTCTGGTGGAAGTGCCCATGGGAACCACCCTGAGCCGGATAATCCATGATATCGGCGGGGGTATTCCCCAAAAAAGGGAGCTCAAGGCAATACAATTGGGAGGTCCTTCCGGGGGATGTGTTCCGGCCCAGCACCTGGATCTACCAGTGGATTTTGAGGCCATTACTCAGGCGGGGGCCATCATGGGCTCCGGCGGCATGATAGTCATGGACCAGAACACCTGCATGGTGGACATGGCCAGGTTCTTCATGGAGTTCGTCCAGGAGGAATCCTGCGGTCAATGCACCCCCTGCCGGGAAGGCACCGCGCGCATCCTGGACATCTTGGACCGCATTCGCACCGGTCACGGCAGTATGCAGGACCTGGAGGAACTGGAGAACATCTCCGCCACCGTTCAGGACAGCTCCCTTTGCGGACTGGGCCAGACTGCCCCTAACCCGGTGCTCTCCACCCTGAGATACTTCCGGGAGGAATACCTGAGCCACATCCGGGACAAGAGATGTCCTGCCCTTAAATGCCCGGATCTGATCAGTTTCGTTGTGGATCCCGAGAAATGCACCGGGTGCGGGCTGTGTTACAAGAATTGCCCCGCAGGGGCCATTGCCTGGAAAAAAAAGGAGCAAGCCCGGATAGATCCCCGGCTCTGCATCAAGTGCTTAGGCTGCATAGAAAAGTGCGAGTTCGATGCCATCTATTGACCGTTACAAAATAACAAGTCCCGGCCACGGCGGGGTTGAGCCGCGGGACGGCATATTCCTGAAGGTTATAGCGAATTGGGCTGAACTTCGCTAAGGCAATCTTTTTATTCCCAGATCCCGCGGGGCTTCACCTGCGGGCTTTATACTATGTAAAGAATACTGCTCGCCCCAAGATATTTCTAATGGGTGGATTAGCCGTCAAGCACCGAAAGACCTCTCAAACAAATCTTCCAGGGCTTTCCTGCCGTTGTCCTCTAGAAACCTGGTCCCAGTTCCGGTAAAGTACTGGCTGGAGATCGCCGGGGCCTGCACCTGCTGCCACTCCCCTTCCATCCATTGAAACCAAGCATCCTTGACCTGATCAAACACGAAAAGGGGCTTATTGCAAATCTTGGCGTATTCCGCTCCCCAGCCGGTACCACCCTTTACGGTATTATCCTCCAGGATATGACCTACCACGTAAACCTCCATTCCGCTGGTAACCTGCCAGCAAATGGTCTGCAAAACCTTGCGGAAGATGGGAGCCCGGGAATAGGTCCTGTTCATGAGTTTGGAAACATAGGCTATGCTTACGTCTTTTTGGGCAAGTTCCTGGTTGGTCAGATATCTAATTCCGCGGGTTCTTTCGATGGGATGTCCTTCAAAACTGTAGTTGACCTCTGTAAGACCGTACTTTTCCGCCAGCTCCCCGAAGCATGCCTCGGCTCCCTTGGCTCCCCCGCTGTATAGCACAAATTCTCTAGGTTCCATCGTCTCCTCCCTGCATAATTCCAAGATTTTCAACTGCCAGCTGAACAAACCGGCAACGAATGGTGTTTAACCACCCATCCTAATTCATATTCCCACAAGGGGCAAATATATTCTTCGAGACACACTAAGATAGTAAAAACCTAGTCAAGTTAAAGCAAACAACTACCTCCATCCCCAGTTCATCCACCACTGCATTATGCAAAAGATGTGAAAATATCTTGCTGTCCTCGACAATCAAGATGTTCTTTTCTTCAAAGCCTGCCGAAGATGATGCATTGTTATACATACCATTTTCCTCGAAATGTTCTTTAGGATTTTTTCTCAGCCTGCTTAAAGTAACCTTTCAGGGAAACCTAAATACCGGTTTTGCCAAAAATTTTCAAAATCTATTTTGACAACCTCAGCAGCCTTTTTAATATTGACCGTCCCCGGTGTTCAAATATCTTAATCGCTATATATTTTTGGGTATATCCAGCAAAGTGATACACGCTGCGTCCTTCATTATCTCGCATCAAACCATAGCGCTCCCAATCGAAATCCTTGGGAAGATTTCTTCGTAATGCCGCATTATGAGCCACGGTTTTGCCATTATTATCTGCTATGTCCCAACTATGGAACCACTTAGGCAGGCATTTGCTTGAAGCCGCTTCATGGTACACGGTTTCACCATATCTATTATCCCTCATCATACCGTATCGCTCCCAATCAAAATTTCCAGGGAGATTGTTGTGACAAGCCGCAAAATGGGCTACGGTAAATCCATCTTCATCCGCCGCATCCCACATATCGAACCATTCTGGGAGGCATCCCCCTCGGGCAGCGGCATGATACACGGTGCGCCCTTCATTATCACGCATCAAACCGTAGTGCTTCCAATCGAAGCCTTTAGGGATATTACCGTGTTCAGCTGCCACATGAGCCACGCTCTTATTTTTATTATCCGCCAGATCCCAAATATTGAAATCTCTGGGAAGATTGCCTTGTTCAGCCGCCATATGAGCTACGGTTACGTTGAAGCTGTTCCTCAAGGTCAGGATCCACTCCCTTTGCTCTTCAGACAAGGTTTCCCAAACATCTATATCCAGCAACCGAGCAACATTAGACAAAAACTGATTCCTTTTATATCCAGGCACTGCTTCCAGATCATGCTGTGTCAAAAAGACCAGTGCATCATTAAAAGTATTTATTTTTATTCCTTTAATATTCATGAGTGCTTCGTCCGATATTTATATTCAAAAATAGCGCTACAAAGGTAACAGGCAATCCCGCAACTACATATCGTTGTCTTTCTCAAGCTCCGAGTGGAAACTTATCCGGACCTCTTCCGCGGTCATTCCAAGACGCAGAGCGCCCCAAATCTTCTCCCAAGCAAAGCTTGGGGGCAATAAATTCCCGGTGCCCTTATAAGCCTGCTAATGGGAGGCATGGTTTGGATAGCACAAAGCAAGAAAGTATTAAAGGTTAATGTATCTTTAAAAACTACTAACACAACGAAACTTGGCTCTATAAACAGCCTTACTATTATGGCAGCAACTCTTTCCCTGGGTCCGAGGGTTCTGCAAACTGGGCGTAAACTGTGTGAGCGACGTAGGCCTGTTTGCAGAATTCTCGGACCTTTGGATAATAAGTTTCGTTGCTAAACCTTCCAAAAATTTATGCTCCTAATAACTATTCGCAGATAATTATAAACGTTATTTTCAAAAAACCTCCATTGACAATATTTGCGTAAAAATTTTATTTAAACGAAACTCAAATAAATACCAATTGTTCACTAAATTTCACAAAATATTGTTTTTTTCAGAACAAAAAACGCAACTATTCACCACGTCTTACCCAAACTATTCACCGGAGCTTTTTGCGTGCATTTGCAGGGAGGCTCACCGATTTTCTTGGCGAGGCTTATGGGGGAAGCCGGACCGCACCAAGAACGCGGAATAAGATTAAAGCAAAAGCCTCCATTTTGCACTTATCTTGAGAAGGTGCACAGAGCCAAGAGTCCGGTGGGGGCAGGAATGCCCCCGTAAGCCGAGTCTAGAAAAGCGCGAGCCGGGAGGCACGGCACGCAAAAAGATTTGGGGAATAGTTACCAAAAAACAACTCTTACCCCCCTGACCAAACTAAATCCAGTAACTTCTAACAAGAGGTGATCTTTATGGCCAAAGAAAAAAAGACTATTGAAGAGAAGACCATATGGGAAGATGCCGCCCAGATGATTCGCAAGGCAGAAAAAGACGGGGTAAGCACCGCCTGGGACCGCCTGGAACAACAAAAACCACATTGCAAGTTTTGTTACAGCGGTCTTACTTGCCGCAACTGCACCATGGGACCTTGTCAAATCCGGAAGAACGCCCCCCTGGGTGTGTGCGGTGCAGACGGAGATGTCATCGTGGCCCGCAATTTTGGCCGGTTTGTGGCCGGGGGGTCAGCTGGCCACTCCGATCACGGCCGGGACTGCATCGAGGCCTTGCATGCAGTTGCCCACGGCAATACCCAAGATTACAGCATCAAGGATGAAGCCAAGCTGATACGGGTGGCTCAGGAACTGGGGATAACAACCCAAGGCAAAAATGCTCGTGAAGTAGCCGGGGATCTAAGCGAAGTATTCTTTGCTAACTTTGGTAGCAGGCTGGAAGAGGTCTCCTTTATAACCCGGGTCCCTGAAAAACGCCGGCAAATCTGGCGTAATCTAGGGGTAACCCCCAGGGGAGTGGATCGCGAGATCGCGGAAATGATGCACCGCACCCACATGGGCTGTGACCACGACGCTCCCAACCTCATGCTGCACAGTGCCCGCACTTGCTTAGCTGACGGCTGGGCTGGCTCCATGATTGCCACAGAGATTTCGGATATTTTATTTGGTACTCCCAAGCCTCAAAAATCCAAGGTCAACCTGGGGGTTCTCCAAGAAGACATGGTGAACATTTTGGTGCATGGACACAATCCCATTGTTTCCGAAAAAATTGTGGAAGCGGTCCATGACCCGGACATGGTCAATCTGGCCCGGGAAAAAGGGGCTGCAGGGATAAACCTGGCCGGTCTCTGCTGTACCGGGAACGAGTTAATGATGCGACAGGGCATTCCCCTGGCAGGCAACCACCTCATGACGGAACTTGCTATTGTCACAGGGGCAGTAGAACTTATCGTAGTGGATTATCAGTGCATCATGCCCAGCCTATTGACAGCCGGAAACTGTTATCACACCAAGATGGTCACCACTGCGGACAAAGCCAAGTTCACCGGCGCGGAACACGTTCGGTTCGACATGGAGAATGCTGCCGAGCAGGCCCATAAACTGGTAAAAATGGCCATAGAAGGCTTTACCAAGCGCAGTGGGAACCAGGTGGAGATCCCGCAAGAACCAGTGGAACTAACCACAGGATTCTCCAACGAAGCCCTGCTTGAGGCCTTGGGCGGAACCCCCGGGCCGCTGCTCGAAGCCATTAAGACCGGTAAGATCAGGGGGGCTACAGCCATCGTGGGCTGCAACAATCCCAAGTACCAGCAGGACTATAGCAACGTTAACCTGGCCCGGGAACTCATCAAAAGAGACATACTGGTCCTGGTTACTGGATGTGTTACCAGTGCTGCAGGAAAAGCGGGTCTTTTGCTCCCTGAGGCCACAGATATGGCCGGTCCGGGCCTAAAGGAAGTGTGCGGCTCTCTGGGCGTGCCTCCGGTCCTGCACATGGGCAGCTGCGTAGACAATGCCCGGATACTTCAACTGGCAGGGCTCTTGGCCAACGAATTGGGCGTGGACATTTCGGATCTGCCCTTGGCCGGATCCTCCCCGGAGTGGTACTCTGAAAAGGCAGCTGCTATCGGAACCTATTGCGTAGCCTCGGGGATATTTACTCACCTGGGACACCCGCCGCATATCACTGGATCGGAAACAGTTACCAATCTTGCCCTGGAGGGACTGGAAAGCCTGGTGGGTGCCAAATTCGGGATTGAACCGGATCCATTCAAGGCGACAGACATGATTGATCAACATATAACTCAAAAACGAAAAAATCTGGGATTATAAATCTGCTCAAGCCCCCACTTACCTAAATCCAAGACGAAAGCGCCAGGCCTCGGCAGCACCTTCGAGGCCTGGCGTTATATTCCCTGCTTCCCTAAACTTAACCAGATACCTGCTTACTCAGATATTTTCCCTACAGGAAGTAACCTGCACCTACCAGGCCTTCCAATCACCGCTCAGGATCTAAACTTTTTGTAAACCTTCCTGCATTGATTGCCGCTCCAAGCTGGCGCAGATAATTTCATCATATCAGGCAGCTGAGCATCCAGGCCTTATTTTTTGCAGTTATTCAACTCCTTATGTGATTGTAAACTTCACTTAAACCAACATGGAAAATATGGTTCAAGCAGATGAAATCTTGGACAAAAAACCAGCAATAGAAACAACTGAGCAGAAAAACATGCTCAAAACTCTTAAACCAGACAGGGATCAAACAAAATTCTTCTTTACTAAAAGAACTTTTTATCATAATATGACAAGTTTAAGCTATCTCACTTTGATATTAGATTAAAAAGTTCAATGCCCAAGGAATTAAGGTCTTTTTTGCAACACATGGTGAATAGTTGCGTCTTTTTGTCCTATGGGGACCGCACCAACTTCGGGAAGATACAATCTCTCACTGCTTCAGGAATATTGAAGCGCTGATTTTCTATACAATGGAGTAGACACTATGAAAATACCGAGCTGCATGAGCACTCAACATCCGGACAACGCTTCTGCCCCGTTCTTCGCAGCCTCTTCAATTCTTGCCGGCGAGGACGAGATCCGGGAAGCTTACTACGCGTTTTCGCATCTTGGTTGTGATGAGCAGATGTGGGACGTGGAAGGCAAGGAAATCGACACCTATGTGATAAAAAAATTGCTTTCCTATTACCCGGAGTACTTCCGCAAGAATGTGCTGGGAGAAGATTTACGCATCACCCTGCGCGTCCCCAATCCCATGGTGGAAAAGGCAGAGGCCAAAATCCTCCTAGAGACCCTAGAGAGCATCCCGCGCTCCTATGATGCGGCCAAAGTGTTTTATGAACGCGGCGTGGTGCCTATTTTCGAGGTCATATTGCCCATGACCACCTCAGCAAGGTGTATTGATCGCATCTATCGCTATTATGCTGATCAAATAATAAACCGTCAGACCATCTGTTTTCGGAAAAATGACATAACCATTGCCGAGTGGATAGGAGAATTCGCCCCAGAGAGTATCCAGGTCATTCCGCTCTTCGAGGATGTTCCCAGCATGTTGAGAGTGGGAGATATTATGGAAGAATACCTCTCGGACAAAAATATCGAAAACCAGCGTGTTTTTCTGGCCCGCTCCGACACCGCCATGAACTATGGCTTGGCTTCTGCTGCCCTGGCCAACAAGATTGCCCTTAAAAGCTTCAATGAGGTCTCAAAACGTACAGGCGTAGGGATGCACCCTATTCTGGGCATGGGATCAGCACCTTTTCGCGGGGGGCTTACTCCGCACAACGCCGAACGCGTGGGGAAAGAATATCCCAGCGTGTCCACGTTCACCATCCAGTCCGCATTCAAGTTCGATTATCCTGTTAACGAGGTCCGGGAGGCTTGCGAACATCTCAAGTCACGCCAAACCGGTCCGGCAGCTGATATAGACATCCAGCGGGCACAATCCATAATTGAGCACTATAGCGAGGCCTATCGCAGACAAATTGTGGCCTTGGCGCCCAGCATCTCTCGTATGGCCAAATATGTTCCCGCCAGACGCGCTCGCAAGCTGCACGTGGGTCAATTCGGATACGCGCGCAATCTGGAGGAAATCAGCCTGCCCCGAGCCATTTCCTTTACATGCGCCTTGTACTCCCTGGGCTTGCCGCCGGAGCTCATTGCGTTCGACTCCCTGAGCGCATCCCAACTGGATTTTGTGCTCGAGGCCTATCCCTCGTTTCGGAACAAGATAGAATACGCCATGAGCTTCACGGATTTCGAGGGCCCCCTGATGACCGATTCTTTGCGCTCAGCGCTCAAGGCATCCGGGTTCGAATCCAATACCAACAAGGAACACCTTAGCATTGTTCGCAAAATCCGGGACGCTGTTGACCGCTGCGACTCGAACCAGGCTAGCGACTTGGTGCTCAGGGCGGCTCTGCTGCGGGGTTTTCTAGGATAGCTTCCAGCAGGATGCCTCTGCAAAAAGTGTTTTTTGCAGAGGCAGAG
>CAZNYT010000066.1:0-12356 GCA_964577315.1 uncultured Desulfovibrionales bacterium
AGAATTCTGCAAACAGGCCGTAAAAACTCACTCCAAGGCAGCGTATATCAAAATCTATTTTTCTGGTGACCCGATTTCAGAAGATGCTTGAATAGGTCTGTGAGCTTTTTATAGACCTACGATTTTGATGAACGCTGCCTACGTCGCTCACACAGTTTACGCCCAGTTTGCAGAACCCTCGGACCTCTCATACGAGTTGCTGCCATAATAGTAAGGCTGTTTATAGAGCCATGGGTTACAGAGCCAAGTTTCGTTGTACTAATTTCTCCCGGATTTTAGGCCCAAAACTAGCCTTGATAAAACTCCCTTTTAAGTTTATTATCAGTTTTTTTATGCTAGCCGAAAACCAAAGCAGTCCTTGCCTTGGGCTTCTGCTTCTATCCGAAATGCAGTCAAAAACGTATTGTCTCTGGAGTTAACATCATGTTCGGAAAACACTTTTCCTACTTTTCCCAGCAGGACTGGCCACAAATAAAATCCTGGCTCCGGGAAAGGATGGAGCCGGACACCTCGGTACAGGAAAATGTCCGCAGTATCCTGGAACAGGTCAAGAACACCGGGGACCAGGCCCTGCTGGAATACACCAAAAGCTTTGACTGCTCGGATTTCGGCCCCGGAGACATGCGAGTGACGGACCGTGAAATTCAGGACTCCCTCTCCCTGGTCCCAGAACAGGATCTGGAGGTAATCCGGGCTGCAGCGGACAAGATCCGGGCCTTTCATTCCCGTCAAAACCAGCGCTCCTGGTTCACACCGGACCCAGACGGTGCCTTCCTGGGCCAGATGGTTACACCGGTTCCCAGGGCCGGGCTGTACGTTCCCGGAGGCAGGGGAGGAGACACCCCTCTCATTTCCAGCCTGCTCATGAACGCTATTCCCGCACAGGTAGCAGGGGTGGAATCCATTTGCGTGGTATCCCCTCCCCGCAAGGACAAGACCCTAAGCCCCTATATTCTGGGTACAGCTCACATCCTGGGCCTGGACGAGATATACAAGTGCGGCTCTGCCTGGGCGGTAGGAGCCTTGGCCTACGGCACTGAAACTATCCCTGCAGCGGATATAATCGCCGGTCCAGGCAATATCTTTGTAGCCACAGCCAAACAGCTACTCATGGGCCAGGTAGGCATCGACATGATGGCCGGCCCTAGTGAGCTGGCAGTACTAGCGGATGCCAGCGCCCGTCCGGAATACGTGGCAGCAGACCTTCTGTCCCAGTCGGAGCACGATCCCTTGTCCGGAACTTTTTTGATTGCCCGGGAGCAAGAACTCGTTTCTGCAGTGGAGCAGGAGCTTAGCCGGCAGATCCGGGACTTGCCCAGGAAGGATATCGCACTCAAGTCTCTTCAAGACTGGGGAGCTTCTTTCCTGGTCCCGGACATACGTACCGGCCTGGATCTAATCAACCGCATAGCACCAGAACACCTGGAAGTATGCGTGAGTGATCCCTGGAGCCTTCTGGGCGGCATCAGGAATGCAGGGGCTGTTTTTTTGGGCCATACCAGCCCGGAGCCGGTAGGGGACTATTTTGCCGGCCCCAATCATGTTCTGCCCACCCTGAGCACTGCCCGGTTTTCCCAGGCATTATCGGTACAAGCATTTCAGAAACACGTAAGCATTCTGGCCGCGGATCAAAACTACCTATTGCAACACTCCCACCGCATCGCCAGAATGGCCAGGATGGAAAACCTGGAAGCCCATGCCCGGAGCGTGGAAATCCGACTACAAGGAGAATAATATGCAAGTTGTAACCCAGACCAATATTCAGGAATACCCCTTGGTTTCCAGGGGCAAGGTCCGGGACATCTATGAGTTGGATCCGGACACACTGCTTATAGTTACCACGGACCGCATGAGCGCCTTTGACGTGGTCATGCCCCAGCCCATTCCGTACAAGGGAGCAGTCCTGAACCAGCTCACCATGTTCTGGATGGACAGGTTCAAGGATATGGTGGACAATCACCTTATAAGCTCCAATGTAGACGATTTTCCGCAAAATCTGCATCCCTACCGGGAGGAGCTACGGGGAAGATCGGTTATGGTCAAAAGGACTAAGCCCTTGCCCATAGAATGCATCGTGCGGGGCTATATCACCGGTTCCGGCTGGAAGGACTACCAAAGGACCGGTCAAGTCTGTGGCTATACCCTGCCGCCGGGGCTGGTGGAATCCCAAAAACTGGAGGAGCCGCTCTTTACTCCCTCCACCAAGGCCGATGCCGGGGAGCATGACGAGAACATCAACCTGGACCGGGCCAAAGAACTTATAGGTCCCGGCACCCTGGACAAGGTTCAGGAGCTTTCCCTATCCATCTTCAAACAAGCCCGCGAATACGCGGAGGAGAAAGGAATTCTCATAGCGGACACCAAGTTCGAGTTCGGCCTGAAAAACGAAGGCCTGTTCTTGATCGACGAGGTACTTACCCCGGATTCCTCAAGGTTTTGGCCGGCGGACCAGTACCAGCCCGGAAGGTCCCAGCCCAGCTTTGACAAGCAATACCTCAGGGATTGGCTGGAGAACTCCGGCTGGGACAAAAACTCCCCGCCCCCGGATCTGCCCCCCGAGGTAATCCAGGAAACCAAAAACAAGTATTTACTGGCATACAGGCTCTTAACCGGAAAAGATCTCTTGCAGGGAGGATATTATGCTGCTTGACAACAAGAAGGCCCTTATCTTCGGGGTGGCCAACAACAAGAGCATTGCCTACGGCATTGGCCAGCAGTTCAGGCAACACGGCGCTTCTTTGGCTTTCAATTACGCTGGGGAGACCCTTAAAAAGAGAGTAGAGCCCATCAGTCAAGAACTGGGCGGGGATTTCATCTTTGAATGCGATGTAACCAACGAGGAGCAAATAGCCTCGGCGGTGGAAACCACCCGGGAAAATTGGGGACAGGTGGATATTCTGGTGCATTCCGTGGCTTTTGCCCAGCGCGATGACCTGCAGGGCAGATTCATAGACACCTCCAGGGAGGGATTCAAGTTGGCCCTAGACATATCAGCCTATTCTCTAACCGCCCTGTGCCGGGCCTTTGAGCCCCTGCTTTCCCCAGGGGCCTCGGTAATAACCATGACCTATTACGGCTCCCAGAAGGCGGTCATGAACTACAATGTCATGGGAGTGGCCAAGGCCGCTCTGGAAGCCTCGGTACGCTACCTAGCAGTGGACCTGGGCTCCAGCGGAGTCCGTGTCAACGCCATTAGCGCGGGCCCCATCAAGACCTTGGCTTCCTCAGGGATTTCCGGATTCAAGACCATTTTAAACACCATTGAGGAAAAATCTCCGCTTCAGCGCAATGTCAGCCAGACAGACGTAGGCAATGCAGCCGTATTCCTGGCCTCGGACTTATCCTCCGGGACCACCGGGGAGACTCTTTATGTAGACGCCGGCTACAATATTGTGGGGGTATAGATGATTTCCTTCAGCCCTTTTTGACAAAGGTCATGGGATGATTAAGAATAGAATGACTTACGGGCAGGGATTTACTTCAGCCTTGCCCTTACCCCAAAACTTACAGTGAGGTGGATATGGAATCTCTTATAGGTCTGGCCTTGTTGCTCGTGGCCATGGTTCTGATATTCAAGGTGATACTGCCCATGTTCGGCATTCAGGGTGGGTGAGCCCCTTCAAGCGGGGACAGCTGCCGGGTGCAGCCCCAGGAATCACAGAAAAAGAACTCCAAGAAAAAATCCCGAAACAAATAACAGCTCCTGGAACCAAAAATTATCCTTGTCAAAGCAAATTGATTCGGATATTATATAATGTTGTTTTAAGGAGAGGTGGCCGAGTGGCTTAAGGCGCACGATTGGAAATCGTGTGTACCCTAGCGGGTACCGAGGGTTCGAATCCCTCCCTCTCCGCCAACTTTTCACACGCCTTCATCCGCTCAATTCTGAAAGTCCCCAAAATCAGATATTTTCAAGCCATTCTGCAAATCCCATATCCTCCAGGAAAACTGGAGAAAGACCTTAAAGCCCGAAAAGACCAAGGCAACAAATGGATATGGCGCTGGACGTTCTTTGCAGGCATCCGATAAAGTGGCCATACCATTTGGGCTTATCTCCATGGTCGCAGGCGAATGAAACCCATCAACCATTACGGTCACAGCAGACCTTGGAAGCAACCCGGGGATTGCTATAAAAATTTTGTTAATTGTTTCCGAATGTTATTGTCGGGATTCCCTTCAAACCTGTTTCCCACTTGAAGGGTTTGGTCCTTTTTCATGGAATATACAGGCTGGCATTTGAATCTGCTCAGCCCTTCAGAATCCGGGATCATGCATATAAGCTCGAAATGGCTGCTTTCCTGCAAAAAATCCAGCTTTCCCTGAACAGTTAAGGGGAAAGCAACCCTGCTGCCCTCCAGGGAAAAATCCAGAATGGTAGCTGAAAAATATCTGCCTATGTTTTCTTGATGGGACTGCTCATAAACCATGGCAGGAATCTGCACAGGTTTGCGCTTGTGCTTTCGTCGTTCCTGCTTGGATTCTGACAAAAGAGGACTTTGTTGTACATAGTTCTCCAGTATCTCGTAAACCAAGTGATCCAGAGTTATGCCCCTGCTTTGAGCAATAGGCTCAAGCCTGGAAATAATTTCAGATTCCAACTGCACTGAAGTCTTATAATCCTGAGTCATAAAAGCTCCTAATCTTCTGACTTACCTCTGAAACCTGGAACTGTATGTTTTTTATGCTTCCAGAGCACTCTTCATTGCTTTGAACAATTATAATGTGTGCAATATTGTTCCTAGCAATGCCACATTAAATTCTTAAAAGAGGTAGTAACTTGCATACTTGTAAAAAAATATCCTACTGCGCAAAAATCCAGGCTCAAGACTTATGCCTCTAAAATACCAAAAAACGCAGAAGTTGACATGCTGTTTGATGTAAAAAAAGAAATTAGATTAAAAAGCACCATAGAATGGTATGCAAAATTAATTCCAGATTACTTTTTAGCAAAACATGAAAAAATCAAAATCCAAATTTATCACATCTTCAAATACTAACAGAATACATATTGATGCAATCAATCCTGAGAGAGTCAATACTTTTAAGCATTTCTGTGAATACGTCTTGGACAACCTTAATACTAGATCTGGAGTGTCTCAAAAACAAAAACTAATACAGAATCAGGCAAGGGATAAAACTTGCATTAGTCTCCAGGACAACACTCCCTGATCCGGTATTCTGAGATCCCGGCTAGCCTAGACAAGGGATGCGTCTGCAAAAAGTCTTTTTGCAGACGCCAGAAGTCAGAAAAATTAAAGTGTTATGATATTAGGATATAATAATTATAACCAGGATTTCGGTTTTTTGCAGGCTCGTCCATGGATGAATCTGCCTCAATGGTCACCAATCTGACATCCCCGTGAAAATAGTCTAAGCTTGTCCCAGGAGAATTTTTCCAATATCCAGTCCTTTATCTTTCTAGGCAAGTACCAGTTTCGAGCCCAGGCAAGCATAGGGGTAAAAAACTTAACAGGGGCCAATAGGAATATCTTGAGCAATACGATGCATATTTTCAAAAATTCCACCCCCTTTAAGCCAAAAGTATTTGACTAATCCCTGGGAATATTCTACTCATATAATTATCATATCCAGTAGGCAGGACCATGAACACCGCTCAGAAAGACCAGACCATTCTCATAATTGAAGATGATGTACATATTCGGGAGATGCTTTCGGAGTTTTTACAACAACACAACTACACTCCGATTTTGGCTCAGGACGGGCTGCAGGGTATGTCCTTGATTGAAAACGAACATTTTGATTTAGTGATTGTTGATATTAAGCTACCCTTTGTCAGCGGAATAGGACTTATCCAATTCGTCAAGCAACTTAATCCGGAACTCCCCACCATCTGTATCACAGGCTACGGGTACACCCCCAAAAACATTGCAGAACTGGAAAATGCAGACCAGGTTTTAACTAAACCCTTTGATTTAAAAGATTTTTTAAATATAGTGCAGGACCTGCTTCAGCAATCTACAAAAATTGATTCGAGATGATTTCAGCTCTTGCTGTATTACAAATACCCTGTAGAGGACCAAAACATGGGAAGCTTGGTTACTACTTGGCAAAAAAGCCCCTGTTTTAGACAATTTAGGGTACCAATACAGGATATACATATCCGGGATAAAAGCTGTACTAGTTGGCAGTCTTGCTTAAAACAATCTTTTTTTTGTTATTGCCTCATTTGGTAACATAACTGCTTAAGCATAAATCTTTACAACTATTCACCATTTTTCATTAAAGTATTCACCGGCTCTTTTTTAGCATGCTTCTGCCGGAAGGCTTGGCACGCAAAAAAGATTCGATTTTATTTTTAAAAGTACTATAATTACTAAGGTTTAATATTGTATCCATTTCAACCAAGATTATGAAGTTGTGCACCCATGGTAATCACCAAGCCCCAAATCATAGGTCAAAGCCAAGATATCCAAAAAATTCTGGAGGTAATCCGGAAGGTCAGCTGCGTTGATCTGAACGTACTCATCACCGGCGAAAGCGGGGTGGGCAAAGAGCTTGTGGCCCGCTCCCTGCACTACTTCTCGCCCAGGTCCAGCAAACCCTTTGTTAAGGTCAACAGTGCCGCACTGCCTTCTGAGCTCATGGAATCCGAGCTTTTCGGGTATGAAAAAGGTGCCTTTACCGGTGCAGAAAGACGCAAGACCGGCATGTTTGAACATGCAGCCCAGGGGTCCTTGTTTCTGGACGAAATCGGCGAGTTGCCCATGAGATTACAGTCCAAGCTGCTACAAGTGCTCCAGGACAGAAATTATTACCGGGTAGGGGGACAAAGGGAGATAGATGTCCAGGCCCGCATCATAGCCGCAACCAATCAGAACCTAGAAGCTATCACCCAGCACGGTCACTTCCGGGATGATCTCTATTACCGGCTGAGCACCATTACCATCCACATTCCCCCTCTACGCGATCGCAAGGAGGATATACCGGTCCTGGTGGAGCACTTCATCCATAAAATCCTGGAACAAAACCCCCATCTCGAGATGCAAGTCCCAAGAAGCCTAATGGAAACTTTCATGCAGTATCACTGGCCGGGCAATGCCCGGGAACTGGAGAATTATCTGAACAGCCTGAGTATCCTGGGCAACTACCAGGAAGTGGAAAAGGAAATCCTGCAAAGCTTGCAAAAACCTGAAAAGGAAAACTCTCTTCCCAAGAACCCAGGCCATGAAAACTTCCAGATGCTCAAGGAACCTGAGCTTGACCTGAATCACTTTCCTTCCCTGAAAGAAGTCCGGGATCAGGCCGTAAGAAAAGTGGAAAGGGAAGTTATTGCCAACGTCCTGCACCAAACCAACTGGAACCGCTCCCAGACCGCCAGGATACTGAAAATCAGCTACCGGGCCCTGCTGTACAAAATTAAAGAACTGGAACTTAAGCCCCCGTATAACTAATTGCTACTCGGGGGATTTGCTTAAGTTTATCCCTCAACTTTTGATTCCCGCACGCTATCCTTAATCCGCTTGATATGACCTCGCCCCAAACCCTTGACCTCGCACCCCAGCTGGAAATAGCGCCGGATCCGCACATCATCCAGGATCCCAAAACAATCTATCACTGCCAACGGCCTGCCACTTAGCTCCACTACCTGGTCCGGATCCAGATCCATATATGCCTCGTGGCGTACTGCCAGGATCAGGCAGTCCGTATCTTTCAAAACAGGAGGCAACTCTTTTTGAACCTTGGTGTCGCCCAATCTTTCCTGATTGCGAAAAAACCTGGACCAGGAATGCCCCCTGGCGGGATAAGAGTCCTGTTTTTCCAACTCCCACCAATGTTTGACATAAGGATCGTGTACCACCACGTCTCCACCCATTTCAGTGAGCTTCCGGATTATCAGTTCCGAGCCGCTATACCTGGTATCCCCCACATCCTCGCGGTAGGAGGCACCCAAGAGTGCGATACGCGATCCCCCTACTATTCGGCCCATATTGCGCAGTGCATCCCTGGCCAGACGCGCCACTTGCAGGGCCCGGGTATCGTTTATGTCTATGGCCAGGGGGGTTATCTTGAAAATGTCATCATCAAAACCCATGAGTGCAGTATAGGACCAAATGCCCAACCCCCCGTCCTTGGGCAGGCAATACCCCCCGATTCCCGGACCAGGGAAAAGCATGTTGTCGTGGGTGGGACGAACCTGGATAGCCTGGATCACCTTGGTTATATCCACTCCATTGCGTTCCGCGAAAAGACTCCATTCATCCATAAAGGCCAAGATAGCGGCCCGGTAGGAGTTTTCCACTATCTTGGCTGTCTCACTTTCTATGGGTCGCTCCAAGACAGTCAAAGGATATTGCTCCACGTTCAGCACCATGGATAAAAATTCCTCTACGCGCTCTTTGGAAGTCTGGTTGATTCCGCTACAAACCCTCCAGAAGTCTCGAATGGAGCGGACATAATTCTTCCCAGGCATAACCCGCTCGTAGGAATGGGCCAAAAGCGGTTCAGCCTCGCTCAGCCCCCTCTTTTCAAAGGCCTTTTTTATCAGGGGATAGGCCACGTACTCGGTAGTGCCTGGAGGCACTGTGGTTTCAATGAGAACCAAGCAATGGGGCCGAATTTTTTCCCCGATAACCTTCAAGCTTTCCTCCAGGGCCTTGATATCCACTTGACCCTGTCGCACGTTTCCCAAACACTCCTTGAGGTAATCGCATTGAACGTCCACGACCACAATGTCCGCCAAGGCCAGGGCATCGTGGGAAAAACTGGCAATAAGAGTCTGCTTTTCCCGGACGCACCTGGAAATAAGCGGTGCAACCTCGGGATCTTCTGCTTCCACCGGGGCTTGGCCCCGGTTCAGATAGGGTATCTTCCAATAGGACCTGGGAGAAGGCCGCTGCATGCCGATGACAAAATAGGGAGAATCCTCCCGATCCCCGTCCCAGGCATCCGCTATCACTCCGGCCATTACCGCGCCTACGAAGCCTACCCCCATGACCACGACCACCTGTCTGCCTTGAAGGTTTTGTTCCGCGCAAAGTTTTTTCAGCCGCATCTTTTCTCGGGCATAATCCTCCGGATCTGGAAGAGGAAACTCTTCACCATTGGGGGAGAGGGACACCCGAGGTTCCTCCCTGGACAGGGCATCAGGAATTTCAACCAACTTGTGGGGGAAGTTCTGCTTCATTTTTTTCTCCGGGATAGATTCCAACCATGATGATGCTATTTACGGACCTGCTCCGCAAACTAGCAGGAAAAAACACGGACTCAGGATTTAACCTGGGCTGAGACATGCATGTTTGATGCCTGACTGAGAAATGGCCTCCAGGGGGTGGGACCAAAAAGAAAGGAAAAGGGCAACTAATTCACTATATTTTTTTACAGATAAAGAACTTATCCGGAAAAGATGGATCTAGGCAAGAAGCAAATGGGTATGCAACTGGCTTCCGGTTTTGAGAAAAAACTTGCACACCTAGGAACAGGATTTCAGCTACAGCTCACAGGTTACGCTCATTAATTTGAAAAAGGTGAAATATGGTGATGGGTTGGAAATAAAGAGCAAAACCTGTCCCAGCTAATTCGTCAGCTCCATGAATACACTCTTTCCTGCATCTTCTCCCAATGCGAGCCCTGCCAATAGATCCGGTCGCATCCGGGACAAATCTCGAAATAATGGTAGTATTTACGGGTCTTGGGCTTTAAACGGTGCAGAATCAGGGACTTGGGGACCGGTTCCAGAAGATGATTGCATTTAAGGCACCTGGAAAACTTCCCGGTTTGATCCAGGCCGAAAAGCCGGACAACCTCCAGGAGCTGATCGTCTGGATCCTGGGAACGGATCAAGCGGCCATGAACGATCTCCTTGCGCTTCAAAAGCCCGCGGTCCCGGGACAGAACGATGCGCTGCTCATCACTGGCCAAAGCGGCAACTTCCCAGTCCTTATAGCTGTTGCTCCAGAGGGTGTCTCGTCCCAACATCCTGAGCAGCACAGCCAGCTTACCCGCATTAACATCCACCACAAACCTGGCTTCCGGGTAAGGAACGGGGCGCAATCTTGTAGGCTTGGAAACATCCACCGGGGGCTGGACAGGGTTTACCCGGATTTTTTCGCCGGATGCAGGGATATGCTCAAATCCTACTTCACTGCTATCAACCCATATAGATCCCACCTCAGTATGAGGTATGCCGTGGGCCTCAACAATATCCTTGATGGATGCCCTTCTATGCAGTAAAAATTCCTTACGGGCAGGCACACCGAAATAGCTGCTCAAATCCTGATCAAAATCCAGGACAATCTTGCTCATGGCCCCTGTTAACCCTGGTTTTTAAAGGTCTAGAATAAAATCATTGAGTAAAATATTTGCGACTATTCCCAACGCTAGTTACAAAACCTTTTTCAATGGAGGTAAATCATGGATTCCCTGGCGGTCAAGACCACAAAAAGAGAGGAGTTCACGGACATAACCCGGGAGGTGCAAAACTACATCTCCAACCAAAAACTTCAAAGCGGTGTGCTCACCCTTTACTGCTCCCATACCACCGCTGCCCTGACCATCAACGAGGGGGCGGATCCGGCAGTGGTCCGGGATATCCTGGTCTACCTGGAAAGGCTGGCCCCCAAAAGGGGAGATTACCAGCACATGGAGGGCAACAGCGACGCACACATCAAGACCAGCCTGATAGGACCCTCTCTTCAGGTCATAGTCCAGGACGGTCGTCTGATGCTGGGAACCTGGCAAAGGATATTCTTTACTGAATTCGACGGTCCCCGGTCCAGGAAGGTCTGGATCAAATGGATCGAGGGATAGGCTTGGCTAATTTTTATCCAGTTCCGTAAGCCAATGCTCGAAGCTTTCCTCTGCCCTCTGGGCGTAAAGCTCCTTGCGCCTGGATTTCTTGGCCTTGACCTTGAGGGATGGGAACAGCCCGAAATGGATATTGCTGGGCTGGAAGTTTTTGGCATCGCTTTGCAGATGGGAGACTAACGCCCCCAGGGCAGTCTCCCGGGGCGGGAAAGCCGGCTTTTTACCCCTTGCCTCGAGTCCCAGCTTGAGGCCCAGCCACAGTCCGCTGGCAGCGGATTCCACGTAACCTTCCACCCCGCTTATCTGCCCGGCCAGGTAAATCCCGGACCTGACCCTGAGCTCCAGATCCGGGGTGAGTACCTGGGGGGCGTTTACAAAAGTATTCCTGTGCATGCTCCCCAAACGCAAAAACTCAGCGTTTTCCAGCCCCGGGATCATGGTAAAAACCCGCTTTTGCTCGCCTAGTTTCAACCTGGTCTGAAATCCCACCAGGTTGAAGGCGGTTTTTTCCAAATTCTCGGCCCGAAGCTGGACCACTGCAAAGGGCTGCTCATTGGTCCTGGGGTCCACCAGGCCCACGGGCTTCAGGGGCCCAAAAGCCATGGTCAGCTCCCCTTTCTCAGCCATGGCCTCAATGGGCATGCATCCCTGGAAATGTTTCTCCTCTTCGAAATCCCGGGCCGGAACCTTTTCCGCGTTTATAAGCTCGCGGTAAAAGCGGTAATACTCGTCCTGGTTCATGGGGCAGTTGAGGTAAGAATCATCCTCCGGGTTATACCTGGATCCCCAAAAGGCCTTGTTATAATCTATGGAGTCCGCGCTTACTATCGGTGCGATGGCATCGTAAAAATAAAGGTCCTGATCCCCTATTATCCGGAAAAGGCTCTCTGCCAAGGGATCGCTTACCAAAGGCCCCGCAGCGATGATTACCGCATCAAACTTTTGAAGGACCGGATCATCCAAATCCTGGATCTCTTTCCGAACCACCCGGATCAATTCATGCTCCTGCATGCTCCGGGTAAGGTAATCCGCAAACCTCTCCCGGTCCACTGCCAGTGCCTTGCCCGCAGGAACCCGGCATTCCTGGGCAGCCTTCATGATCAAGCTACCTAGCTTCTGCATTTCTTCCTTGAGCAGGCCCACCCCGGTAACCTTTTCCTGGGACCGCAAGGAGTTGGAGCAGACCAGCTCTCCCAGGGCCGGGCTCTGATGGGCAGGGGAATACTTCTCCGGCTTCATTTCGAAAATAGTGGCTTCCACCCCTTGCCCGGCCAACTGCATGGCAGCCTCGCATCCGGCAAGACCACCACCGATAATTGCTATTCTTTGCATAATCGCTAGAGAGTTAAAAGTAAAAGGTTAAAAGTTCACCTGGTTAAACACCCGGTATTTACTTTAATACTTTCCCGCTCCATCATAAACAACTTGAGAGTTAAAAGTTATCAGTTAATGGTCAGTTGCAACTCTAAAAAATGAAATAAATCCAGACAATTGCACGAAAACTTTTGACTCTCCAAATAATACTACAACGAGACTAATTGTCCAGAGGTCCGAGAATTCTGCAAACAGGCCGTAAAAACTCGCTCCAAGGC
>CAZNYT010000067.1:0-11665 GCA_964577315.1 uncultured Desulfovibrionales bacterium
GTTTAATTAAAGTCTGCTGGGTAGTAGTAGAACCACGAGATCGCGCTAATCCTGATAGGGGCTATAAGAACCAGGAACGGCTGTATGCTTCAAGTAGAGGTAGATTTAAGGCAGATAAGGGATAATTTTTCAAGGTTGCTGGAGAAAACCTCGAGTCGGGTTATGGCGGTGATTAAAGCGGATGCTTACGGGCATGGTCTGGAGGAGCTTGCCAGTACTTTGGTGCAGTCTGGAAGCCGGGAGTTGGCGGTGGGTACAGTGGCAGAAGGAGTAAGCCTGAGACAAAGCCAGCCCGGGGCAATGATTTATTCCTTGCTGGGCCCTCTGGAAGAACAGGATTATTCAGACCTGTTTGTGCACGGAATCGTTCCATTTGTTCATACCTGGGAGCAGCTAAAGAGTTGTCAGGCTTTTGCCGCTCAAGCCAATCAAAGGCTGAAGGTGGCCTTGAAGCTGGAGACAGGAATGAACCGCTTGGGGTTTAGAGCCCAAGATATAGGGCATCTATTGGATTTCATGGATGGTTCCCCGGGCTTGGGCTTGGAAATGCTGGCTTCGCACTTGGCTCTGGCGGATGAGTCCTCCCGAGCGGACATGGTATACAATCAGCTTAGAAATTTTCAGGATTGCTGCACAGCCTTCAGGGACAGAGGGTACAGTTTCCAGCGCTCTTTGGCTAATTCAGCTGCCCTGCTTCGCTACCCGGAAACCCACCTGGACTGCGTTCGGCCGGGCATCACCCTGTACGGGGACAATCCCTTTCGGGGCACGGACTGGGAAAATACAGGCAAGGGATTAAAGCAGGCCATGCATGTTTCTGCTCCGGTTATGGCGGTTTATGAACTAAAGAAGGGGAATGGTGTTAGCTACGGTCTGAGCTTTACTGCGCCCAGGGACATGCGTATTGCTGTGGTAGCTTGTGGTTATGCGGATAATTATTCCCGGGGACTCTCCAACCAGGGTTGGATGTTTTTTAAGGGCAATAGATTACCGGTGTTGGGACGGGTCTGTATGCAGCTATGTGTTGTGGATGTCTCGCATGTTGGGGAGGTGGTTCCTGGAGACAGGGTATACGTGTTGGGTGGAAAAGCAGCCCAGGGAATAAGCGCCCGGGAAATTGCAGAGTGGTGGGGGACCATCACTTATGAGGTATTCTGTCTATTGGGCAGCAATCCCAGGGTGTACATATAGGGTGCAGGGACCTGCATGTGGATCCTTTTGTCCTTTATTACAGCCGTGTGCGAGGCTGCCAAGGACGGGCTGTGCAAGAAAAGCTTGCAGAACCTGGATGTATTTACCATAGCCTGGGTATGGAAGGTTTTCAGCCTGCCCTTTATACTGCCTTTGATCTTTTTTGCCCCTATCCCGGAGGCCTTGTCCCGGGAATTTTGGATAGCCCTGCTAGTGGGAGGAGGTCTTAACATCCTGGCCACGGTTCTCTATATCCGGGCCATAAGCATCTCAGATCTATCCATAACCCTACCCCTTTTAAGCTTTACCCCGGTATTTCTGCTTTTTATTTCCCCGGTTCTGGTTGGGGACGTGCCCACTCCCCTGGGATATCTAGGGGTGCTGTTCATCGTGGGCGGTTCCTATCTGTTGGGTATAGGGGAAAGGGCCACTTTTTTCAGTCCCATCCGGGCCCTGGTCCGGGATCCTGGTGCCAGGTTGATGCTGGGGGTGGCCCTGCTTTGGAGCGTGGCCGCCAATATGGACAAGATTGGGGTGATGGCCACTAGCCCTTTTTTTTGGGCAGTATGCGTGCAGAGCTTTATTTCCTTGGGCCTTACAGGGGTGCTTTTTTGCATGCGCTCGAGTATTCAGGGTAAATTGCGCCTGCATCTGCTTCCTCTTTTGCTCATAGGCCTGGTTACAGGGATAGGGTTCGTGAGCCAGATGGCAGCCATAAAGATCGGCCTGGTGCCGTATGTTATCGCCATTAAAAGAACTAGCATCGTGTTGGGAGTGCTGATCGGCGGGGTTTTTTTCCTGGAAAAGGATATAAAAACCAGGGTAGGCGCGACCCTGGTCATGCTTGCAGGGGTTTTGCTTATCGCAGTGTCCTGAAATAGCTTGCCCGGTACAGCACCCCTTTTTTCATTCAGGTGAATATTGGCTCATTCAGTCCAAATTAGCTGGAACAAAGGGTTCTGGTTGATTTTCCGAGGATAGCGATCCCAGGGGCATTCTGTGGCGGAGTTACTTGGCAGGAACGAGAAAGGCTTGCCTCCGGGAAAAGGTGAGTAGCTCACTACAGGTTTTGAACATACCAAAAGCCTATTTTATAAAAAATGGAAAAATTTAAAGAAATTTAAAGCAAATTGAAGCTTTGTAGTTAAGACCCATGGGTTTGGCTGAGGACGTCTTTGCCCATGTTACCATTTGAACCCTGTAAGATCTCAAAAAATCCTCTTTTTATAAAGGGCCATCATGCCTGATAGTTAAGAAAAATATCCATATATATCAATGGGTTGTAGGTAGGAGTAACATGTTTTTCCATCTGGTTAAAAGGGCTGATTTTGGGGTTTGTGTTTAGGGCGGGAGATGGATTAAAGCTTGCACCTATGCAAAACGTTTGGGAAAGGATACAAATAATTCTGGAAAAATCTTTAAAATCGGGGATATTCCAGCTCTGGATCAAGCCCTTGAAGGGTGAGTATCATTCCAAGAAAAAAACTCTGGTATTGTCTGCCCCTAATGAATTCGTTGCTTCCTGGGTGCGGGAGAGACTTCAGACCATGATAGCAGAGGCGGCCCAGGATGTTTTGGAGGTAACTCCTTACATCAGGATAGAGGCCAGCGAAAACGGGGACTCCTGCAATCCCCTGGAAGCAGAGGTGCAGGAGGTAAAATCCAAGGAGTCCCAACCCCATCTGCCGCTTCAAAGCAGCGTCCAACTAACCTCCAGGTTTAGATACAACTTCCAGGATTTTGTGGTGGGCCCCTGCAACGAATTGGCTTTTGTGGCCTCTAGGAGCTTTTGCAGGGAAAATATCTCCTCGGATCAGCTGTTTCTTTGCTCCTCCACAGGACTTGGCAAGACCCACCTGGTCCAATCCATGGGCAATAACCTGGTTACCGAGTCCAATAAACAAAAGCCTGCCGTGGCCTATCTGACCGCTGAGGAGTTCGCCTGTCAACTCATCCAGGCCCTGAAGTCCAAGCAAGTGGAGCAATTCAAGGCCAAGTTCCGGGATCAGATCGATATTTTGTTGCTGGAGGATATTCACTTCTTTCAAGGCAAGGAAAAGATACAATACGAATTTCTGTCCACCATTAACGCCTTGCAAAGTCAGGGCAAAAAGGTAGTGCTTAGCAGCACCTTCCTCCCCAAGGAACTGAACGATCTGGACTCCAACCTGGTGTCCAGGTTGTGCAATGGGTTCATGGCAGTTATAGACAAACCGGACTTGGGAACCAGGCAGGAGATATTGCGCCAGAAAGCCAACTCCTTGCAGGTGAGCATACCCGATGAGGTGACCCACTTATTGGCAGAGCGGATCCAGACCGATGTCCGCCAATTGGAAAGCTGCCTGCACAATCTGGTTTTTAAGGCCAGGATGCTCAAGCAAAAGATTACCACCCAGACTGCCCAGGAGGTGCTAAGGAACTATGACCTCCAGGAGCAAAGCCTGGATATGGAACAGATCATCCAGTCCGTGTGCCGGGTTTTTGAGCTCCCCCAGGACAAGCTCTGCTCCAAGAGCAGAAAGAAACAACACGTCCTGGCCAGGAACCTAGCCTTTTATCTGGCCCGGAGATATACCGGCCATTCCCTCAAGGATATCGGGTACCGTTTCAACCGCAGGCATCCCACCGTACTCAAGGGGATCACCAACGTGGAGCGTGAGATCTCCAAGGATACCCCTCTGGGCAGGCAACTCAAGGATACTGTAACCAAAATCATGCCCTCCTAAGCACCCCTCTCCGCTACCAAGTCCTGGATGCCAGGGATCTTTAGCAATGTCAGCTGGTTACCAAAACCTTTCGTGTTCAGTTCCTGGATCCAAATCGCTTGATGAGCAGGAGTGCGCTGCTTTTGGTGCTTGTATCCTGTTGCCTGTATAATTATTGTCACACCTTTTAGTTACTGTTTGTCCTTAGCGGTTGGAATGAACAAAGGTCAAATTCTTGCAAGATATGGACCTGGAATGTATGTCTCAGCAGTAATTCCCACTTATAACCGGGCCAGGTATTTAGCTAGGGCTGTAAGATCGGTTCTGGGACAAAGCCTAGGGGATCTGGAGCTGATAGTGGTTGATGATGGTTCCCGGGATAATACCCGGCAAATGCTGGAAAATATTTCGGATAGTCGTTTGAGGTATATACACCAAGAGAATAAAGGTGTGGCAGCGGCCCGGAACGCAGGGATGAGAAGAGCCCGCGGAGAATACGTGGCCTTTTTGGATTCTGATGATTGGTGGCTAAGGGATAAGCTGGAAAAGCAGACACGTTTTATGCGAGAAACCGGGCTCAAGATTTCCCAGACCCAGGAGGGATGGATCCGGGGGGACAGGGAGGTTGCTCCGGGCATCAGGCACCAGAAATATGCTGGCTGGATTTTTGAAAGAAGCCTAAAGCTATGTTTGATTAGTCCTTCTTGTGTCATGTGGGACAGGGAGCTAATAGATCAGGGTTATTTTTTCCACGAAGACTTCCCGGCTTGTGAAGATTATGAAATGTGGTTGAGAATAACTCTAGACTATCCGGTGGGCTTGCTCCCGCGGTGTTTGACCCGAAAGCATGGAGGCCGCAGGGATCAATTGTCCCGCCAAATTATCGGATTGGATCTTTTTCGGATTTATGCCATGCTGGAGCTGTTGGAAAAGAGGGAGCTGCCGGGAGATAAGAAAAAAAGGGTTTTGAGCGTCTTGCAATACAAGGCAGGTATATATGTCTCCGGCTGTTTGAAACGTGGAAGGATGGAAGAGGCGTGGCGGGTCAAAAAACTTGTAAGCCCATGGGTATCTGGGCTGACTTCATGAGGAAAGGGTAGACTTATGTACCACCTGTCCCAGCTCACGCAACAATTCCCCCAGGTGGACCGGGTGGAAATGGTGGCTCAGGGCTATGGTGTTTGGTTGGTATGGGCCCAGGAGCTTCCGCGTTCCATCCCGGAAACCATGCGCAGTTTCGGCGGGGTGGAGGCAGCCACAACCAAGCAGCAAAGCCTATGGCTTTTCTTTTCTGATCATGCCTTGGATGCATGTGCCCAGTTGTATCAATGGTTCCACCGTTCCCAGGCCAGAGTGCAGATCAGGGTCTTTGCTGCCAGGCTCAACTTCGGCCAGGAGATTGTATACAATCTGGGTATTGAACAGCGAATAAACGAGTTGTTCGTGGACCCCCCCAGAGATTTCGAGATCCGGGTCCATGTGAAAGTCAAGGAACTGATCGGGACAAAAACTGGCATCAGAATGGAACAACCCGCCACTGCAGTTTTGCCCCAGGACAAAATGTGGTTTCTGTTCCGGGCTTCAGAAGAGTTTCATTTTGTCCCCAGACTAGCCTGGATCTTTATTGTCTCCCCGGGACAGGTGGCAGGAGAGGGGTCCAGGGAAAAGAATTGGCAGAGGCAGGTCCAGGAGCTACAAGAGAGAAGTGCCCGCTCGGGCTTTAAGTATAACTGGCACCAGGATAACATGTTTTTGGTAGAGATTCAGGGTGTACGCCAGCTTAAAAATTGGTGCCTGGAGCTTTTGCGTATTTTCCAGGGACAACATTCTGGCAAGTATTTGTCTTGTTATTTGGTGGGGCTGGAAGCAGGTGATCTGGATGTGGACAAGGGCGTGCCTCAAGTGATGCTCCCGGATTGGAATCAACTGGAACCCGATCAGGTATATCTGCCCCTAAAAGACATCCTTGGACTGGGACTTAGGGTATCAATCCCCAAGGATAGCAACGACCTCAGGAATAAGAAAATATCGGACCTGTTCCCTGTTCAGCTAAGCGCGCAGCATGAGGAAGAGATGGAGGGCAAACTGGAGGTATACCTGCCTCCGGATTTGATTCGCGGGAGCTACCCCCCTTGCTTTTATTGTGGGCTTAAGGGGCATATGCCCAAGGATTGCCCTACCAGGAGCTTAATAGCCCAGGATCATCTCCGGGATCAACTAGCTGGGATCGATCTACCCGAAATCAACAATGCCTTAAAGAGTTTGGGACAGGAATTAGCCTCTCAGAAATCCTGGGATGAGCTCTTGCAGGGTTCCTCTCCCTCCAGATTGATTTTCAGGGCTATATTTACTCTTAATTATCCTGTACAGTACCGCACCCTGCGCTTGATATGGAGAAGCAGGGGGACAGCATGGCCGGAAGGCCTCAGGCAGTTAGCAGAGAGCGAAGACGAACCAGGCTGGAATGTTTTGGAGAATTTTCGGCAGAAAAATACCGAGTTTGTCCGCAACAAACTGCATAGAATGAGTCTGAAAAACCCGGGGAATTTTCAGCCCAAAACCTTGCTGGGCTTTTTGGCCTTGGAAGAAAATAACCACCGGGCGGCAGAAGAGTATTGGACCAAGGCCCAAAAGGCGAAGCCCACTGCCTTGCACCAGGGATACCATCTATATTTGAAGGCCAGATTGCATGAAGTCGGAGGCAACTGGATTCAGGCCTTCTCGGAATACCAGGATGTCTTAAAGACACTACCCAGGATGCTCGAAGCCAAATACAGACAAGGGGTCTGTCTGGTAAAATCCGGGAGGGTGGATCAGGCCCTTAGCATTTTTCTGGATCTTATCCGGCAGGATCCGCATTATTTTAATCAGATCCTTATAGATCCGGAGCTTAGCCCTGGCCATCAGCATTTAATGACCAGTTTGTACCCGGTATGGAGAGACCAAAAAAGGGAGGCAGACAAGGCGGCTAGGACCCTGGAGGAATTGAGCAGGCGTGTAGATACCTGGTTTAGTGAAGAACACCAGTACCGGGAAAATTTTATGACCCGGATAAATGGCCTGCAGGAGTTGGTGTCCAGGGAGAATTACGCTGCCTTTACGGGTTTAGTCCAGGGAATCCGGGATTTGCAGTCCGATTTTAAGCAGGCTGTGGAACAAGAGATCCATAGGCTGCAGCAAGAGCATGAAAAACTCCAGAAGCGCCTGCAGGACATCAAGGCACAATTAACTTGGTTCCCGTTTAAGCGTTACTTGGCCAGCAAGTTTCACCAAATTCAGGCCGAGACCGAGTATTTACTGAACAGGGTGCAAGGCTTGGAGCTCACCAAACCCCAGGACTTCAGGCAGGGGACGCAGTACATGGAACGGGCGCGAGAGTGCATGGCCCTTTTGGAAAAAAAGCTGAAAACCCTTAAGACTTTTCGTGAAGGGATGCTTTTTTTGTATATTATGGCCAAGGACTTTGTTTGGATACTTTTGGCGGTTCTGGCAGGGAGTGTGCTTTTGGTGCCCTTGATCGCTTATGCCGGGCTTGCTCAGGAGATGGACTGGGCCTTGTCCATTGTTGAGGAGAGAAGGGCTTTGCTGCAAGTAGGGGTTATGGCTATGCTTATCTTGTCCTTGGGGGCAGCTGCAGTCAGGACCACTCTGCGCTTTGAGCGCCTTAAGTCCAGATATCTAGGTCTCAGAGATTAAAAAAAAGCGGACCCCGAAGGATCCGCTTTGTGGAAGTATTCCTTATAATTAAACACATCCTGTAGGCTTGGGAAGGCCAGCCATCTTACAAGCACCCTTGCCCGGACCGGAGGGGAACAGTTCGTAGATGTGCTTTAGCTTGAAGCCGGTAACCTTGGACAGGATACGGACCATGGGGGCAATGCCGTTCTTTTTGTAGTAGTCCTGCAAAAATTCGATTACCTTTTTATGCTCATCCGTGATTTCTTTGATGCCTTCGGACTCCTTGACGTAATCCACCCATTCCGGGCACCAGTCCTCAAACCTCTGCAAAAAGCCGTCTTCATCTACTTCAAACTTTTTTCCTTTGAATTCAACTTCCGCCATTTTTGACCTCCTTGATTGTGTTTTTCATAAGATGCACTGACCACGTCAGTCTCTTATCCTTGATAATATTCCGGGGCCTGGGGGCCTGAAATACATGATTTACATGTTGTATTCTAGACTTGGGCAACTGCATTTGTCAATGGTTTTTGAGGTGAAAATTGATTTCACTTTAAGGGCTCAGTTCTTCCAGGTAGTTGTAGACATAAGTCAGGCTGGGATCGGTTTCCAGGGCCATGTTCAGCATTTCGGCTGCTGTATGTTTCAAGCCTAGTTCCCGGTAGCAGATACCCAAATTTACCATATCCATGGTTGAGCCACTGTCAAGCTCCAAAGCCTTTTGAAAATCGTGCACCGCGGATTCGTATTCTTTTTGTTTATAATAGGCCACCCCACGCAGGTTGAAATATTCCTTTACGTAAGGGTCGGCGTGAATGGCTCGGCTTAATGGGGCTATGGTCTCGGGCCATCTATCCTGCTGGGAGAGGGCATAACCCGTATAAAAGGCGCTGAGTGCCCTGGATTCATCGTCAGGCTGCAACTGTTCAGCTCGGGCGAAATATTGTGCGGCTTGAGATTGTTCTCCCTGTCTTAAAAGGTTCATGGCCTGGTAAAAAGGCAGAAAGGAAGCCTCGGGGTAAATCTCTCCGAGTTTTTTCAATTTGTCCTGGGCTATAAAGGGGTCTTCTTCCTCTGCCAGAATGCGCCCCACAAACATTCCTATGCTGGCCCTGGGGGTCCTTTCCCGAAACAAAAAGCCCGGCACGAAATTGTAGTTGGTGGGAATTTCCAGGTCCGGGTGCATGGTGGAGATGGAGTATAGATAAAATCCCAGTTCAGCAAGCCCGCAGGACAGGTCCATGAGTTCGCGACCCATGTCTGAATGGGAGATGTCCGGCAAGGAATAGAGGCTTATTTCCTCGCCCCGGATCAGCCATTCCATCTGCTCCAGTGAAGTAAACTTGGGCAGGCCTGAGGCCTCGTAATTGCTACGGGTATGGAAGTCCCCTGCCAACTGGGCTACTTCGGTTAAGGCTCGTATGGCTGCTTTGTCCGGGGCAGTGGAAGTGCCGGATGCAAAAACTATTTCGCTAAGCTCAGGGAAGGTCTTGGGGTCATAGGCTACTGCACCTACTGTAGGCACCGGGAAGCCCAGAGTAAAATCCTTGAGCCAGACCCGGATGCCCTGTCTGGCAAACTTGTCCAAAAGCTCCCTTAAAGCAGGATCAACAACCGAGTCCGGATCAATGGTGGGCGTTACATGGCGGTGGATGTCCACCAAGGCATTGGTGTGCCGCTCCACAAGCTCGCATGCCCCTTGCAGGATGGATTCCTCGAATGTGTTCCCGGCGCTGGTCCCGTTGAACTCATTGAGTTTTTTGAACCAGTCCAGAGGGACGTATTCCTCCTGCTGGGCATAAACGTTAGTAGCCGGGGTGAATCTCCACTGGACAAGATTCAGGGCCTCTTCAGCCTTATCATAAGAAATATCTTCCTGTACGGATTTTATGATTTCCCGGATGGGAATAAGCTTATCCCCCCATCTGCTCCGGGCCTCTTTCCAGGTGATACGGGTGAAATTCTTGGGATTGTTTACAAAGCTGAAATAGGAATAGCGCTCCGCTAGCTCCATTAAGGCCGAGCATTGGGACTGCGCCGGTGAAGCGCCCTTGCCCATTTGCTGCCTTTTGGGCACGCCCATCTCCCTAGCCTTGGCCCCATAGTAGCTGAAATATATGGGAATTCCCAGCCTGCCGGTATCAATGCGTTTTAGTCCCTTGAGAACTGCTTCTCCCTGCTTGCTTAAGGCCTGAGTAATGCGTTCCACGGTTTGTTCCGGTGTAATCGCCTTGTCCGCGTCCCGGGTGTAACCCTTGGGCGAAAAGCCGATTTTAATCATGTCCTTTCCTCTTCAAGCGATAAATAGTCCCCTGAAAGCTGTCCGAGTCCTCTGAAGATTGTGCAGACACATCCTGGTAGCCAAAATCTTTCCGGGCAATGTTAAATTCGTTCTTTGCTATCTGAAAGAATTGTTCAGGGGAGCGGTCCCTGCTGGCTGCCAACAGGATTTCCGCAGCCGGATCAGGATATAGGTGGTTTTTTAAGAAAAGCACCAGTGGAGAGTAAATATCTTCATGGTACAGAATCTCGGAGCCAAGGATCAAGGAGAATTGCTCAGACAGTTGATCCTGGGCGAAATCCAGTTCTTTCACTTGGACCTGTTCTTGGAGGTTGTTGCGCAGGACATTGATTTTGGCAAACAGCAGCGCATCTTCATGGTTGTCAGTAAGGGTCACGAAAAAACCTCTGGTTGCAGCATACATGCCGCAGAGACCCACGCCAGCGCCTAGCTCCAGAACTGAAGTAGAGCTGTTAACAGGCAAGGTGCCCAGATGGTAGCTAAGAAGGATGGAAGCCGGCCAAATCTTGGACCACAAGGGAAGGGAGATACTCTCTTGGTTGCTTTCAGCCAACTGATCCAAGTACTCGTTAAGATCTGCTATTTGAAGTACCTCTAGTTCGGTACCCCCGATTTTAACAGTCTCAAAAGCGACACGGTATTTTTGACGGGCTAGGGTCAGGAGTTCTTCCAGGTCTTGGGATTGTAGGAATTGGGGCTGCACTTTTGCCTCCAGGAACCGGGCCGGCATACCAGGGCCAGGGAATTTTTATACTAAAACGGTATGAAATATTTATGTATTTAAAAGTGGAGGCGGCATCCGGATTCGAACCGGAGAATGGCGGTTTTGCAGACCGCTGCCTTACCGCTTGGCTATGCCGCCTGGGTTGGAGCGGGAGACGGGATTTGAACCCGCGACTTCAACCGTGGCAAGGTTGCACTCTACCACTGAGTTACTCCCGCATGCAAATTATTTTGATAAAGCAATTGTGTGTTCCTGTCAAGGAGATTTTTCCGGCAAGTATAGCACGGGCGCTGTATTAAGGGTGATCCTTGGGAAGGAGAAAATAGTCCACGCCGGATAGATTTCTGAAGCACACATTGTTTTTGATCCCGCTTGAGACCTCTTGAGGGTCTAGAACTTTAGCCCCGGCCAAATAATCGATGCCCAGGTGGAAAAGACAGGAGGCCATGGGCGTACTAGGCCCCATCAGGATCTTGACGGAATTCTTGGAGGCCAGGCTCAATACCGAAGCCAGGGTGTTGTTCAGCAGGGTGGTGGCGGTGATGGCAATGACATCTGCTCTGGGAAGGAATGCTGGCATCTCAGTGTCCGGTATATCCCGGGGCTTGGGCCTTTTTTCAATTACCCAGAATTCTTGGAATGCATCCCGCATCTTGTTTACAAAGGGAAAATGACCTATTACTGCCACGTTCTTTTCCCGCCCCAGCCTCAGGAGGAGATCCTGGGCCTTCAAGTTCAGGCCCTGAGCCCTAGTGTTGTTTAGGAGGGAGTTAATTGCGGCCAAGGCCCAGGAGGCATCCAGGGAGTGCTGGCTTTTCAGCCTGGGCAGCAGAAGGGATGTTTCCGCAGGTGTTTGCGGGATTTCCAAGGTGGAGCATTCCAGGTCCTCTGGAGGCAGCTTGGAACATAAGCCCATTGAGGACAGGGTTTTAATCCCTACCATGTGTGTGCCTTGAACAAAATCCGAGACCTGCTCATGCGAGGACTCAGAAGCTTCCTGTATAAGGCTGTTTAAGATGGTTTCCTGTCGGATTTGCATTTTTTATCGCAGCTCTTCACCAAATC
>CAZNYT010000068.1:0-11462 GCA_964577315.1 uncultured Desulfovibrionales bacterium
GATTTTGATATACGCTGCCTTGGAGTGAGTTTTTACGGCCTGTTTGCAGAATTCTAGGACCTCTAAATTATAAGTTTCGTTGTAGTTATTAGTAGCTCTCCTCTGCATCAGCCATCTCCGAAGGCCCTAGCATAGGAGGGATATCGGGCATTCTTTCCGAAAGCCTGGTGGGAATCTGGTTCATTCGGGCCTGGTATATGGCGGTGTAGGCAAAGACCCTTTCCACGTAATTCCGGGTTTCTCGGTAGGGCAGGGTCTCCACCCAGACATCCGCGGGTAGGGTGCCTGTCTCAGGCAGCCAGTCCCGGATTTTGTTAATACCGGCGTTGTAGGCGGCCGTAGCTAGTACCGGGTTTTGCTGAAGCTCATTCAGGCGGAGATTCAGATAAAATGTTCCGAAGCGGATGCTGGTTTCCGGTCTAAGAAGTGGATATGGATTGTTCCAGGATTCGTTCAGCTTGGAAGCGATGGTTCTGCCGGTACCGGGCATGATTTGCATTACGCCCAGAGCTCCGGCAGGGGATTTTATTTCCGGCATAAACATGCTTTCCTGGCGGGCCAGAGCCAGAATCCAGGCCGGGTCCAGATCTTTGTTTCGGGCATGTTCCAGGAACAGATCCTGGAAGGATAAAGGAAATCTGAGCCTAAGGTCCTGAAATTCGTTGGCCTGGGCAGCGGCATGGATGGCCCGGTCATTCCAGCCCAGGTCATGGGCCAGCACCGCAGCTGTAGCCAGTTGTCCGGAATTTTTGTCCTGCAGGGCGGTCAGCCATTCCCTTCGGGCATCTATCGTGCGCTCCAGGTAAAAAAGCTCCAGGGCCCTTTGAATGCCGGGTTCCCGGAGAAGTTTTTGAATTTTTTCCGTGTCTGCTAAAAGGGTTTCATGGGGAAAAAGGTAGGGACGCTGCAGCCGGTCCGCTGCGAGCAGTGAAAAATAGTTTTGTTTGCCCAATAGGTTGAGGTAGGTTCCTGCGGCCTGGCTTGCGTGTCCCAATTCTTCCAGGGCCCTTGCCCGCCAGTATTGCCATTTCATGCTTGCCTGCTGAGCATCTGTCAAATGCCTCCAGGCCTGCAGTACTTCCTCCCAATCCAGTTGGTACAGTGCCGTCCGCACATGCCATTTTCGGGTGCGGGCGTCTTTTATTTGTTCCGGCATGTTGTCGAACCGCTCCAGGGCCTGGTCATGGCGTCTGAATGCCAGGTAGAGGGCTATATCGCGTTCTATCTCGGGGAAATCGCTCCGGGACCAACCGTATTCCTTGCGCAACCCATCCCACCTTTCTGTAGCGTAGGGGGTGTCTTTCCGGATCAGCTTTTTCATGCCGTGGACAAGCATTTTTTCCCGGGCAGGGTGCTCCATCCGGAACCAATTCTTTTGGGTGGTTTGCTGAGGATCCCTGGCGATGCGCAGCCACTGTTCCAGAATGGTCCTGTCCTGTTCGGGCAAATATTTTTTCAGATAATTAGCCAGGTTTAGCCGGTCCTGGTCCATGACCAGGTAGATCCTTTCCCAAGCCAGATTCGGGGTAAGTTTGTCCGCCTGACGCCAAGCCTCGAAAAGGGGATCGCATTTATCCGGCCTGGATTTTCCGTGGAGCCAAAGGTTTTCTGCCTGATCCCAGGCCTGCTCCCGCTTGCCGGTTTCCAGGAGAGCCTTGCCCCGGGCGCATTGCACCTTTTCCCGGGCGCTTCCCTGGTAATCCCGGATCAATCTTTCCCAGTGCCGGTTATTGGCCAGATATTGAAGCCACTCACTCCTTAACTTTCCAGCCAAAGGGGTTTCGGAGAATTCTTCCAGAAAATCCAGGATTTCTTGTTCCCGTTCCAGGGATATATCCTGTTTAAGATGCCAATATACCAGGTAGGGATAAAGGGGATAGTCGGTCAAGGTGGAGGCCAGCCGGTTGAAATCTTCCTGGTGGCCTTGTTCCAAGGCCTTTTCTGCTTTAAGAAAATTTTCCCTCTGCTGGACTAGATCCGCCTTAGCCAGGGAAAACAGGAAACAGCATAGCAGAAAACATACTGCCGGGACCAAGATAAAGCCGCGCATCATGGCAGCCTCCTATATATGCCAGGACCTAAAGACTGGGAGCGTCTGTTATTCTATTGACCTATGTTAATTATGATACGTCCATCATGGACCAAGATAACCTTGCAAGAAAATATTACAGTACCAGGAAAAGGGCAAGGCTAAAAAAGATTTTTGGGTAGAAAATGGTAAGCATTTGTATTTGTAACTATTCACGAGATCTTTTTGCGTGCCGTGCCTCCCGGCGAAAGCACGCAAAAAGATCTCGTGAATAGTTTGGATAAAACATGGTGAATAGTTGCTTGTATTTTAAGAATTTAAGTTCTGTCTGGGAGGCGGATGGAAGAGTAAAGGGGAGCAGGCTGGCTGCTCCCCAGGGGATATATTGCTGGGCGGAATTTAGAACAAGCCCTTTACCCGGCCGGTCTCAGTGTCCACATCGATGCGCCGGTATGCCGGGTCGGATCCGGTGCCGGGCATGAGGCTGATGGTCCCGGACACGGGAACCACGAACCCGGCGCCCTTGTAGGTTAAAATGTCCCGCACAGGCAGGGTCCAGTTCTTGGGGACCCCTTTCAGGGAGGGTTCGTGGGACAAAGAGAGATGGGTTTTGACCATGCAGGTGCCCATGTTCTTCATATCCGGGTCGGATTCCATGCGTTTGAGCTTGGCCTGGGCATCGGGGCCGAAGCTGACACCGTCCGCTCCGTAGACTTCCCTGGCGATAAGCTCGATGCGCTTTTCCAAGGGAGTATCCAGATCGTACAGGAACCTGAAATCGTTTTCCTCCTCGCAGGCGTCCGCGACCGCGTCCGCGAGTTCCAAGGCGCCGTCACCGCCGTACATGAAATGATTGGATACCGCCACCCTGGCTCCGGCTTCCTCGCACAGGCGGCGGACAGCCTTGATCTCGTTGTCCGTGTCCGTGGGGAAGGCATTGATGCAGACCACGGGGTTGATTCCGGATTTTTTCACGGTTTCAATGTGGTGCAGGAGGTTCTTGGTGCCCTCTTCCACCCAGGCCACGTTTTCTTTGCCGTACTCTTCGGGCATGGGGCGGCCGGGAACCGGTACTGGAGCACCTCCGTGACATTTCAGGGCCCGGATAGTGGCTACCACCACGGCGCAGTGGGGCTTTAAGCCCGAGTAGCGGCACTTGAGGTTCCAGAACTTTTCAAACCCGATATCCGCGCCGAAACCGCTTTCAGTGATGTTGTAGTCCGCTAGCTTTAAGGCTACCCGGTCCGAGATCACCGAGCTCTGACCGATGGCGATGTTGGCGAATGGGCCGGCGTGCACCGCAACGGGCTGACCTTCCAGGGTCTGCATGAGGTTGGGATTCAGGGCTTCCACCATCCATGCGGTCATGGCCCCGTCCACTTCTAAATCTGCGGTGGTGATGGGCCGATCAAAGCGGTCGTAGGCCACCACGATCTTGCCCATTTTATCGCGCATGTCCTCCAGGTTCTTGGCCACGGAAAGGATGGCCATGATTTCCGAGCTCACTGCGATCTCGAACTTGGACTGCATCATGGGGCCGTCCATCTTGCCCCCTTGACCGATGGTGATGTTACGCAGGGCCTGGGCGCAGAAGTCGATGATCCATCCGAATTCCACCTTTTTGGGATGAATGTCCAGGCGCTTCAGGTTGCGCTTGGCCAGTTCCTCGTCGGAATAGTTGTTTTCGTGCTGCATGCGGGAGGTTAGAGCCACCATGCCCAGGTTGTGGGAGTTCATGATGGCGTTGATGTCCCCGGTCAGTCCCAGAGAAAAAGGGGTTAAGGGGATGCATTGGGCCAGGCCGCCCCCGGCTGCAGAACCCTTGATGTTCATAGTGGGGCCGCCTGAGGGTTGCCTAATGGCTCCCATCACGGATTTGTTTCGCTTGCCCATGCCCTGGACCAGGCCCATGGTGCAGGTGGTCTTGCCTTCGCCCAGAGGGGTGGGGGTAATGGCGGTAACATCCACGTATTTTCCGTCGGGTTTGTCCTTCAAGCGCTCCAGGATTTTTAGGTAATCCAGTTTGCTCACATAGTGCCCCTGGGGAAGAAGCTCTTCCTGCTGCAGCCCCATTTCTTCCCCCAGTTGGTAGATGCTTTTCATGCGTTTTTCCGCTTCTTCTGCGATTTCCCAATCCGCGTGCTTGGTGGGATCAAGAGCCATGTTGGTCCTCCTTTGCTAGATTTTAAAAGATTTCTAGGGATTCAAACCCAGTTGGCCGCACCCCGGCAGGCTGGGTAGTGGTGTGAGCTAACTCCCATCGGATTAAGCAGACCCGGGCAAAAAAGATAACGGTTCTTGAAGCGTGAGATAACTAGCTGAGTGGCCCGGAAGAAATGCTTTTCGGATGGAAACAAGCCTTTTTTCATCTTAAAGTAAGGGATGAACTAATGTTAATTTAAAATAAGTTCAACTTAGAATGAACATATTTTAAACGCAACTTGTAATTAGATGAAAGGTTAAACCTTTGGGATCAATGGTTAGATAATTCGGGGCTAAAAGGAGACTCCACATGCCTGGTCCAGTATAATTCTAGTCGCAAGAATCACCTGATCGGGTTTGCATTTGTCCCGAGTAGCGGATAAAGTGATGAACATGTTCGTTAAAGTCAATATTTCTGCAAAAATCAGGAGCAAAAGAACATGAAATCCTTGGTGCGAGCGGTACCGGTGTCAGCTCCCGGCCCTAGCCTGCAGGACAATACTGGGGATTTGGACCGCTTGAAAAGGGTTTTGCGCGTTCAGCTGGAAGGTACTCCTCTGTACTGTCCCTTTGCCCGGATGGGCAAGATTGCGGGTAGATTTCGGGAGAGCTCCTTTCAGGGCAGCGCCGTGTTAAACGACTTGGGTTGTTGCTGGGAATTGGTGGACTTTTTGCCAGCTGAGCCAGGATTATTTCCGGGCATTGCCCTGGATCTGGGGACTTCCCATCTGGAGGCGGTTCTGGTGGATATGATGACTGGGGAGGAAAAGGCCAGGGCTGCTCGGGCGCACAGCCAGGGCGAATTCGGCCCGGATGTTTTGACCCGAATCCATTACGCATCCAGTCCAGGAGGGTTGAACAGGCTGCAGGAAAGGGTAGCAGCGGACATCAATAGCCTGGCCAGTGAGCTAGCTAATGAGTTGGGAATCGGGGTCAGGGAGATTCGGGGTATGAGCCTGGCAGGGAATACAGCTATGACCCATTTTCTGCTGGGATTGGATCCCTACCATCTGTGCCGCGAGCCATACATACCGGTAGTTAATAGCGTGGACACCCTTCATGCCCAGGATCTGGGCCTGGATATCCATTCCCATGCCCCGGTCTGGGTGGCTCCCAACGTGGGCAGCTATTTCGGAGGGGATCTTTTGGCGGGCATAATTGCCTGCGATTTGGATCTGGAGGAACACCCCTCCCTGCTAATAGACGTGGGGACCAATGCAGAGGTGGTTTTGGGGGGCAGGGAATTTCTCCTGGCTTGCGCTGGAGCGGCTGGACCTGCCCTGGAGGGGGGTGTGGCCAAGATGGGCATGCAGGCCTCCCAGGGAGCTATCGACCAGGTACGCATCCATCCCGATACCCGGGAGTTGGATTTTTTTACCATAGGCGGCCAGGCTCCCCGGGGAATCTGCGGTTCCGGCTTGATTGATCTGGCTGCCGGGATGTATATGGCCGGGATGATAGATACCAGGGGCAGGCTTGTGCCGGAAAACGTCCCAGAGCGCTATATCCGGGATGAGCACGACCCCGCCTTTGTGGTGGCCTGGGCCAAAGATACGGAACACGGCCGGGATATTGTTGTCAGTCAGTCCGATTTAAATGCCCTTATTCGCTCCAAGGCAGCCATGTACGCAGTGCTTTCCACCCTGGTGGAGCAGCTGGGACTGACTTTTGCGGATTTGGGCAGGATTAACGTGGCCGGGGCCTTCGGCAGGCATATAGAACCGGGCAGGGCAGTGGTTCTGGGCATGCTGCCGGATTTGCCCCTAGAGACCTATCAGCCCGTGGGCAACACATCCTTGAAAGGCGCGGTAAAGGTTCTCACCCACCAGGAAGCCAGGCAGAGGATAAGGGAAGCTGCTCAAAGGATCACCTATATAGAGCTGAACGTGAACCAGGAATTTATGCACCGGTTTTCCGGGGCAAGGTTTATTCCACATACCAACCGGGAGCTGTTTCCCTCGGTCCCGGTATAACGTTTTTAACCCGAGGCAGAGGTGCGTATGGCGGATTTGGTGGCAATATACGGCAGTCCCAGGCGGGAAGGGAATTCATCCACCCTGTTGGCCCGGGCAGTTCAAGGGGTCCGGGATACTGGCGAATGCAGCGTGCAGGAGTTTTATGTCAGGGATCAAAAGATTTCGCCCTGCCTGGAGATCTATAAGTGTCAAGAAAGCGGAGAGTGCGCGATCCAGGACGACTTCCAGAAGATCCGGGACGAGATTCTTTCCGCACAGGGGTTGCTGTTGGCGTCTCCCATCTTCTTCTATTCCGTCAGCGCCCAGGTCAAGGTGCTTATGGACCGGTTTCAATCCCTATGGGTCCGCAAATACTGGATTGACCGGGAACAAAGAGGGGGCAGGCCTTTCAGACGCCGGGGAGTGTTTATCTCGGCAGGGGCCACCAGCGGGGAGCGCCTTTTTGACGGGGCTCTGTTGAGCGTCAGATACTTCTTTGACGTTCTGGACATGGAGCTCTGGGATAGTCTGCTGTGCCGAGGACTGGACGGGGCAGAGGACGTATGGGAACGGCCAGAGTATCTGGAGAAGGCCTACCATTTGGGGAGGGAGCTTGCTACGAGCCTGAGGTTGAACATCCATGACTGAATTATTCAATACCGCAGCCGGGGAAGAGCTGGCCTGGGAGCTGCTCCGAGACCTGGATCCTGGGGAAGTCCGGGATCGGGCAGGAGTGGAGCTGGATGCCGGGGCAGGCATGTACCGCCTGGTTTGCCTGGGGCAGGAGCTCGAGATCGATGCTGGTCTGCGCAGTATCAGGAGCTATTCCAGCACAGGTAAAGCCTTGCTGGAGGAGCTGGGCCCCCATGTCAGGCTGTCCGCGCTGCGGTACCTGGTGCACTGCCCGCCTGGATCCTGGAACCAGGACTGGGCGAATCCCTCGGATCTGTCCGGAGGCAGGATTTTTGACTGGGGCAGCCACGTATTGCCCCTGCAGGATTGGGCAGAGTCTGTCCAGCAGGAGCCGTCCGGGGCTGCTAGGGTTTGCAGGAATCTGGGGGGAAGACTGGAGCAAGTAGGGGATTTGGGGATGCTCTTGCATCCGTTCCCCAAGTTTACTCTCCTGTTCGTGGCCTGGTTCGCGGACCAGGAGTTTTCAGCTGAGGGTAGGGTGCTTGTGGACCAGGTTTGGAACGGTCGTATACCCGGGGATATAATCTGGGCTACTGCCATGTTCAGCCTTAAAATGTTTATGACAAGGATGTATGCCTGATTCCCCGGCGAATGAATTTATTGGAAGTGTTCCAGGGGCAAGAACCCCTGGGCTCCATGCCTCAGGGCAAGCTTTTCCAGCATGGTGGCCAGGCCGACTCCCAGGGCAAAAATACCGTCTATGCCCAGATTCTCATGGGCGGTAACGTCCAGGAAAAGATGTAGATCCGCTTCCATATCATCTTCGGGATGCCAGTAGCAGAGCAGCATGGGCACAAGTGGGAGCGGATACAGCAAAAAGGAGACGTCTGCCTGGAAATGCTTGTTCACTTCCCGGGCATCGAACAGATCCAGGATATCAAAAAACAGGTCCGGATAACTGGCAGCAACCCTTTTCAGGGGCTTTTCGCAGCGCTGCTCAAAAAGGGGTGCTCTGGCCCTACCCCCTGGCAGTTCCCTGAAATGGACCCATTCTCCCCTGGGGAGTCTGCCCTCTCCATGGAGTACGTATTGAAGAAAGGGAATGCCCACCCAGGGATTGATATGTATTTCTCCGTCCAGATTGCCCCGGGTGTCCACGCTGAAATCCTTGCCCATAATCTTTGCGGTCAGTCTGTGGTTTTGAAAGGTTCCTTGAATGCGTTCAGCCGCCTGGGACAGGTCCACCCCGGGTATTTCCTTTTTAAGTTCCTGTAGGGCCTGGTACATATTTTCTTCCGTGCCCGGTTCGGGACCTTTTTTGTCCTTGTCCAGGTGGGGGTATCTTTCCAGAGTTTTCTGGTTGATATAGGGGCACTGGGAAAGCCTTTTCTGTCCTTTGAATACCGCCCCGGCAAAGGCCAAGCAGGTTTTCTCACCGCATTCCCCGCAATTGGACTGGTCCAAAAGCTTGTATATTTCCATGGGATTTAGGGTTTGGGTCATTTTTTTCTCCTTTTTTATCGCTGGAATGTTGCTTTAAGATTTTTAGTGATTTTTTGCAGGCAGTACTTTTAAAGGTTGGATATATCATTATACTGAATTGTGACAACCGTTCATGGACGATGTGAAAACTTTACCCGTTCCTCTTGGCAGACAATCCATTCATCTAAAAATAGGTGAATGGATTGTGAAAAAGGTATTATTGAAAGTTAAATACAATTGAATTAGGCTCTTTTTTTACAGGTCTTCAGGTCCTGAACGTTTTCAATCGGAAAAAATCGGGCTATGCAACGGAATGTATAGCTTAAAGGGCGAACTGTATGCCCGAAATAACTTTTTTTCCCGTGGATACCCGGATCGAGGTGGAGCAAGGTGAAAACCTGCTCCGGGCAGCCATGTTGGCCGGGGTAGAATTCAGCGCGTCCTGCGGAGGCAGCGGTGCCTGTGGGAAATGCAAGTTATGGGTGGAGGAGGGAAATTACCACAGCGAATCCTCGGTGAGTTTGAGCCCCCAGGAAGAGGAGCAAGGTTATGCCCTGGCCTGCAGCACATACGTTCTCTCAGATCTAAAAGTTCATTTGCCCCAGGACGCCCGCGCTGCGGATCGGGAAGCGATTGAACGGGCCACCCTGGCCAGTGTGGATTTGCAGGACTTGATAGGTGAGATAGAAATTGATCCCGCCTCTAGAAGGATTTATCTAGAACTTCCCCAGCCTTCCCTGGAAGATAATATAAGCGATGTGGACCGGTTGATAAGGTCTTTAAACAAGTATCTGAGTACGGATCGAATTTCTTTGTCCCTGCCTTTGCTCAAGGAAGTTTCTTCTCTTTTGCGCCAATCCCAGTGGAAGGTCACAGTGACCTTGTTGGAATCCGACTCAGGCTACGAAATTACCCGGATTGTTCCCGGAGATAAAAGCGACTGTCAATACGGCTTGGCAGTGGACCTGGGCACCACCACTATCTGCTCCGAGCTTATCAATCTACAGACCGGAAAGGTAGAAGCCCGGCGCTCGGATTATAACAGGCAGTACTCCTGCGGTGAGGATGTGATCTCGCGCATCGTTTACGGCTCGCGCCGCCGGGAAAACCTGGATCATTTGCAAACTCTGGTTCTGAATACCATTAACGAGTTGGTCCGGGAGATGCTCGATGAAACAGGGATTTCAAGCCAGGATGTTACCGATATAGTCATGGCCGGTAATACCACCATGACTCACCTGTTCCTGGGAATTCATCCCGGCATCAGGGAAGAGCCCTATGTTCCGGTTTCCAGTGCTCCGCCCGCATTTGAGGCCCGGGAGATCGGCTTGGACTGGGCCGAGAATACCAGGGTTTACCTGGCTCCTTGCAGGGCCAGCTATATGGGAGGGGATATCACCGCCGGGATCCTGGGTTCCAATGTTTTCCGCTCGCAAAAGCTGACCCTGTACATAGATGTGGGTACCAACGGGGAAATGGTTCTGGGCGGTGCTGATTGGCTGCTTGGCTGTTCCTGTTCCGCAGGTCCGGCATTCGAGGGCGGGGCCATCAAGCACGGGATGCGGGCGGCCACCGGGGCCATTGAACAGGTCCGGATAAACGCGCAGACCCTGGAGCCCATGATATTGACTGTAGGACAGGCCCAGCCCCGGGGGATTTGCGGCTCGGGACTGATCGATGCCATGGCTGAGTTTTTCAGGACAGGGATTATAACCTCCAAAGGCAGGTTTAATACCGAACTGGATACTCCCAGGCTGCGGGGCCAGGATTCCAAGGAATACGTCCTGGTTTGGGCCGGGGATGCAGGCACGGATCAGGACCTCGTCATCACCGAGGAAGATCTGGACAATCTTTTGAGGGCCAAGGCAGCAGTATTTGCGGGTATAACCACTCTGATAAACGCAGTAGGGCTGTCCATAAGCGATATCCAAGAGATGCTGATTGCCGGGGGATTTGGCCGTTACCTGGAGCTGGACAAGGCCATTGTCCTGGGGCTTTTGCCAGAGATTGCCCCGGACAAGGCCAAGTACATCGGCAACGGCTCCTTGCTGGGATGCAGGCTCATGCTTCTGTCCCGGGACATGAGAGACAACGCTCACCAGATCTCCAAGAAAATGACCTATCTGGAGCTAAGCAGGGACGCCTCTTTCATGGATCACTATGTTTCAGCTCTGTTTATACCCCATACCGATTTGGATCTTTTTCCCACGGTAAGGCCCATGGCAGTGGGCTAGACGTAAGTCCGGTCACAACAGGACCAAGGGAGGAGATGATAGCGTGCATAAAACCATAGCCATGGTGGGCAAGGGCGGCACCGGAAAGACTACCCTGTCCGCCCTGATCATCAGGTATCTGGTCCAAAACGGCCATAAACCGGTGCTGGCAGTGGATGCGGATTCCAATGCCACCTTGAATCTGGCCCTGGGCGTCCAGGTGGATCAAACCGTGGGCGGCATGAGGGAGGACATGACCGAGAATATCAAGCAGGGGGACATCCCTTCTGGCATGTCCAAGGATACATATATAGAATACCAGCTGCAGCAGACTTTGGTAGAGGCTGAAGGCTTCGATCTACTGGTCATGGGCAGACCTGAGGGGCCGGGATGCTATTGTTTCGCCAACAATCTCCTGCGCAGGCATATTGACGGATTGGCCAAAAACTATTCCTACCTGGTGATGGATAACGAAGCTGGTATGGAGCATTTGAGCCGGCGCACCACTCAACAGGTGGATCAGATGTTTATCGTTTCCGAGCCCACTCCTGTAGGTATTTTGACCGCTGGTCGAATCAAGGCCCTTAGCCAGGAGTTAAAGCTGGGAGTTTCTGATACACGACTGGTAGTCAACAGGGCCGGTTCTCAAGTGCCGCAAACGGTTTGGGACGCTGTCCAGGAACAAGACCTGGACCCACCAATTGTTTTGCCCATGGATGAGCTGATTCTGGAGTATACCAATCAGGGGCGCTCCCTTCTGGAAGTTCCCCAAGACTCTCCGGCTGTACAGGAGGTGGAAAAACTGTGCCAGAATTGGGTGCTCCGAGAGTAAATCCAAAAAACAATTTAAATCTTGTTAACTACAACGAAACTTGGCTCTGTAACCATGGCTATATAAACAGCCTTACTATTATGGCAGCAACTCTTTCCCTGGGTCCGAGGGTTCTG
>CAZNYT010000069.1:0-11350 GCA_964577315.1 uncultured Desulfovibrionales bacterium
TTTTCCATTCTATCATTTTTGTATATTATCAGCATACACATTAAAGTCAAGAAGTCACTACCAACGAAACTTTGTGAGCAAATCGGCTTGGGGACAGTCCCCCGCAAGCCAGTCCCTGTCCGGCAATTGGCTAAACTGTTACGATTTCATAAGGATGACCTGCTTATCTAACTGGACGGGCTAAAGTTTTTTGAGAACATCTTGTTGAGTTGGAATTTGTCAAGAATGAGGTGAAGTTTATGGATAGGAATGAAGGGGCGCCAGCGGTTCTGGCTGTGGATGATGAACGCAATACACGGGAGTTTCTGACTTTTCACCTGGAAAGTGAAGGCTACCAGGTCTTTACAGCAGAAGACTGGGAACAGGCCCAGGAAATTGCTGCCCGGGAAGCTCCGGACCTGGTTTTACTGGACGTCTATCTTCCGGATGGGAGCGGTTTCGATCTCTGCACCAAGATCAAGGAGGATTTATCCGGGGACTCGCCCTGTGTGGTGCTCATGTCCGCTTGGGCTGGCCCCTCGGACATGGCCGAGGCCCTCTTGCAGGGCGTGGACGATTACCTCTCCAAACCCCTGGATCCCAGGGAGCTTAGGTCCAAGATTCAGGCCCTGCTCCGTTCCACTATGGCCGAGAGGAATCTCAAGCGCCAGGCCCGGTCTTTTACCCGGTTACTGGAAAGTATCCAGGATGTGGTGGTGTACCAGGACCGGGAGCACCGGATATTATGGGCAAACAAGGCCACGGCCAGGTTTATGAATATGTCCCGCTCGGATCTCGTAGGTCGTTTTTGCTACCAGTTTTTTGGATACCAAGAAAATCCCTGCCCGGACTGCCCAATAGAATCTGTGTTCCAGTCCGGTACTGCTTCCTTTGGCTTGAAACGAACCCCGGATGGAAGAGTGTGGCATCTTCAGGGATATCCGGTATGGGACGAAAACGGGGAATGTTCTGGACTGGTGGAGATAGCCAGGAACGTGACCCAGGAGGAGGAGTACAAAAAGGAGCTAAGTCGCCAGAAACGGCTTCTGGAGGATCTGACCGCCAATATACCTGGTGCGGTTTTCCAGTACTACTTTGATGGGGCGGGCATAGGCAGATTGAATTTTGTAAGCTCCGGGGTGAAAAACCTCTTGGGCTTGGATCCTCAGGACATCCAGGAGGATCCAGAATCCATCCTAAGCGTTATGCACCCAGAGGAGCAGGGGCGGGCCAGAAATTTTCTCAGCAAGGCCTTCTCCTATCACACACCCTGGGAAACTATCTTCCGGGTCCAACCCCGGGGAGGGGAAAAGGTTACCTGGATCCAAGCCTCGGCCAGGCCCAGCCCGGACGAAGAGGGCCAAATCCTGTGGAACGGGGTGCTCATGGATATTACCAGGCTCAAGGAGGCCGAGTCCAGGCTGGAGCACATGGCCCTGCACGACCTGCTCACCGGGCTAGGGAACAGGAACCTGTTCATGGACAAACTGGACCATCTCCTTGCCCAGGCCAGGCGCTACGGGCACATAGTAGGTTTGCTATATATGGATTTGAACGGTTTTAAAAAGATCAACGACGAATACGGACATCAGGCCGGGGATGAGGTTCTGCAGGAAGTAGGGAAGCGGTTACAGGAAAATCTGCGCGAGTCCGATATACCCGCCCGGATCGGCGGGGACGAATTCGCTGTGATCCTTCCCCAAATGAAGGATCGCAGGGAAGCGGACAAGGTAGCGGAAAAGCTCTTGCAGGCCCTGGCTTCCCCTTTTTGCCTGAGCCAGGGTGTGGCCCTTAATCTAGCGGCCAGTGTGGGGATAAGCGTGTTCCCGGATCACGGCCGGGGGCCGGACCAGCTGATATATGCCGCGGACAAGGCCATGTATCAGGCCAAGGAATGTCAGGAACACAGGTACGTTTGGGCTGAGTCCAGGCCAGGGACAGATTAGGGAAATAGGTAAAGAAACCGGAAGTGAGTATGAAGAAAAAGCAGCCGCCTCCTTGGAATTATAACGTGGTGTACCTGGGCAGGCAGCCCTTTTTTGACCCGCAATTGCAGCCCCAGGGACACGAGCTTTTGTATCGCTCCCAAGAGCATTCCCAGGAGGCCATTTTTTTAGATGGCGAGGACGCCACCTTGAGCGTGATCCATGGCTCCTATGGCAGCCCTTTCTTGGAAACCCGTGGGGAGCATCTCCTGATGGTCAATTTTACCCTGCAGGCCATTTTGAACCGCGCCCCCTTCGCCCTGCCCCCTTATAGGACAGTAATCAAGATATCGGGCACCCCGGACAAAACCCCGGAAAAAACCAAGGTTCTGGACGAATTGCGCCACCAGGGCTATCAGGTGGCCTTGGACCATGAGTTATCCACCTGCCTGGATTGGCAGGACCATATTGATATATGCATAGGCCAAGCCCAGGTTCTAGGCCAAGAGGGCCAGGACCTGCTCCAAAAGGCCCAGGAGCATGGATTGCGGGTAATGGCCAAGCAAGTGGAGGAGCAGGAAACCTTCCAGGCCTTGAAACAAGCCGGAGTGGATCTTTTTCAGGGGTTTTTCTTCCAAAAACCGGAGGTCCTGCGCGGGGTGGAGATCTCCACCCACCATGCCCTGCGCCTCAAGATCCTTCGGATTTTGCAGCAGCAAGAACCGGATCTGGACCAGCTGGCGGATCTACTGGAAAAGGAGGTCTCCTTGGCCTACCGCATCCTGAAATTCGTGAACTCCGCCTATTTCAGCACCCGGGTAGAGATCACCTCCCTTAGGCACGCCCTGGCCTATGTCGGGCTAAACCAACTAAGAACCCTGCTGGAGATTTTTTTGCTCCGGAGTATGACCCCCGAGAGCAAGCCTTCGGAGCTGCCTTTCCTCTCGGTGCACAGGGGCAGATTCCTGGAGATTCTGGGCCAGGATCACCCGGATTTTTCTTCCAGGAGGGAAGCCCTGTTCCTCTTGGGCCTTTTTTCCTTGCTGGATGCCATTTTTGATACCTCCATGGATCAAGTCCTGGAGAACCTACCCCTGGATGCGGAAATAGAGAGGGCATTGCTTCGGGAGGAGAGCAGGTACTTACCCTGGCTGGAGCTGGCCATAGCCTTTGAGGAGGCCAGTTGGGACCAGGTGGACGACTTGGTGGATAGGCTGGGGTTATCTCCCCCTGACGTGGCCATGGCCTATTCCCAGGCCCTGGCCTGGACCCGGGAGCTTTTTGAATACTGGATATAATGGGAAGGCTATGTTTCGGGAACAGGACTGGAAATTGCAGCTAAAGGATGTATCGGTCCTCTGTGTGGAGGATGATGATATTGCCTTGATGTTTTTGACCAAGCTCCTGGAAGAGCACGTGCACCAGGTGTATACCGCCCGGGACGGTCAGGAGGGGGTATATGCTTATTCCCGGTTCAACCCGGACGTGGTCATTACCGATATAGAAATGCCCCGTATGAATGGCCTGGAAATGGCCTCCACTATCCGAAGGATGGATCCGGATGCTGCGGTCGTGGTGTCTACCGCCTTCGACAACGTGGAGTACTTGAAGCAGGCTATTGCCCTGCACTTGGACCGTTTTATCTCCAAGCCCTTGGTCCCGGAGGAGGTCTGGGAAGCCCTGGAGAGGGGGCTGGACAAGATCAACCGCAAAAAGGAGGAGGAACACTACCACCGGTTCACCGAGTTCATGATCGGGGGAATGCCCTTTCCGGTGCTTTTGGTGAACTTGGGCCAGGAAAGGGTGGAGATAGCCAATCCCGCGGCTAGAGAAGTGGGATACGACCAGGGCTCTCCACTGGAAGGGGAGTTTTTCCCGGAGGAGATCCAAGGCTATCTGCGGGGGGTTAATATCCAGAACCTTTTCAGTGTTCACAAACCCCAAGTGGAAAATATCTGCGCCTGGGGCAGTTACTGGGACCTTTATATCAAGCAGGTGGGCCCGGAGGTAGTGATCCTGACCTACGTGGACGTAACCTGGCGCAAGGAGCTGGAGGAGATGCGCGAAGAGGTGGAGCGCATTACCCGCCACGATATGAAAACCCCGGTGAACAATCTGATAGCTATTCCGGACCTGCTCCTGGAATCCGAGAATCTTTCCCAGGAAGAAAGGAAAATGGTTTCCTACATCAAGGAATCCGGTCATACCCTGCTGCACATGATCAACCTTTCCCTGGATCTGTACAAGATGGAACGAGGCACCTACGAGCTGGACCCCCGTCCTGTGGAGCTTCTCCGGGTTTTGGGGCAGATTCTCAGGGATCTGGGGCCTATTTCCCGGGGCAAGAAACTCTCCACTGCGGTATATGTGCACGGCCATCCCGCCGGGGAAGAAAGCACTTTTCAGGTTCTGGGGGAGGAACTACTCTGCTATTCCATGCTTTCCAACCTGGTCAAGAACGCCATGGAAGCCTCGCCTCACGGGGAGCAGGTAAGCCTATATCTGGACGGACTGGAGGAAATGGCGGTGATAACCATTCATAACCAGGGCACCGTCCCGGAAGAGATCCGGGAGTCCTTTTTCGATAAGCTCTCCACCCTGGGCAAGAAAGGGGGCACTGGACTGGGCACATATTCCGCCCTGCTCATAGCCAGAACCCAAAAGGGTGATATCCACATGGAAACCTCGGAAGAGGCCGGGACTTATGTAAGGATTTTCCTGCCTGCTGCAAGTCAAGGATAAGGGCTAAGCGTTCTGCTCCAGCAGTTTTTTTAGCCCGTATATAGTACCCTTCCATTGCACATCCCCGATAATCAAATGGATCACCGGGTTCTTTTCGGCGATGATCTCAAAATGAAAGCCGTCGCTATCCTGGATTTTTACCTGGCATTCAGTGACCATTTCCGAAGGGATGCCTACTACTTCGCAGTCAAAATCCGTGCGGATCTCTGTTGTCATGGGTATTTCGTTCACCATTTCCCTCCTTGGATTTGCTGATAATACAGGCCCCGGAAAAACAGAAAGGTGCGAGATGTCATGTTTGGTCGGGATGGTTGGACTGGGAAGCAAGGTCACTCAGAATGGATTGGACCCTTTGCTCCATTTCCCGGGCCAGGGTCATGGCCTGAGACTCGCTTATCTGGGGCAAATCCTCAGCCAGTTCCTGTATCCTGGATTCGTCCAAGCCGGTCAGCTTGTGCATAAGAAAGGTCTCCAGCTCGCTTCCCTCCAGGAGATGCCCGCAGGCTCCCACCGCTCCCAGGAATTCGCCGTCCGCGATAACCGGTACCACTATTTTCATAAGTCCGATGTCGCACTCTTCCACCACTGGCTCCCGGGTGTTCTCGGCAATTTGGGCCAGGTTCTGGTGGGCCACGGAACACACGGATTGAAGTGCATCCGGATGGGATTTTATTTCCGGGCATACACGGTTGGCCCATTGCTTTAGGCCTGTGAAAGTGAAGCCGTCGCGGTCGTAAACATTGGTGTCCAGGCCGGTGTAACGATGCAGCTCCTGTTCCAGCTCCTTCCACTCCTCCGGGGAAAGTAAATCTGTCATTTGCATGGTATTTCTCCGCCTGTAGTATTTAAAAACCCGTAACTATTTTGGGTTAAACATGGTGACTTGAGAGTTAAAAGTAAAAGGTAAAAGGTTCACCCGGTTAAACCACGCTTAAGCGTGACTGCCGGAGGCAGTGTTTAACTGGGTAAAAAGTAAGACAAGAAAATCAGTACGTTAAGCTAGAGGTGTTAAAACTACAACGAAACTTACTATCCAGAACTCCTCGGACCCAGGGAAAGAGTTGCTGTCATAGTATAGTAAGGCGGGTTATAGAGCCATGGTTATAGAACTAAGTTTCGTTGTAGTTATTAAGGACATAGAGAAAGCTAGAAATTATCAATAAAAACAGAGGGTTGTTAAAGAGCTTTTGACTCTCGAGATGGTGAATATTTACGTTTTTTTCTTATAGTACCCAGAAGTTAAGTAGTCAATAAAAATCTATATCAGTTACAAACCTTCAGGCCTGCTGAAGGGTGCAGGCCCCGAGAGGGCACGGGTCTTTGCCCCGGATTACTTGGGCCTGAACAGGATATAGTAGGCCACTGGAATAAGTACCAGGGTGAACACGGTGGAGGCCATGAGGCCAAAGATCAGGGCCCATGCCAAACCGGAGAATACCGGATCCAAGGTGATGGGCCAGACTCCCATGGCAGTGGTGATGGCGGTAAGCACAATGGGTCTTAGCCGCACCGCTCCGCTCTGCAGTATGGCTTCTTTGAAGTCCTGGCCTCGCTGCAGTGCGGAACGGATGAAATCTATCAGGACCAGGGAGTTGCGGATGACTATCCCTCCCAGGGCTATCATTCCGATCATGGCGGTGGCGGTAAAGAACACCGGGTCCTGGAAGCCGTCCACTTCCTGGCCCAGAACCAGGTTCATGAGAAAAAATCCCGGCATAATCCCCATAAGACTCAGGGGGATGGAGGACATTATCAGAAGGGGCAGGCCCAGGGAACGGGTCTGAACTACCAGGAGCAGATAAATGACTACCAGGGCGAAACCGAAGGCCAGGCCCAGGTCCCGGAAGACTTCCAGGGTGATCTTCCACTCGCCCTCTCCTCTCCACTCCACCTGAAATCCCTGGGGCAAGGGCTCTTCCCCCAGTCTGGACTTCATGTCCAGAACCGCTTCTCCCGGGGGCTGCCCGGCCATTTCCGCAGTAACATACACCACCCGGCGCAGGTTCTTGTGCAGGATGGGCTGCTCGTTTACCACGCGCTCAAAACTGCCCAGCTCCCCCAGGGAGATGATATCCCCGTCCTGGGTAACCATGTTTAGCTGCTCCAGGTTGTGCACCCCGGAGCGTTTTTGAAGGGGCAGAATCAAGTTTACCTCCAGGGTCTCCCTTTCCCAGGGAGTGTGCACGGCAGCGGGCTGGGAACCGCCCACGTAAAGGGCTAGGGTGCGCATGATCTCCTGGGCGCTCAGCCCGTGCAAGGCAGCCTTTTCCCGGTCCAGGAAATATTCCACCCTCTTGTGCCTGGCCTGGGAACTGTCTTGCACGTCCCGTACAAAGGGTTCCTCCTCCATTATCTCGCGCACGTGCCCTGCGGCCTGGATCATTTCCGGGTAGGTCCTGTCCGGGTCCGCATATATCTCGGCCACTATGGTGGCCATAACCGGCGGCCCTGGGGGAACCTCCACCAGTTCCATGTCTGCCTCGTGCTTTCTGGCCAGCTCCTCCAGGTCCCGGCGCAGGGCAAGGACCAGGCTGTGGCTGTCCCGATCCCGCTTGTCCCGGGGCAAAAGATTGATGCGGATATCTCCTTCATGGCTCTGGGAACGGGCATAGTACTGCCGAACCATGGCGTTGAAGTCCATGGGGGAGGCTGTGCCGGTATAGCTGGTAAAACTGGTTATCTCCGGGACCCCGGCCAGGTAGTTCTCAAAATCCCGGATAGCGGCATCCGTTTGCTCCAGGGAGGTTCCTTCGGGCATGTCTATGACCACCTGGAACTCGTCCTTGTTGTCAAAGGGCAGCATTTTTAGGGGCACCAGCCGGAACAGGGCCAGGGACATGGCCAGCAGTAAGAGCAGGATGACCAGGATGAAAAGGCCTCGTCGCTTCCACTTGGACACCAGGAAAGGGTTAATGACCCTGCGGTACCCCTGCATAATCCAGTTAGGAACGCCCTGATCCATAGACTGGGGTTTTCTCGGTGGGGAGGAGCGGCTAAGGAACTTGTTGCACAGCCAAGGGACGATAGTCACGGCGCACAGGGTGGAAAAGATCACGGTCAGAGGAACGTTGGCAGCCATGGGGGCCATGTAGGGACCCATCATCCCGGTGATAAAGAACAGGGGCAGGAAACAGGCTATTATGGCCAGGGTGGACATGGCCACCGGCACCACCACTTCACTTATTCCGGTCAGGACAGCGTTTTTTGTGGATTTTCCCCCCAGGAGAATGTTGCGCTTGACGTTGTCTACGTTGGTGATGGGATCGTCCACCACCAGACCCAGGGAAAGGATCAAGGCGAAGAGGGTTACCCGGTTAATGGTAAATCCCAGGAGGTAGCTACTGAAAAGGGCCAGGGAAAAGCTTACCGGGATGGCCAGGCCCACCACCAGGGCCGGACGCCAACCCAGGGTAAGGGCCAGGACCGTAACCACGGTCCCCACCGCGAAAAAAAGGGAGCGGAACAACTCGTTTACCTTGTCCTGAGCGGTTCGGCCGTAGTTGCGGGTGGTTTCCACCTTCACGTCATCCGGCAGCAGACTGGGGCGGAGTTCTTCCAGCCTCGTCAGCAGCTGGTCCGCTACCTGCACCGCGTTGGTTCCCTTCTTCTTGGCCAGGGCCAAGGTGACCGCGGGCATGGAGGAAGGCAGGCCCTCCTGGCCGGTTTGCTCCTGGTATTGCCGGGAAAATCCCAGCCGGGTATAGTTCTCGGGCTCTGCCGGACCATCCCGGATCTGGGCCACGTCCTCCAGGTGCACGGGTTGATCCTTGTGGGTTCCCACCACTAATCTTGAGACTTCACCCGCAGAGGTAAAGTGGGCATCTCCCAGGACCCGGAACTCCAGGTTATCCCGGGGAAACTCCCCTGCCACCCGGGAGAGATCAGCCTCTTCCAGGGAGTTATGTATTTGCAGGGGGGAGATTCGGTGCCCGGCCATGCGCTGGGGATCCATTTCCACCCGTACTTCCCTGGGACGGCCGCCCAAGATCTCGGCTTGGGAAACGTTTTCCACCTCGGAGAGCCGGGCCAAGAGCTCGTTGCCCATGCGGCGGAGCTCAAAGTCGCTGCGTTCGGGGGAGTACAGGGTGAGATTGAGAATGGGAACGTCGTCAATGCTGATGGGCTTGACTATCCAGTCCTCTACAACCGGGGGAACCCGGTCCTCGTGCATGATTATCTGGTTGTGCAGTCGGACCAGTGCATCCTCCAGGTCCTCGCCCACGAAAAAGCGCACTGTGACCACGGCCCTGCCCCGCTCGGAGCGGGAGTAAACGTACTCCACCCCCTCCACTTGCCATAGAAGCTTCTCCAAGCGAGTGGATACCAGCTTTTCCACCTCCCCAGGTGAGGCACCTGGAGCCTCCACTATCACGTCCGCCATGGGAACCACTATCTGGGGTTCTTCCTCGCGCGGGGTGACGGTTATGGCCAGAATCCCCAGGGCCAGGGACAAAAAAAGCAGGATAGGGGCCAGGTAGGTATTTAAAAAGGGTTGAACAAAGGCAGCGATTCTTGAGGGTGGGTTTTGCTGGGACATGGTTTGGGACACCTGGGCTTGCTAGTCTCGTGTGGGCCAGACCTTGATTTCTTCTCCGGGCTCCAGGCCGGAGAGCACCTCCAAGTATCCGTCTATTTCCCGTCCCAGCCGCACATGCCTGGTCCGGGTTTCCTGGTCCCGGATCACATGTACCGTGGGCAGTTGGCCTATGCGGCGGATCGCATCCTCGGGAACCAGGATCATCTTTTCTTTTTCCACGGGAACATGCATCCGGGCGAACATTCCCGGATACAGGTCCGGGTTCTGGTGATCAATAGCCACCTTGACCAGGAAGTTCCTGCCTGCCGGATCTGCTGCTGGCTCTATTTCCCGGACTTTTCCCTCCAGGCTCTTATCCAGGGCATCCACGCGGAGCCGGATTTGCTGGTCCATATTGATGTGGGTTATGACCCTTTCCGGGACCAGCGCCTCCATGCGCAACAAATGCCGGGTTTGTACCCGGAGGAGTGTCTTGCCCGGAGCGGCAGTATCTCCCGGCTCCACCTTGGTCTTAACCACTTCCGCTTTGCCCGGGGCCCGAATTTCGGTATATTCCAGCTTTATTTCCAGCTCCCGGATTTTTTCCCGGAGGCTTTCCTGGGTGGCCCGGGCTTCCTGCAGGGAGATCAGGGCCTGCTCGTGTCTGGCTCGGGCCTGGAAGTAAGCGGACTTGGCCCGGTCCAGCTCCTGCTGAGTGGCCACGTCCTGCTCATATAGTTTCTTCAGACGTTGGAATTCTGGTTCAGCCTCTTCCAAAGCGGCCCTGGCCTCGGATATTTCCTCCCGGATGCGGGAAAGGGCTGCCTGATTGGCTTCCAGATCGTGCCTGGCCTGGTTTAGCCTGGATTTAAACTCCCGGTCGTCCAGGCGGATCAAAAGCTCCCCTGGCTGCGCCCGATCCCCGGGCTGGACCAGGACCTCCTGGATCCGGGCCTGGACCAGGGCCTCTATGGATGGCTCGTGCCAGGGTCGGATAGAGCCCACTGCCTGGTAATAGTTGGTTATCTCTCGGGTCTGGACCTGAAAGGTTTCCAGGGAGCTATTTTTTGGGAGCCGGGAGTTTTCATCTGCAAGCGCGGTGCTGTATTTCCCGGGGCAGCTGACGTATACAAGAGATAGAACCAAAAACAGGCAAGCAAACACAAAGCAAGTTTTTCGGTCTGGGCTAGAGAGAAGGAGCATATCAGCAGGTGAACAGGTTTTTCAGGGCGGTGCTCAGGGTATTTTTCTTGTTGATGTTGGGGGTGAACCGCACACATCTGCTGGAATCCTGCATGCTCAGGACATCGATGGCTCGTTGAATGGACAGTTGATGATAGGGGTAAAAGTCCCCGGGATGGAACTGGGTAATGCGCCTGCGATTGAGCACGGACATCTGGATGTACATGCGGTATATGTTTTGAAAGCTTTTGGAACGACAGTCCTTGGGATCAATAACTTTCCGGGTAAGGCGATCGTTGGACTCTATTTGGCCTTTGTCCAGGCGGGCCGCAGTAGGCCAGCACTGTTTGGCCACCAGGCTGTCCGATTCCAGCTCCACCCAGGCGTGTCCCAGCTTGCTTTTGGCCCCCAGATCCATCTGGCCATGGGCCACTGTGTCCGCTGCCAGATGGGCCAGAAAGCCGTAGGCAAAGGCGCTGTCCGGGCTTTTCTTGGCGTGGTGCAGCAGGGCAAACCCGGTTTCCCAATCGTGGGGATTTTTTTGTCCGCGCTTTCCCAGAAAGGTATCCGCAACCACGGATCCATAAATGAAGTTGGTGGAATAGGCGGTGAGAAGGGCGTGCAGGGCCACAGGCAACAGACTGGCCGCTCGCAGTATTTCGAAGGCGAAATAGGTATGGGTCATGGGCCCCCAGGCAAAGCTGTTCTCCACGGAGAGAAAGAATATAAGCAGGGTGAACACGGCTATTTTTTTCATAGTGATCCTGATAGTTAGTAAGACTATCTCAAGATTAATATTTCAAAGATATAAACCAGTCAAGGGTTGCTTGTCTTTTTATAGCGTACTTTAAGATATTTGTGCATGGGGCAAAATTTTGTGCAACACATACAATAGCCAAATTGCACTTGTTGTGCAATACCTTGCACAAAAAAATCAGGATTGCAGGCATACAGGCATGCATTGTCAGTAGCCAGTGGACAGTAGCCAGTGGACAGTAGCCAGTGG
>CAZNYT010000070.1:0-11342 GCA_964577315.1 uncultured Desulfovibrionales bacterium
ATGTATAAAGTCTTGATTGTAGAGGACTCCAAGTCTTTCAGGTATTTTTTAAGTAAAGCCTTGACTCAAAGGGGTTATGAGATCACTGCCAGTGTGGAAAAGGGGGAGGAGGCGCTGGATTTTCTTGAGGGAGAAACACCGGACATAATCCTTATGGATATCCATTTGGCCGGTGATTTGGACGGGATTGAAACCGCCTCCCGCATCCGCCAGACGCTCGACCTGCCTATTATCTATATGACCTCGGAGTACAGCGAGACATTCATGCACCGGGCTGCACAAACCCTTCCAGATGGTTATCTGTGCAAACCCTTTGAGATCCATCATTTGCTGGGTGTCTTGGATATCGCCCTGCGCAAAAAGCAGGTGGAACGCGATCTGGAAGTTTCTAGGTCCCGTCTGGAGAACGAGCTCCGCCTGGAGAAAGAGCAGTGGAAAGAAACCTTTGACGCTGTCCCGGATCTGATCGCTTTGGTAAACGAAAATCGCAGGATTCTAAGGGTGAATAAGCCCTTAAGTGAGAGGCTAGGCCTGAAGCGAGAGGAAATAGAGGGTGAGAGGTGTTACCGGGTTATAGATGGAATGGAGGAGCCCCCGGAACATTGTCCTTTGCGCCATTGGTCCGAGCATGAAGAAACTTTTCAAGGGGAAGGGTACAAGGAAAGGCTACAAGGATATTTTGCCATAAGCTGCACACCTATAATGAGCGAGCAGCAGGGAGCAGCCACCAGGATACACGTCCTGCGCGATATTACCGAGCGGAAGAAATTCGAGGAGTCCCTTAGAAAAAGCGAGGACAAGTACCGCAGGCTGGCTGAGGATATGCCCAATATGTTGTGTACCTTTTTGCCGGACACTACTTTGACCTATGTTAATCAGGCCTATTGCGATTTTTTTCAGAAGGATAGAGAAGAGCTTATTGGTCGCAAGTGGCTGAGCTTTTTGCCCTGGGATGCCCGAGATACTGTGCTTAGGCAAATACAAGCCCTTACCCCGGAGACCCCCTTTGCCTCGTACGAGCATCCCGTGATCCGGCCGGACGGTTCCTGGGGGTGGCAGAGATGGCACGACAGGGGCATCTTTGAGAATGAGGAGCTGGTTCACGTCCAATCCATCGGGGAGGATATCACGGAAAGAAAGCAAGCCATGGAAAGATTGGAAGAGAATGAAAAAATACTTCAGTCCGTGCTTCAGGCTACCAAGATAGCCATGATTGCCCTGAACACGGATTCCAAGGAAATTATCCGGGAGAATCAGGTGGCCAGGGATCTCTTTGTCCGGGAAAAGCTTCTGGGCCAAAATTTTTATCAGACTATCTGGCCCATGTTCGTAAACGGCGCTCCTGACTTAGATGCCTTGAGCGAGGATAAACCCATTGTGAACAAGGAGGTCAAGATTCATTCCGGGGAGGGAAGAGTAGTGCCTGTTCTGTTCAATGCCTTTATCGGAGAGCATCATAATCAAAGAAGCGCCATCCTGATTTTTCATGATATTTCGGAACGTAAGGCCTTGGAGATGCAACTGACCCACGCCCAAAAACTGGAAGCGGTGGGAGAGCTTGCCGCGGGTATAGCCCACGAGATAAATACCCCCACCCAGTATGTAGGGGATAATGCCCGTTTTTTAAAGGATGCTTATGCCGATCTTCAGGAACTACTCGGTCTGTACGAGGGCTGGGAGCAGGAGCAGGCACAACAGGGAGATTCCCAGTGGTTAAAAAAGATCCGGGAGTTGAGAGAGGAGATCGATCTGGGGTTTTTAAAATCCGAGATTCCCAAGGCAATTGATCAGTCCCTTCAAGGGCTGGAGCGGGTTAATACCATAATTCGAGCCATGAAAAAGTTCTCCCATCCCGGAGAGGAAGAGGAAAAAATCCTTTTTGATCTGAACGAGGCCCTGCAAAACACCATTACCATATGCCGCAACGAGTGGAAGTACACCTCGGAGGTGTATACGGATCTTGATCCGGAGCTGCCTGAGGTGCTTGGATATCCCAATGATCTGAACCAGGCCTTTTTGAACCTGATCATTAATGCGGCCCAAGCTATTCAGGAGAAATTGGGAAATAGCCAGGAAAAAGGTATTATCCAGGTTTCCACACGGCAAAGAGACAACCAGGTGGAGGTGAGCATCCAAGACTCAGGCAAAGGTGTTCCGGAGTACTACCAGGACAGGATCTTCGATCAGTTCTTCACCACCAAGGAGGTAGGCAAGGGCACCGGCCAGGGCCTGGCCATTACCTACTCCATCATAGTGGACAAGCACGGGGGAGAGATCACCTTTGACTCCCGGGAAGGTGAGGGAACCACCTTTAACGTACGCTTGCCCCTTAATTGATGCTTATGAAACATACAATCCTCTTTGTTGATGACGAGCCCCATGTCCTGGAGGGACTGAAGAGAATGCTTCGCCCCATGCGCAAAGAATGGGAGATGTATTTCGTCCAGAGCGGAGCAGAAGCCTTGGAATTGCTGCGCAGGCATGAAGTGGACGTAATCGTCACAGATATGCGCATGCCAGGCATGGATGGGGCGGAGCTGCTAACTCGGGTTATGAGCGAGTATCCCAGGGTAGTGCGCATCGTTCTCTCGGGATATTCGGAGCTGGAAGTGGTGGTGCGCACTGTGCTCCCTGCTCATCAATACTTGGCCAAGCCCTGCGCTCCGGAGAATTTAAAAAGGGTCATCAACAGGGCCCTGACCGTGCGCAACCTGGTAGAGGATGACTCTGTTCAGGCCCTTATCTCCCAGATGCACAAACTTCCGGCTCTCCCTCAGGTCTACCACCAAGTGGTCCAGGAGATTACTCGGCCCGAACCCTCCTTGAAAGTAATAGGCGAGATCATCGCACAGGATGTGGGCATGTCAGCCAAGCTGCTCAAGCTTGTCAATTCTCCCTTTTTCGGCTTCTTCAGACATATTTCCAGTCCAGAGCAGGCAGCTACCCTGTTGGGAACCAACGTTCTCAGGGCTCTTATTCTCACCGTGCATGTCTTTTCAGTTTATGATTTCAGCCAGATTCCGGGATTTTCTTTGGCTGGCCTCTGGCAGCACAGTCTGGCCACTGCCAGATTGGCCCGGAAGGTGGGTGAGTTGGAAGGCCTGGACAAATATACTCAGGATGAGTGTTATATCGGGGGGTTGTTGCACGATGTGGGCAAACTTGTCTTGGCCAGCCAGTTGCCCGAGCAGTACCATCTGATCCTGGAAGAGGTAAGTTCCTCGGACAAGTGCATTCACCAGGCAGAGGCCGAGATTCTGGGAACCTCCCATGCCGAGATCGGGGCCTATCTTATGGGGCTTTGGGGTCTGTCCAATCCTGTGGTGGAGTCCATAGCCTTCCATCACTATCCCCAAGTCCCGGACAAGGCCTTTAGGCCCCTAGTTGCTGTATATGCTGCAAACATCCTGGAGAGAAGGCATTACATCCTCAATCCGGAGTATGCTTTACCGGAATTTGATTATGACTACCTAGAGGAGATGGGGCTTACCTCTAGGCTGCCTCACTGGGAAGAAATGGCTCAACATGAGGGCCGGAGGACAAAGGACCGCTGAAAAAAGTAATTAGCAACAAACAATGAGTGATAAGGCTTGTTGCTCGGAAATCATTGCTCATTATGAGGACTCCAGGGCTTTTTTCTGCTCTCTTAGCTTGGGTGGGGGGATGAGTACTGAAATGGGCTGCTTGACCCCATGGGTATGGTGCAGGTAGTTCAATTTTTCAATCTGACCCTGGCTTAATTCGCTGCCTCTGCGCAAGAGGAGCATCCCCCTGAGGGAGTAGATCTCTTGGGTGAGAACCATGTAGGGTTGTAACTTGTTTATATTTATCTCTTTCACCGTGTATTGTTCTTCCAGTTGCAGCACTTCAACAAAGTGCTTGAACACCGTAGGATCGTAACGGCCTTTCCTTTCCCGCATGCGCAGCAGACTATCCTTACGGGAAAAGTTCCTGTTTATAAGCAGGTCGTAGTCCAGCACCACCTTCAGGATTCTGGCCCCCAATGGGATGTCCTTGCCCCTTACACTGTCCAGGGGAATGCCCTCCCCGTTGTATAATTTTTCCTGGTACAGAATCATTTGGGACAATTCTTCCAATCTGGGGATCTTCCCGATTATGTCCGCGGCTATGTGCGGGTGTTGGTTAAAGGTCTGAATCTCCGGGTCGGTTAGCTTTTCTCCGGTTCTTATCTTTTGTTGGATGGTTTCTGGCAAGACTATGCAACCGATTTGGGAGAGGATGGCTCCTGTCTCGTAAAACCAGACATCGGTTTCTCCCATGTGGATGGCCACGTCCTTTACGAAGCGCTTGATCCTGGCTGCCCTGCCCATGGCGTCCTGGTTGGTGATGGTCAGTATGTCTGTGAGGGAGTTGATAATGCCGCTAACAGTCTTTTCCAGAAGCTCTCTTTCCGCAATTATCAGCCGGTACTGTTCCAGGGCATGGTCCAGGGTTTTGGTCAATTGGTGCGGGGGAGTGGGTTTGGTCAAGAAACGGAATACTCTACCCTCGTTTATGGCTTCAATGGCAGAATCCAGGTCCCCGTGCCCGGTGAGCATGACCCGAACTGTATCCGGGAAGAGATCCTTGACCCGGCCCAGAAACTCTATACCGTCCATCTCCGGCATTTTCAGGTCCGCTACCACCACGGCATAAGGTCCCTTATCATTGATTATCTTCAAACCTTCCAGGGGTCCGGAGGCGGTATCGATATTGTAATTCTTGCGCAGGGTTCTCTTGAATCCTTCCAGAATGTTGGGGTCGTCATCCACGAAAAGCACCTTGAATTTGTTGCTCACTATCGACTCCAAATTTAAGGTTGGAAAGTTGAAAGCTAATCCTGAGGATAACTGATATGCCCGCCCGCAACAATCCGGACGGGCACATTTGGATTACACCTGGAACCTGGCTACCAGTTCCTTGAGCCGCTCCGCCAGCTGGGAGAGCTCCTCGGAGCTCTGCTTGACCTGGACACCGGAGTTCTTCATCTCTTCCGTCTCCGTATTCACCTCGGATATGTCCTTGGCCACGTCCCCGGCTACCGAGGAAACCTGGGATACGTTCTCGTTCACCTCTTGAATACCCTGGGAAGCCTGGCTCACGTTCTCGGCTATCTCCTTGGTGGCGGTGTTCTGCTCCTCCACAGAAGCCGCGATGGTAGCGATAATGGAATCGATATCGCTAATGATCTGGCTGATCTCCTGGATCTCGTTCACTGTCATGCCGGTAGCGTTTTGAATGCTATCGATCTTCTCCTTGATCTCGTCCGTGGCCTTGGAGGTCTGCTGGGGCAGTTCCTTAGCCGCCAGATAAGGGAAAATTGTCTAGAATCCCGGTAGTAGGGGCGAAAAATTTTTCGCTACCGTTAACATTTTTTTGTCCTCTGTTTTCTGTCATCTTTCAGACGCATCCGAAGCGGCAAAGGCCAAGCCTAATCAAGAGGCGGATGCAATATCGGAAAACTGTTCTGTTGGTACTACCACCTCATTTGTGGCCTTCTTGCCCTGATAATGTATCGCCTCGAATTCTTCCTCAATTTTCTTCAGGACATCTGCCCGGAAATATTGCTCACCGCAAAACTCGCATTTTAGGCAAGGCACATTTTCCACAAATAACATCCTGCCATCCCGTTTATATGTATATTCACAAACTGTGTTAACGAAGTTCTTGTTGCCACAGAAATGACAGATTTTCATTTTGAACCTCTTTCATAAGGGTTAATAAATTTAGGGGGTTTGGGTATGTAGACAGTGATTATCGCAAGCATATCCTCGCAATGGCCGCAGACTACATGCACAGGCTTGCCTCTGTTGGTAAAACCAACCACAAGACAACTCCCTCCCTCGACCGGTATCTTTATATTCTTCAAGTATTCTTCCATTGGCCAAAGCCTCTTCAACCTCCTTGACGGATAGATTGTCACTCTGTCTCTCCTGATCTCCATAACGGGAAAAATAATATCTGCTTTCCTGCACAATATGCTTAATCCATTCTATATCCATACTATTTTCCATAATCAGGTCTGGTCGCAAAAATGGGCTTTATTGATTTTAGGCTTGGCCTTGAACCATGTCAAATCATCTTCAAAAAACAAAAATGGGACACCTATAGAAGTGACAATCAGGTATTGGCACACAACCTTAGCCTGGCACTTCAAGCCCATTTGGTTTTCAGGATCAGTTTCTAAAGATTTCCATATTCACCAGCCTGGCAAATAAAGAGGCACCCTTATCCAAGGAGGGTTTACCATGGTGATAAAACTGTTTTGTCTTTGCTCCGGTGCAATGCGTGGCAGGGTATAAGAGGGATCCGGCAACTGGGTTTCTGGCAGCAAGGTACGCAGAACCTTGCTCTCTATCCCTATTTTGTTTCTGTAGTACTGCACCATGAAATCAGAATTGGTAAGCACCTGGTCATGCCAGAATGTCCTCCCACTGGAAGATTGTCAGAGAGTTAAAGGGCTAAGGTTTAAGGGTTGCTCATCGTTCATCATTCATTATTCATAATTAATCATAAATCCCGGCCCGGATGACCGGGCCGGGATTTTGCTAAGGAGGTGTACAGGTTTAATCCGCGACTTTTTCGTTAAGCTCCCAGGTGCGCGGTTCTTCCGGGGCTACATCCAGGTATTCGAACCAATCATGGGTTTCCAGGTGCTCCTCGCTCATCATGAGCTCTCTGCTGTGTTCCTCAATAGGAGGCACTATTTCCTTGATATCCCCTTCCAGCTCCTCTGCTATGCCGTAGTTGGTGGCCTGCTTGGCGTAGTCCTGGGCCTGACGGCTGTACTGCTGGGATTTACTCAGGGTTTCCAGAGATTTTTGTGGATTATGAAATCCTTCGCTGTTTTCCGCGGACACATAGTCCCAGAACCACTGACCTTTGCGAATACGTTCCCGGGCCTGGATCATGAGCTCGTCAAAATCATCCCGGACCTCGCCCTCGTATTCCGAGGCCAGGCGAACCGCCTCGTGGGCCCGGACTGATTCTTCCTGGGCAATTAGAAGCTGCTCAAAGACCTTTTCCTGGGTATAAATCACCCTATCCTTGAGATCCCTGGGTGCCTTGTCCGCATGGCACTGGCCGCAGGTCTGCTGGACGGTCTCTAGAGAGTGCAGGGGAGAGGTTACGTTGTGGCTGCTAATCTTTTTCTTGCCGTCCATACGGGTGTAGGGCATATGGCAGTCCGCGCAGGCCACGTCCGCAGAACCGTGCGGACCATCCTCCCACATCTCGTATTCCGGATGCTGCACCTTGAGCATGGGGGTGTCCGAGACAGGGTGAGTCCAGTCCACGAACCAGCCTTCAAATCCTTCCCGCTCCGAATCCCCAACGTGCTTTTTGAAATTGTACATTTCCCCGGCATCATATCCTTCGTCCCATGGGAATACAGGCTTGGCAGGAACACCTTCCTCGCCTTCCCCGAAGTAGCGGCTGGGCCTGGCTTGCTCGCCCGGTACCTCGAAGTAGTACTCAGAGTGGCACTGGCCGCAGACCAAAGAGCGCTGCTCGCTGCGGGAGGCCTCTTCAAAGGAGGTGTCTTGTCTGTCCAGGTAATCCTTCAAGGGAACAGAAGTAAGGCGCAGATCCATGGTTTCCGGCTCATGACAGAGATTGCATCCTATGGCGTGTTCCTCCAGGTCGTGATCCTCCCGAAATTCATTGAATTCCATGGCCCAGAAATCATCCCCGTATTCTTCCACGTATCCCGGGACCTTGTTGCTCTTGCAGTTATAGCAGGTAGCAGGCATCCCCGCGGAATCGCCGTAATCGCTGGTGCGATCTATGTCTAGTAAATCATGCATAGCGTTTCCGTGGCCGCGGGCGCGATTGTACTCGAAGCTGAACCCGTAACCCAGCCAGAGGTTCTTGAGGTAGGGCTGACAGTACTTGTACCCATCTGGCAGATCCTCGCACAAATGCTTGGCGTGGGGTACATTCCCGGCGAACTCGGTCATCTGCCCCCTGTCCATGTCAAAGTCCTGGACCTGGGTTTCCATGTAGGTTTCGTACTGATGCGGGAAATAGTCCTCAAAGGCGCTTAGCTTTTCAGCCTCTTCTTCGGTGAGATCGGTTTCGTATTCCGGGGTTTCCGCTTCCGGAACCTCGCTACACCCTGCAAATACCAGTGTCAAAAACACGGCCATTAACCATGGGAAAATTTGTCTATTCATCTGCAACCCTCCTTTCGGCTATAGGAGTTTTGGGATTGTGGGTCACCTGCTGGTGGCAACCTATGCACCGATCCTTGGCTTTATCCGCATCCACGTTGAGTCCGGTCATGTTATGACAATTGGTGCAATTGTCATTGACCACTTCCTGGGTCCTTTCCGATGGCTGGATGACGTCCTCCACATCCCCTACAATATTCTTGTACATGTCCTTGGTGCCAAAGTAATTCTTTAGAACCATTTTGGACATGGTTTCATGCGGAACATGACATTCATTGCAGCTTAGATCCGCGTGTACAGAATCCTGATGGGTTCGTACCGACTCATACATGACATGACAGCTACCGCAAAACTCGGGTTGATCCGTGTGGCTGTAGGTAAACCCCCCAACCAAGGTAATAGCCACTCCCACAAGCAGGGCCCCCAGGAGGGCAATCTTGGAAATCCCTCTTTGTCCTTTCATGGACCACCTCCTTTAAGTTTGGGATCCTTCCCCGTGTCATCCCGTGGAAAAATGTTTTTTTTCAGCACGTCCCCCTCCTTCAAGTTTGATTTGTTTGAGACAAACCTCCAAGCCCACATTTTTCTAGACTATTTGGGTCTATTAAATTATTTCCAACTTGTTTGGTCAGAGGAACAACAATCCTCGAGGAAGATGATAGGTTTACACGGCACTACCCTGGTTTTCCTCCCTGGATTGTAGATCCTCTTGGTTGATGTAAGCAGGTAGAACTACCAGCACGTCCGGGATATTGGTGATCTGTGTGGAAATCCAGTTCAGCCATTGTAGATCCGGACCTTCAAGCACTGCCACTATATTGCCCTTGGTGATTTGATGGATTTCTATTCCTTGCCATGCAGTCAGTTGATTGGCAACTTCCTGTTCCTTCTCGGGTGTTGCTTTTATCACCACTCCTGCTATCGCCATAAAAGTTCTCCAGATTGATTGGTTCTATTCATATACATGGCACTGCATGCATTCATCGATAAACCCTTCAGGGTGTGTTGGGGACTCGTCGATATCGTGTTGGTGGCAGCCTAAACAGTTTTCGCGTGCCCGTTGTTCATGGGGAATCAGATTGGGTGTGTAAGAACCCTGAACCAGTTCAATTCCTTCCGCTTCTTGATTTTCTGAAGCGGGTATAATTTGAGTGGAGCCAAAGGAAACACTTGCTAGCAGAACGAAGCATGCAAGCAGTGCTAAACATTTCTTTATTATCATGCTTGTATCTCCTTGAGATTATGGTTGTGTTCAATGCTGTGCAAACTGTTTTAACCCCGGGTTATTTTTACCGCGCTCATCTTGTATTCCGGCTGTTTTGAAATGGGGTCCACAGCATCATTTACCACGATATTAACCAGCTGGTCTCTGCTCATTTCGTGCATGGGCGAAGCGAGCATGCCGGGCTTGGGCTCTCCCCGCCCGCCTATTTTGGCTACCAGCCGGATTGATCCTCTTCTGGAGGAAATAGTTACCGGATCACCATCTTCAATCCTTTCCCGGGCCGCATCCTCTGGGTGGATTTCCACGTAATCGCTCTTGGTGCGGGCCAGCTCCCGCGCCCGTATGGTCATGGTGCTGGTATGCCAATGCTCTATTTGGCGCATAGTGGTGTACCAATAGGGGTATTCTTGATCCGGCTCCTCTGCAGGCGGCATTTGAGGGCGCAGGTAGACCCAGGCCCTGCCTTCCGGCTTGCCGTAGAAGTATACTCCCTGTTCCTCAGTAACATAGGGGTCATCCGGATAGCTATAGCGTTTTTTGCTCTCCTCACCGTCCACTACAGGCCAAAGCAGGCCGGTTTCGTCCAGGTAATCGCTGTATTCCGCCAGTTCTATCCGGCCTACAGTCAATTTGCGGTATTCGTTGAAAATATCCTCATGGGTTTCATAATGCTGGAAATACGGGCCGTAACCCATACGCTTAGCGAAATCCATGAGCACCCATACATCGGATCTGGCCTCCCCTGGAGGATCAATAGCCTGGGCCATGTGCTGGGTGCGCCGCTCGGTGTTTCCAAAAAATCCCTCCTTTTCGCACCAGAAGGCAGAGGGCAGAACCACGTCAGCCAATTCCGAGGTCCGAGTAGGGTGATAAGCCTCGGAAACCACCAGAAAAGTTTTTTTCATGCCTTCCCGGTAGTGATTAACATTTGGCAGGGAATGTCCTGGATTGGTGCACATTACCCATAGGCATTTGATCCGGCCGTCAACTGTGCCCTCAAACATGTCCATCATGTGCATTCCGGGCTCGGGCTGGATGTTATTCGGATCAACTCCCCATACTTCTGCTGTCTCTCTGCGGTGTTCCTCATTGGCTACCACTCGATGTCCGGGCAGCATATGGGTCAGGGCTCCGGTTTCGCGCACCGAGCCCATGGCTGAAGGCTGACCCGTTAGGGAGAAGGGAGTGGAGCCTTTATGCCTCATTTTGCCGGTAATTAGGTGCAGGTTGTGGATCAAATTGTTTTCCCATGTGCCCCGAAAGCGTTGATTGATGCCCATGGTCCACATGCTCATGGTTCTGCGCTCCGGGTCACCAAATACCCTGGCGATTTCAACAATTGTTTCCGCGGGTATGCCGCAAGTATCAGCCACCTTTTCCGGGGCAAAGTCTTCCAGGAATTGTACGTATTCTTCCCAGCGACGGTCCTGGTCTTCCTGGTCCACAGTCTCCTTGAAGGTGAGGTGGTTGTCTATGAATTCCTTGTCATGCATCCCTTCCTGGATCATTACGTAAGCCATGCTGTTGAGCAGGGCAGCGGCTGAGCCTGGAGTATAGTTCAGCCCATAATCCGCTATTTCAAATGTCCTGGTGGTCCGGGGATCTACCACAATGACAGTCACATCCTCGCCCGTTCTCTTTCGCTCCACTATCCTGCTGTAGACAATGGGGTGGGCTTCTGCAGTATTAGTGCCTATAAGAAAGAATACGTTGGCATGCTCGATGTCGCTGAAGGACCCCATGGGGGCGTCCCTGCCGTAAGTGGTAACATAGCCTGCAACCGCACTAGCCATGCAAGTTCTGGGATTGCCCTCGATGTTGTTGGTTCCCAGGCAGCCCTTGAAAAGCTTATTGGCAATGTAACCTTCTTCCACTGTTTTTTGTCCGGAACCATAGAAGGCAACTGAGTCTACCCCGTATTCTTCTATAGCTTCATTGTATTTTGA
>CAZNYT010000071.1:0-11298 GCA_964577315.1 uncultured Desulfovibrionales bacterium
CGCTCACACAGTTTACGCCCTGTTTGCAGAACCCTCGGACCCAGGGAAAGAGTTGCTGCCATAATAGTAAGGCTGTTTATAGAGCCAAGTTTCGTTGTAGTACTATTCACCATCTTTACCCTAAAAACACTTGAAAAACTCAAAAGGCCCGGGAACTCACTTTCATTAGCCGAAATTCCAGGGCCTTAAAATGAGCTCCAGGGCCTTGCCAAACATTCAAACAGGCCCGCCCCTAGGGGCCAACTTGTTTTGTCCGGGCAGCTATTTTTCTACCTCCTTGGAGGCAGTGCTTTCAGCAATAACCTTCTCAGCCACATGCGAGGGGCATTCTTCGTAGCGGGCAAACTCCATATTGAAGGTTCCCTGTCCTCCTGTCATGGCCCGGAGATCCTGGGCATACTGAAGCATCTCCGCCATGGGCACGTGGGCCCGGACCCTGGTAATCCCCTTATCCGATTCTGAGCCCAGAACCCTGCCTCGTTTACTGGACAAATCCCCGATCACATCTCCCATGTACTCGTCTGGCACCAAAACAGTCACCAGCATGATGGGTTCCAGAAGAGTGGGCTGGCACTGCTCCGCAGCTTTCTTAAAAGCCATGGAGCCAGCGATTTTAAAGGCCATTTCCGAGGAATCCACGCTGTGATAAGAACCGTAGAAAAGGGTGACCTTGAAATCCACCACTGGGTATCCTGCCAGAACCCCCTTGGATGCAGCCTCCTGAATGCCTTTATCCACTGCAGGGATGTATTGCTTGGGTATCACCCCTCCCACAATGGCGTCCTCAAATTCGTAACCTTCCCCGCGCCCTTTGGGCTCCAACCGGATCCAGCAATCCCCGAACTGACCTCGTCCTCCGGTTTGCTTTTTGTATCTGGATTGTACCTCGGTCTTGCCTTTTATGGTTTCCCGGTAGGGAATCTTGGGGGATTTCAAAACCACCTCAGCCTTGTAGCGTCTTTTGGCCTTCTCCACCGCCATCTCGATATGCTGCTGTCCCATGCCGGACAAAAGCATATCCTTGGTTTCTTCGTTATGGGACAGCTTGAGATTGATATCTTCATCCAGCAGCTTCTGAACTGCAGTAAAAACCTTGTCCTCTTCCCCTTTTTCCTGTGCTTCCACAGCATAAGATATAATGCAGGGAGAAAGCTCGGGCTTCTTGAAAACAAAGGGTTTCTTCTCGGAGCACAGAGTGTCTCCGGTAGTAGTGCTTTTGAGCTTGGTAGCAGCCACGATAAAACCTGGCCCGGCTTCCTCCTTTAACGGGACCTGCTTCTTGCCTTCCAAAAGCATAAGCGGGCCCAGCTTTTCCTTTTCCTCCTTCAAGGGATTGGCCAAGTACATATCCGAGGCAATGGTACCTGAAAGCACTCTCATAACACTTAGATGGCCGGTGAAGGGGTCGGTTACGGTCTTGAATACAAAGGCGGCGGAAGGCTCCTCAGGATGGGATTTTCTCACCTCGCCTTCTTCCCCCTCCCAATCCGGGCGTTCCAGAGGCGATGGCAGTAATCTCTGTATCGCTTCCAAGAGCTTTCCCCCTCCCTTGTTTTCTAGTGCAGCTCCGGCGCATATGGGAACCAGCCCACCGGAGAGCACACCTTGGCGCAGGCCTTTATAAATATCCTCTACTTCCAGGCTCCCTTCCTCCAGATATTTCTCCATGAGCTCTTCGTCGCTTTCAGCTATATTCTCTACCGCTGTCTCGCGAATCTCCGACACCCTGTCCTGCATTTCCCCTGGAATTTCTCCCGTCTCCAGCTTGCCTTCCTCTCCGAAATAATAGGCCCTTTCCTCCAGAACATCCACTAACCCTTTAAATCCGGATTCGGCACCAATAGGCAGGTAAAGACTGACCGGCTTGACGCCCAGCATATTTACCAGGCTGTCGTAAGCCATATTGAAATCCGCACGTTCCCGGTCCATTTTGTTCACAAAAATGATTGCCGGGAGCCCAGCGTTTTGCAATTCGGACCAAAGCTTCTTGGTTAAGGGCTTGGCACCATCTATGGCATCCACCACAAAAACCGCGCCATCAACAGCAGCAAGCAAATAGCTAATATCCCCGATAAAATTGTTATCCCCGGGTGTATCCACCAGAAAATGTCTGCTTTTTTCCCAGTTATAGACCCCAAAGCCGGGTTGAATGCTGCCGCGCCTTTTGATCTCCTCCGGCTCAGTATCCAAGCATGTGGTACCTTCCTCTATATTGCCCAGGCGCTTGATGGCCCGGGTATGATAGAGAATCATTTCTGCCACAGAGGTCTTTCCTGTCCCCCCGTGTCCCACCAAGGCATAAGTTCTCTGCTTTTCCAGCTTATCCAGCATGCATTGCCCCCTTTGTCTAATACTGTCCAGGACCCTGAGGGCATCCATGGACATGGTTAACGACTAAAACCCGTGATCCGGCCTTTATGCAAAACTTGCTCCAACAAGTCCGTCCTTTATGGGACTGGACATATCCCCTTGCTGTAATTAGATCTCTGTTTACACAACACATCAGACCCGGGGAACGGTCCAGGTAATCCCGGCCATAATATACCTTGAAATCCGCATTCCCTGGTCCTGGACTCATTGCTCCGAAACAAGCTCTCAGCCCTAGAAAGGACTTGCAAGATAAAATAAATTGTTCTTGGGGTTAAGTCTTTTCAGGACCCGGATTGTGTTTTTATTGAAAGATGAATGCAAAGTTGTCAAGCCGGAATGCCTTCGCTATCCGGATTTTTCCATCTTGGGCAAAATTTTAGGCTGCGCGGTAATAGCCTGCTATTCGCTCGCGCCCGTTTTACAAATCCCCAAACCTTAAAAGGATTCAAAACCTGGTTAATACCATGCACGAACTACTTGCCCTGGACCCGGAGGACATCTGCGACCTTGACTCCTGCCTTTTCTGGGCCGAGCCCTGCGGGGAAAAACTTTTTGACTCCCTGCGCCTCTGGGGACAGATGGAACCCGTGCTGGTGGAGAAAAAAAGCAACCGCTTCTCCTTGATAGCCGGCTACAAAAGATACCTGGCAGCCAGGAACCTATCCCGAACCCTTTATGCTTGGCAACAGGATTCTCCCGGTGCCTGGGAAAAAGGGGTATTTTATATTCTTTCCAATTGGGGACAACAACTCACGCCCGGGCGCATAATCTCTGCTCTGCGCTATTTTCAACCCCTTACCGGAGACCATGAACATATATATTCCCTGTTGGGAATATCTGAGCCTTTTGGGACAAAAAACATGTACACTGCATGGCTAAGCCTTCCCCAGAGCTTGGACCCCTTGCTGGAGAACAACCCCCATCTCCTTGCTTGTGCCCGGCAATTGGGCACGTGGTCCCACCAGGATCTCCAGGCCCTTTCCCCTTTCCTGGAAAGGCTGCACTGGTCCCGGAACAAGGCGGTAAAATTTGTGGACCTGCTCTCTCGCAACGCTGCCCGAAATAACGCAACCATCCAGGACATCGCGGACCAATTGGGCCTTGCAGATATCCTGGACAAGGACCTTAGCCCCAAGGACAAGATGCAGAACCTCTTGGAAGTCCTGTACCGAAGCGGATACCCGGAATATTTCCGTCTTATGGACGAAACCCAAAAACGGTTGAAGCAATGGACAAAAGATACTGGATGGCGCTGCAATCACCCGAATCGATTTGAAAGCCCGGATCTGGAATTCAGTATCCGGGTCCAGAACTTCGAACACCTCAGGCATGCGGCCCAACAACTGCAAGAAATATCCGAATCCAGGCTTTTGGACACTTGGCCAGTGTATCCTTATGACCGCTGAACACCCTGCTTGCCTCCCGGGCTACCTGAGCCCGCCCCAACATATTCTAGTGGATCCAGAGGTGTCGCACCTAGATCTCACCCGCCGGGTACTTTCCCGCCTGCCAGGAGTGCCCTGGTCCACTGGAGTCAGCTCCCGAAAGGCGGCAGGATCCTTTTCTTCCCCATACGTCCTGCACCTGAAGTATTACCGGGGCAGTTTCCTTCGCTTCTGTCCCGGTACCAAACATTACCATTGCTGCGGGTACCGGATTATCCATATCGGGGAAAATTGTCCCTTGCATTGCAATTACTGCATCCTCCAGGCCTATTTCCAGGATCCCATACTCAAGGTGTGGGCCAACCAGGAAGATTTGTACCGGGAGCTGGAAGCCAGCCTCCAACCCAGGGACAAGCTTTTTCGGGTAGGTACAGGTGAATTCACGGACTCCTTGGCCCTGGAGCCCATAACCGGATATACCCGGGATCTGCTGGGATTCTTAAACGCATTTCCCAATGTTTGCCTGGAGCTTAAATCCAAGATCGTGGATCTCACCTGGATGGATCAAGTGCAAAACCCTTCCCGGGTGCTTCCGGCCTGGTCCGTAAACAGCCCGGAGGTTATCGCCACCGAGGAAAAAGGAACCGCCCCCTTGGAATCCAGGTTGCAAGCGGCGCGCAATTGTGCAGATAGCGGATTCCGAGTATGTCTGCATTTTGACCCCATCATCCATTATCCCGGTTGGCAGCAAGGCTACCACCGAGCGGTGGAAATGATATTCGATTATTTAAACCCCCAGGATATTGCCTATTTGAGCCTGGGTTCATTTCGCTTCATGCCCGAGTTGGAAAATATCCTGATTTCAAAAGCCCCTGGGGCGAGATATGTCTACAACGAATTTATAACTGGATTGGACGGAAAAAAAAGACTTCTTTTACCACTTCGCCTGGAACAATTCGCTTATATAGCCAACAGGCTTAAGAGGTACGGCTTGAAGGAGCAAATCTATTTCTGCATGGAATCCTCCCGGGTGTGGAAAGATGTTCTGGGCTACACACCCAGGGATCTGGGCGGACTGGACAAACATTTAATCCGTCTTAGCTTCGGGAGCGAATCCCTGTAATGCAGAGGATAAACCTCTCCACATCCGCTGATTGACTATTGTCTTATGTTGCTCTATAATTATTTATTTTAGATGATAATCTTACATTAACCCCAACCAGCGAGAGTGGCGGAACTGGTAGACGCACTGGACTTAGGATCCAGCGGCTTGTCCGTGGGGGTTCGACTCCCCCCTCTCGCACCACTAGCACCGCTTTTCATCCGCTGTTCATCCAGACAGCAAAAGATAACCAAGGAGGTAATGGTTTATGGAATACAACGTGGAAGATCTTTCCACTGTCAAAAAAAAGGTTAATATTCAGGTACCCATGGAAGAGGTCCATGCGGCTATCTCCGCCGCCACTGCTATGTACAGCAAAGACGTGGACATCAAGGGATTTCGCAAGGGGAAGGTGCCTCAGTCCGTGGTAGAGAGCAAGTTCAAGAAGCAGATCTACAACGAGGCTACCAATGACCTGATCAATGTACATATAAACCAGATCATGAACGAAATGCAACTCACCCCGCTGTCCCGAGTGGATGTGGATGCCGGGGTTCTAACCAGGGATCAGGACTTCAACTACTCCTTCACCTTTGAAGTTGCCCCTGAGTTCACTCTCCCTGAATATAAGGGCATAACCATAGAAGAGGAAGAAGTAGAGGTAAAGCCCGAGGAAATAGATCAGGTTATCGAGCGCATCCGGGACAATCTTTCCGAATTGGTGGTGGTAGAGGAAGACCGACCTCCCAGGGATCAGGAAGCTGTTATCATCGACTTCCAGGCATTTGACGGGGACCAGCCTTTAGAGGGAGTGCACGCCCAGAACTTCCAAATGACCCTGGGTGAAGGCAATGCCCTGCCCGAATTCGAAGCCCTGCTCCAGGAACTTCGCCCCGGGGAAACCGGCTCCCGTACTATTACTCTTCCCGAGGACTTTCTCAACCAGGAACTGGCTGGAAAGGACGTTTTAATGCAAGCCACCCTGCACTCCATCAAGGAGAAAAAGCTCCCAGAGGTGGATGAGGAACTTGCTCAAAAGGCGGGCGGCTTTGAAAGCGTGGAGCGATTAAGGGAGGTCATCACCCAATCCTACATCAAGACCAGAAAAGAGCTGCACAAGAGCTCAGCCCAGAAAAAAGCCTTGGATGAGCTCAAGGCCCAGGTGGAGTTCGAGCTCCCTGAATCTTTAGTGGAAGGGCGTATTGAACAAAAACTATCCGAGCTTAAAACCCAGATGGAGCAAAAGGGCAAAAGCCTGGATTCTTTGGGCAAAAGCCAAGATCAGCTGCGGGAGGAGCTAAGGCCGGAAGCCGAAGACATGGTAAAATCCCAGCTTTTTCTGGTGGCTGTAGCCCAGGCTGAAGGCCTGGAGGTATCAGAGCATGAAATAGACGCCTATATCCAGCAGCAGGCCCAGTCCAACAACCAAAGCCCCGAGCAGCTCAAGAAGTTCTATCAGGACAACAACCTGATGTTCGCCCTGAAAGATACTTTGTTGGCGGACAAAGCCATGGAGCTTATCTACCAGCATGCCGAGGTCAAGATGGTACCGCCTCAAGCCTCCCAGGAGGAAACCTCGGAAGCAAGTACCTAGGGTATTCATCCGGAACAGCCCCAGTCAGGCTGAGCTTGGCGCAAAAGCTTTCCGGGCAGCTAAGGCATAAAAGCTGTTTTACCCCTGGCAACAACTATTTTTAGAATCTTAAACACGACCCGTGCCTTTTCAGGCATGCTTTTTTCCTGTAAGCCTCTATAATGCAGCTTTCAGGATTTATATTCATTCAAGGAGTATTTTTATGAGCTATAATGTGCCCATTGTTGTGGAGACTACAGGCAGAGGAGAAAGGGCTTACGATATTTATTCCAGGCTCCTCAAGGACCGGATCATTTTGCTGGGCACCCCTATTGACGATTATGTTGCCAATTTGATCTGTGCCCAGCTCCTTTTTCTGGAATCCGAAAGCCAGGAGCGGGAAATCAATTTTTATATCAACTCTCCCGGGGGCTCGGTAACTTCGGGACTGGCTATCTACGACACCATGCAATACATTTCCGCGCCCGTGGCCACCTTGTGTATGGGCCAGGCCGCCAGTATGGGCGCTTTGCTGCTTGCTGCGGGAACCAAGGGCATGCGGTACGCCCTCCCTCACAGCCGCATCCTGATCCACCAACCCATGGGCGGCTACCAGGGACAAGCCACTGATGTAGATATCCAGGCCAAGGAGATAATCCGCTTAAAATCCAAGCTGAACGAGATTTTGGCCCACCACACTAACAGGGAACTCACCAAAATTGAGCACGACACGGAACGGGACTATTACATGGAGGCCCAAGAAGCCATGGAGTACGGGCTAGTGGACAGTGTTCTCACCTCTAGATCCGAAATTGACAAGGCACAAAAATAAACTAAGATAAAGGAAAAAATAATTCCAAGAGGTAGATAGTTATGGCTGACCAAAAGAAACCCTACGCTTCGAATCTTACCTGTTCTTTCTGCGGCAAGAGCCAGGACGAAGTGGACAGGTTGATTGCAGGACCCGATGTATATATTTGCAATGAGTGCGTGCATTTGTGCGACGAGATAATCGCGCAGGACCATGCAGAAGAGGAAGAAGGCAAGGAGTCCCTGCTGCCTCCTTCCGAAATCAAGAATGCTCTGGACGAATACGTCATTGGACAGGAAGAGACCAAAAAAATTCTGTCTGTGGCTGTATACAATCACTACAAAAGGGTTAACTATAAAAAACAGAGCAAGGATGAAGTAGAGCTGGACAAAAGCAATATTCTTTTCATGGGGCCCACCGGTTCCGGCAAAACCTTCTTGGCCCAGACCCTGGCCAGGATCCTGAAGGTTCCCTTTGCCATCGCAGATGCTACCACCCTCACAGAAGCCGGTTATGTGGGTGAGGATGTGGAAAATATCCTGGTCCAGCTCATGCAGAACGCGGATTATAATATTGAGGCCGCTTCCAAGGGCATTATCTATGTGGACGAGATAGACAAAATCGCCAGAAAATCGGATAGCCCCTCTATTACCAGGGATGTCTCCGGAGAGGGTGTGCAACAGGCCCTGCTTAAAATCATTGAAGGGACCGAAGCCAACATCCCCCCCAAAGGGGGCCGGAAACACCCTCAACAGGAATTCATTCGATTGGATACATCCAATATCCTCTTTATCATGGGCGGGGCTTTCATAGGTTTGGATCAGATCGTCAGGGACAGGATTCAAAAGGGAAGCATGGGCTTCGGTGCCACACTCAGCAGCCAGCCAGGCGCCACTCCGCACGAACTGATCAAGCAAGCCCATCCTGCGGATTTGATCAAGTTCGGCTTGATCCCGGAATTCGTGGGCAGAATCCCAGTTATTTCCGCCTTGCAGGAGCTTACCGAAGACGATCTAGTGCGCGTTTTGACCGAACCCAAAAACGCCTTGGTAAAACAATATCAAAAGATGTTTGAACTGGATAATATCAACCTCAAGTTCACCAATGAGGCCCTGCGCTCCATTGCTGCCCAGGCCCAGGAAAGAGAAACCGGGGCTCGTGGATTAAGGAACGTTATGGAGTCCATAATGCTGGATGTAATGTATAAGTTGCCTTCTCTGGAGGGAGTGCAGGAATGCTTGATCAACCAGGAGGTGGTTGAAAAGGGAGTGGAACCTTTGCTCTTTTATGAGCAGCAGGTTAAAACTGCCTAGTCCTATGCAGGATAAATTTAGTGAGCAGGCTCATCTTGCAGTGTTGATGCGGCAAGATGAGCCTTTTTTACTTGGAGATCAAAGCCCGGGATGCCCGGTGCATGGCTTGGACCGCCATTTGGGCGTAACGTTTTTTGCTTGCGGGCAGACCCGGCAGGGACTGCATCACCTCATCTTCGGTGAGATCCAGCAAATGCTCTACTCGTTTGCCCTCTGCCCACTCACAGACCACCGAAGCACAAACCACGCTCGAACCACAGCCTTCGCTGAAAAAAGAAGCCTGAGAAACATAACCTTTTTGGGCACAAAGATAGATTTCTATCACGTTACCGCAGGATCCGGTTGCTGATGCCCAGGCGTGGTAATTAGTCATTTTCCCCATATAACCAGGATTTTTCCAGCGCTCATACACTTCCGGACCCATCTTTTGTAAAACCTCGGCATCTATTTTGTCTTGCAGCTCATCCAGAGAGGTTTGAATATCCCGGTCCATATAGCAGCCTTTTTAGGTTGAAGTTTAATCCACTCTTAGCCTGGTTTCCAGGTCCGCATCCAAAGGGATCACCAGGGTCTGATGTACCCTGTCCACTATCACCTGTCCCGGGGCACCCCCTTTGATGGGACGTACGTCTCGGACCAGGGCACACATGACCCGTCCTTTATGTTCATGTTTTTGATAACTGGAGAGTGCTGCCAAGATGGCAGCCTCTTCCAGGGAGGTTTCCGGGACTTGGACATTTTTCCCTCCCCGCTTGAGTACAACGTGTGCCCCAGGTCCATCCTGGACATGCAACCACAAGTCCTGGCTCGAGGCATTTTCCCGGAGCAGATCCCTGGCCACCCGACTATTTTTGGCCCTTAATATCTGAAAGCCATCGCTGGAGAGAAATATCCTGGCCTTGCGATGTAAATCCCTTTGCCCAGCTGTGTGTTTTATCTCCCCGGCCTTCTTCCGGGAATCTGAGGCGGCAATGCATGCGTCGCTATTTTCTGCCCGGGCATTTATAAGCTCTCTCTCTCTTTCTTCCACATGCCTTAAACCCCTTTTCCCCTTGGCTGCTCTTTGAAAAAGCTGTTCCATGTTCTCCTGTACAGTCAACTTTCTATCCAGGGCAATCCTCTGCTCGCCCTGGACCGGGTCCGAGACCTTCAATTCATCCGTCTTTTGCCCCGGGCTTAGTTGATACAGATTGGCCTGGATCAGGCGCGCCTTTTCCTCTTGTGCCACCATTTCTTCCAGACGCTGGCGGTCCTTTTGAACCTGGTCCAGCCTTTTTTCCAGCTTTTTTGTATATTTTTTCTGCTGTTTCTCCTGCTTGGCTTCCTCGCCGGAATATAAAAACCCTTCCACCTGGTTTGCCCCCCAAATTTCTGCTGCCTCCAGGGCAGAATCGTAATCTTGGCAACCCCGGCTTTCTGAAACCCGGAAACAGCTAAGCTGAGAACCGCCTCTAAAGCCCTTACAAACCAAAAAACCTTCCGGAACGCCCAGCTTCAGATTGTTCAGCAGTTTTTTGGAGTCATCCGGGTCGCGTATGCTCAGTTCCTTCCTAAGAGGCGGGGAAAGCTGGGGATAAGACTCCCAGATCTGGTCCTGCTCCTGGATCTGTGACCATTCCGGCCAAGAAGCCTCCTTATCCCAAGCTGCATCCAGCTCCTGCAACATTTGCACCCCGTTACGTATGTCCAGAACCAGCCATACAGCCTCCCTGGAGGTAACAGCCAAGGCCATGCGCCTATGAACCCAATCTATTTTAATATCCTGGATCCTGGTGTTTTTGGCTCTTTTACGCAGCCACATGGCGTAACTAGGTGGGTGGGAGGGATTGGGAGGTTTATTCTGGGATAGGTAGAAAAAGCCCTGCTTGCGGGAGCAAGCCCAGATCAAATAGCCTACTCTGCCCAGATCCAGGGTGTAAAGACTTGGCCCCGGCATATAGATCTTTGCAATGCGGGTGCCCTGGATTTTGTTGGACAGCTCTGCCGCTGCGAACCGAAAAAAGTTGGCTTCCATAAAACAATAGGGGCTTGGGCCTATTCCCTACAAGTGCCGAATGTTCAGGGAGTTGTATGCTGCCGGACGCACGCCAGCATTTTTTCAGAAGACGAGGGAGCTTGCCCCACCCCTGGAAAGGTAAACTTCGCTTTTATTCACCTTTCAAGGCTTCCTGCTCTTCCTGTTTGCTCTTGCAACTGATGCACAGGGTGGTTACCGGTCTTGCCTTGAGCCTGGGATGAGAGATATCCTCGCCGCATTCCTCGCATATGCCGTAGGTACCATCCTCGATCCGATCTAGGGCGGCATCGATCTTGCGGATCAACTTACGGTCCCGGTCTCTGAGGCGCAGGGTGAAAGCCCGATCGGACTCGGCTGAGGCCCTGTCAGCAGGATCAGCATACATTGCTTTTTCCTCGGTCATATTCTCTATCGTGTCCTCACCCTGTGCCAAGATGTCCTGCTTCATCTTTTTAAGTATTTCCCGGAAGGTTTCATTGTCGGATTGGTTCATGATTATAATCCTCCTGTTGAACAATTAAAATTTTTTACTTACATTATATTGACAACCATGTCCATAGTTTGTCCCACAGGTAGCAAACCAAGTTACAAATACGCTTAAAATCCAAGATAAAAAGCAACTATTCACCATATTTAACCCAAAATATTCACCGGATCTTTTTGCGTGCTTTCGCCGGGAGGCTCACCGGTTTTCTTGGCGAGGCTTATGGGGGAAGCCGGACCGCAC
>CAZNYT010000072.1:0-11032 GCA_964577315.1 uncultured Desulfovibrionales bacterium
GGTTATAGAACTAAGTTTCGTTGTAGTTATTAGAAAGTTTTTAGTTATGCAGGAAAAGTGCTGCCCCGGTTCAAGCTTTTTTGCCATGCCTGAATCCGTGTGCTTGCAGCGGTTATGGGGTAAAGAAATGCAAGCTCCCGGATCCAGGCTGGATTATTGACAATCGGTACTCAGCTTATTTCCCTGGTTTTTGGAAACAAAAGATTCCCCAGGTGAGATGTCCGTACTGACCGCCGTCGCTCCAATGCTTGAGTCCCTTTTTCATGTGATCCAGGTACTCTTGGCTGACCTCTTTTTCGCGTAGCTGATCCTCCAAGGCTATGGTGTCCTCCAGGACCTTGGCGTAGTGATTGGCCAGCTGTACCTGGAGATTCTCGAATTTTTTAAGTTTAAGACCCATTTTCTCGGCTGTCTGGAAATAAAAGGACGGGGTGGCCAGGGATGCCAAATGGATACGCTTCAGGATGGGATCCAGGTATTCCGGGTAAGCATCCTCGGTCTGCATGGGATCGGTAAAGATGAACTCCCCGCCGGGCTTAAGAACTCGGGTGGCTTCCTTGATTACCTGCTCCCGGTCCGGGCTGTGCAGGAAGGAGTCCTGGGACCAGACCACGTCAAAGGAGTTCTCTTCGTAGGGAATACGTTCAAAGTTTCCGTCTACCACCTCAATCAATTTATCCAGGCCTTGTTCCTGGTTTTTCTCCCGGTGTCTGATGTTTTCGGTCTCGCTGAGATTTAGCCCCACCACTTGGCATCCAAAGGTTTTGGCCAGGTGGCGAGCAGTACCTCCGTACCCGGATCCCAGATCCAACAGCCTGGCCTTGTTCCCTAGCTCCTGGAGCTGGCTGGAATATGAAGCCATACGGTCTATGATCCTTCGGCTGGCCTGGAAGAGGCTGTCCTCTGGGGTGCGGTAGATGCCCAGGTGGTGTTCCTCTCCGCCCCAGACAGTGGTATAAAAGATATATGCGTCGTGACTGTCGTAATATTTCTTGGCTGTTTGAATAACTGAACTTTGATCTGTACTCATGGTTTATCCCTCCTTTTTGAAGTGATTTACAGCGTAATTGCTTTTAGGGTTATCTTGGTTATCCGGTATCCAGGACGTACCAGCGCTGCTGGACCTTTTCCCAAGGGGGAACCAGATAAAAGTATTCCCGGTCATAGGGACCGAAGAGGATCCTCTGGAAATAGGTCTGATCTCCGGGTATTTCCTGGAATTTCTTGTCAAAGTATCTAACGTTTTCCCAGGTGCGTTCCCGAAATCTTTCCACGTCTCCCACCCCGGTATTGATGAACGCGAAGTAGGTATAATGCTTCAGTTCCTCTTTAGCCCCCCATTCAGCCCAGGCCCGGCCCAATCTGGGAATGTATTCGTTCTCCAGAGTTCCCAGGGGATCCTTGTTCCCATCTATCCAGCTTGGGGTAAAGTAATAGGTTCCTGGCTGCTCCATGCTTATCTTCTTGTATTTTTCCACTGATCCCAGATATAGGGCAACGCAGTCATGGGACTTGGTAACAACCAAACCTTGATCCGGAGCCTGAACCCCAACTATGCCATTGGAGCATAGCCCGTACCCCAAGATGATTTTGGAGGCGTATTCCGCTGCCTTATCCACCTGCTCCTGGATGAGATCCGGAAGCAGGTGCGGGGTGCGGTGCATGTTTTGAGGCAGGTAAACAGTGTTTACTTCTTTTTCATATCCCTGGCGCAGATGCTCCAGCTCCGGCTTGATAGCCTCGCAGGCTATCACTACGCGGGGATTTTGCGAGTAGGTAACTGTGTTTTCCTCGGTATCTACTCCCTGGATCATTTCCTTTTTGACCATCCTTGAAAGTGACTAGATTTCCAGTTTATTTGCCCTGTAAGCGTCCAAGAAATTCATGCAGAATTCGTCCTTGCCAGCCAAGGTTTCGGATACAATGATGTTGGCCATCATGTTGGCATCCAAGGGATTGACTATGGCGGTATCCAGCCCCTTGAGCACGCTCATGACCATGAAGGCCCTATTCAAAATCGCCCGTTTGGGCAAGCCAAAGGAGATGTTGGACATGCCGCAAATGGTGTGTACACCTTCCAGCCTGGTCATGATTTTTTCTATGGAATTCAAGAATTCCACACCGTAGTCCTTGTTAGTGGATATGGGCTGTACCAGGGGATCCAAATAAATGTCTTCGGCTTTTACCCCTTTTTGAACCAAGTGATTCACCAGCTTTTCAGCAATGGCGAAACGATCGTCCGCGGTTTCCGGCATCCCGTCGTCGCTCATGCACAGGGCTACCACCTTGCATTTATATTGGGTCACAATGGGAAGCAGGTTGTCAAAGCGCTCCTTTTCCAGGGATATGGAGTTTACCATGGGTACGGTGTCCTGGTGCAGGTTGAGACCGGACTCTACCACCTTGGGATCCGGGCTGTCTATGCAACACGGAATATCTACCACCTCCTGGACCAACTTGATCAACCAGTCCATGTATTCCTTCTCCTGGCCCACGAATGTACCCGCATTAACATCGATATAATGGGCCCCGTGTTCGTATTGGTCCTTGGCCAACTTTTGCAGGGTCTGTTTATCCTGGGCCTTGATGGCATCGTTTACGCTTTGTCTGCTGGCGTTGATTAATTCTCCCACAATCTGCATATGATCCTCCTGTTTTTTCTTGCCTGCTGCTTTATGACTGGGGCATAACCGGTCACTCCTTTTCCCATGTCTTACATCCAATAGAAGGGAAGCCGGTACCAGCAGGCTTTATGATTCGTTGCTTAAGATTTCTGCGTCCCGGAACTCCATGCTTTCGGTATAGAGCTCCATGAACTTGGGGGACTGGGCAATGGAGATATGTTCGATATCCTGGAGATTCATCTCCAGAAAACGGCGATAGGAAATATCCGTTAGCAACCACACGCATCCGCTGCGGCAGGCGTTCCCGGCAAATACAACTTTATCCTTGGTTCCCGGGGGAATAAGTCCAATGGTCTCCAGGTTTGCGGGATTGAGAAAAAAGCCGAATCCCCCGGCTATAATGATGGTGTCCAAATCCTGTACGGTGCAGCCGGTTTCGTCCATAAGAATGCCTATAGCCGCCCTGATAGCTCCCTTGGCCAGTTGGATCTGGCGAACGTCTTTCTGGGTGAAGGCAGCCTTTCTGCTCAAAGTAAAAGCGGGCTGGCCATCTATTTCCTGCAGCCTGGCCTGGATACCTTCAGGGAGGTTCTCGCAGGGAAGCTGGCAAAAACGTCCGGTGAGATCCAGGGCACCCATTCGGAGCAGGGTGGCTACCAGGTCCACGATCCCGCTTCCGCAAATGCCCCGGGGAGTGGATTTGCCCACGGTAGAAAGGGTGATGTTCTCCCCGTTGGTGCTTACGGACTCCACTGCCCCGAACGAGGCCCGCATTCCGCAGGACAAGCCCATGCCCTCAAAAGCAGGACCCGCGGCTGCGGAGCATACCAGGCGCTTGCCCAGAAAATTCAGGGCGACTTCGCCGTTGGTGCCAATATCCACGAAAAGCACGGATTTGGCATCATCGAAAAAGTCGCTGTGAATAAGCAGCCCGGAACTGATGTCAGATCCGATAAAGGCATGCAAAACAGGTGGTATATATACCCGGGCGGCAGGGTTTACCTTGAGGCCGAACTGCTGCACCGGGTAGCTTACCCCGCTCTGGATATCCACGGTAAATGGGATTTCTCCCAGGGGAGCCGGGTCGATTTCGGCTATGAGCTGGAGCATGGTGGTGTTGCCGCCCAGAACTACATCCAATATCTCGTGGCGTTTGGACCTGGAATCCTCGCATACCTCGTACACCAGTTCGTTGATCCCCTTGCGGACCGCTTGTGCCAATTCCCGGAGTCCTTCTTGGTTTGACCCGTGCTGAATCCGGGTCATGACGTCGTGTCCAAAGTTTATCTGGGGGTTTAGCCGGGAAGATGTGGATAAAACCGTGCCCGTCTTCAGGGATACCAGGGTGGCAACAATGGTGGTAGTGCCCAGGTCAATTGCCAATCCCTTGGGCTCGTAATCCTCCTCCCAGATCTTTAATTTCTTGGGGTTCGGAAAATTATCGTATATCATTTCCGGAGGGTCTGTATCATTAAAGACCTTGACTGCGCTCACCAGGCGATAGGTGGTGTCCAGATCCCCCTCCAGAATGTTCTGGGACTCCCGGATGCGTTTGGCATCCCGGACAAAATTCATGGGCAGCTTGACGGTCAAGTCCTGTTCCGGAATGATTTGACAGCTTAAGCGATACCCTTTTTCCAAATAGCTGTCCGAGATGTTTTCACAAGGGGTATATGGCACCTGGTCATGTTCCAGGACCCAGATACCGCAATTGCCGCAAATGCCTTGACCGTTGCACGGGCTTTCCACCTGAATTCCCCGGCGCAACAATACATCGCGCAGGGCCTCGCCCTCCCGGGCCTCAATGGTGATATTCAAGGGCTGAACAGTTATTTTGGGCATAATTAGTCCCAAGGCTCTATGGGTTTAATCCCGTTTGCGAGTGAGTGTTATAGTTTCCTGCATATCCTCGGCTAAAGCCTCCAGGTCTCTGCGCAGGGCCTGGCCGTTTATCTCCTTGGGGACCTCGATGCTGATGCGCATGGTAAATAAAGGTTGGTGTAAATGCCTGGACCTGTCCACCTTGGTGCTTAATTTCAGGATATTTATCCCCCTGGAGGCCAGAAGCTGGGAGGTGCGGTACACGATTCCTGCCTGGTCCACGCCCCGGACCCGGATTTCGTATTCCGGCTGAGTCTTTCTGGCCCTGGAGATCTCGATCTCATCGCTTTCCATGGGAAAGATTTGTACTTTCAGATCTTGTTTTTGTTCCAGGGCCATCAGGTTGTTCTGTAAACTGTTGGCGTTTTCCTCTTCTTCTGCCACCACGTGGATCATCAGGGTAAAATGAACCCCCATCAGGGTCATAAAGGAATTTTCGATATTGCAGCCGGCGGTGTATATGGCTTCTGTCACCTCTGCAACTACGCCGGGTCTGTTGCTGCCCATGGCTGCTAGAATGTACTGGTATTGCATCACTCTTCTCGGGTTTAGCTTGGTTTTAAGATTAACTGGTATCAGCCGAATTGTTCCGACAGCTTGGGGTTCCCCACAGCCCTGGCTTGTACCCGCTGCAGGCTCCCTTCCACGTTTTTCTGGATTTTTACCAGGGGATCCTCTGCACCGGCTTCTTCTGCACTTTCCCGGGCTGCTCTCATAACCATCCTTTCAGCGTATTCCAAGGCCTCCTCTGCTTCGGTAAAAGAGTTCTTCTCCCCCTCGATCTGGACCATATAGACCCGGGAGGATTCGGATTCCTGGATGTAAATCAAGGCTTCCTTGTCCACTATCACCGAGCCGGCTACCGCACCCACAGCATTGGCCACTTCCGGATGCTTGGGCAGCTTGAAGCGGGTATTAAGTTTTTCAGCCACCCGGCGTACAAAAATCTCAGCCGGGGCTCCAATCCCGATGACAGGCAAACGGCTGGAAAACGTAATTCCCAAGTAGGGATCCTGCTTACTAAGGCCCTCTGCAAAGAACCAGCTGGACCATTCCCCGTCCGGCTCCTCAGGCAACTTGTGGTTGTTTTCCTGCCTGGCCAGAAAAATAATCGCTTCCGTGGTCATTTGGCCCACAATGTATTCCAAAACCCTAGCTGAGAATTCCTTGGGGTCAAGTCCATGTATCCCGCAGATATATTGCAGGGCGCTCTTGGCGGCTTCAGTGCTGTCCAGATCCAGCTCTCCCCTGGCGTGCAAAAGGTCCGTGGGGGTAAGCGTGGATACCCCGATGATATTCTTTTGGAGCAGGTCCTGTACATTGAGCTGGACTGGGTGATTCAGCTGCATCTTGGAAAGCAGCTGGTTGACACTCACCGGACCATGGGCAAGAGTATCCAGAACCGCTTTCTTATGGGGATTGTTCAGTACCGGATCCTGGTCATCCATGGTTTTGGACAGGAACCAGTACTCCATGTCCCCTTGGTTCTTGCCTGGACGGCGCTTTTTAGCCATGTTCTGCAGCTCCGCCTCCAGATGGGGATACATGCCTGCCAAGCGGGACAGAGGCACAACCCGGCTGGGACCTACCTGGAATTCCTGGTTGGAAAGTACATCTATCCGGCTGTCGCAGCCCATGCATATGGTACGGATACGGGCGGCCTGGACCGAGGTTTCCACACAACCCACCCGGGCCCCCTCATTGGATACGGCTATATTGTCGTGCTCAATTAGGGCCATGTCCGTGGTGGTGCCCCCTACGTCCACAACCAGGGCGGAATTTAGCCCGGACAGAAAGCGGCCGCCAATGGTGCTGGCCGCGGGACCGGAAAGAATGGTTTCCACGGGTTTTGTTGCCGCCTCGGTATAGGGCATGAGGGAGCCATCCCCTTTCACGATCATCAGGGGTGCCTTGATCCCCAAATTTTTCAACGAGGTTTTGACTGCCTGGATGAACTCATGCATGACCGCTACCAGCGAGGCATTCAAAGAGGCGGTGGTGGCGCGCTTGATGGAATCCAGCTGGGTGGAGAGCTGGTGTCCCAGAACCACGGGAACGTTGGTTATTTCCTGGACGGCTTGCATGGCCTGTTCCTCGTGCTCCGGGTTCAACGGGCTGAAATAGCTGGAAATGGCCAAAGCCTCCAGGCTCTGCCCATGCTCCTGGACCCAGGCCCGGATTCCTTCCAGATCCGGAGGGGCCTGTTCTTCACCCTGAGCGTTGTGTCCGCCCTGGAAATAGGCGAAGTTATCCGTGGCAAACTTGGCATCCAAACCGTAGTTATTGATAAGTTCCGGGTCGTATCCCATAAGGATCAGGCCCACAGGCTTGGTATTGCCTTCGGCAATGAAATTGGTGGCCAGAGTGCTGGAGATACCGACCAGTTTGACCTGGGAAGGGGAATCTATTTTAAGCTTTTCCAGGGCCTGAATGATGCCCCGGGCCAAATCGTCGTAAGTGGTCAAGGTTTTTACCGAGGCCAGTACTTCCCGGGTTCCATAGTCCATTAAAACCCCGTCGGTATAAGTCCCCCCGGTATCTATCCCTATAACGTAGTCCCGGTCCGTTTTGCGAATATCTCTTCCGTTCGAGGGATTGCGCGTGCTTAGCTTACTTGAATTAGTCATCTTTATTGGATGGTAACGGCCGGTTGAGACACTTGGGTTCCCAACCGGCCGACTGGATTATTAATGAAGCCCTTCTCTTTCCACACGTTCCACGGCTTCATCGGTTACTTTCTTGATATCCTTCTTAACCTCCTCAGGCACCTTGGAGATGGGGCCTTCGTAGTTCTCCAGGATATCCTGGGTCTTACTGATAATACGGTCCTGCATGGTTTTGCTGCCGTTTTTGACCCAGTCTTCGTAGCTTTGCCGATCCATCAGGCTTGGCCGCCAATGCTTGCGGAACCATTTCATGGTATGGTCCTCGTATAGGTAGTGCCCGCCTGAGCCTACATTGTTTATTACATCCGTGGCCAGGGTTTCTTCGTTTACCTCGATGCCTTCTTCAATAATGCGGGCCATGCCGATGATCTCGTCGTCCATCACGGTTTGGAAGATATCCCCGGTCTTGCCGGATTCGGTGTAGCCGCAGTCATGTACAAAGTTGGCCCCTGTGAGCATGGAGGTGTGAATCTGCAGCGCTGCTTCTATCCCGGATTGGATCTCCATGACCTTGGTGTCGGTGCATCCAGCTGTTCCGAACATGGGCAGGCCGCAATAGCGAGCCATCTCGGTGAGACCGCCGCACAGCACGTTCAGCTCAGGTGCTCCGTAGGAATAGATGGCCCGCTTCATGTCCAGTATGGATTGAACACCTCCCAGAATAATGCAGGTGCCTGGATTTATGAGCTGGGAAAGCACCACTCCCACCATGGATTCGGACAGGGCCACCACTATTTGCCCCGCGTGGGTGGCAGGTACAGTTGCCCCGCCTATGGCACAAGGGCTGTAGTCCTGGGGTATGCCGTGCTCCGAGCAGTACATGAGCTTGTCAATGGCATGGAAATCGCTAACCAAGGGAGAGATGGGCTCGCTATACAGGATGTAATTGGGTTTTTTCTTGAAGGCCTCTTCTCCCCCGGCCATGATGCACCCGATGCGGTGCAGGTCCTTGGCTCCACCGCGGTGATAGGCCCAGGCCATGATCGGGGTGGTGGTATTCTGGATCATGTCCGCAAACTCGAACACGTCGTCCGTTCCCCGGGGAACGTCGCTGATGGTCACCAGTCCCTCCACGAAGCCGATATTGGGAAGGGCGTCGCAGACCTTGGCCACGGTAGTGGCGTCCTGGCGCAGGCATTTCCTGCGCTCCAGGGTATAGGGATCCTTGAAATAGACCAGGGTAGGGCCCGGCCCGAAATAGCTGCGGTTTTCCTCTACATAAATGCGGGGATTGCCTTCCCAATCGAATATGGTGGTCATCAAGGGCAAAGACTGCAAGGCCTGGCGAACCAGCTTGGGCGGAATGCGCACCCGGATGCCGTCCACTTTGCAGCCGTGTTTCTTGAATATTTCCCTGGCCCCTTCATGATGCACATCCGCACCACTATCCTGCAGGACCTTGAGCATTCCGTGGAAGATGGTCTGCTTCTGGTCCTCGGAAAGAAAGGAAAACCTGGGACTGCGATTGCTTATATAGTTGGTCTTGTCACTAGCCATACAAATAATTCCTCCTTAGGGGTATTTGCTATACAGCCAATAGGAGATCGTCTTTAGATCCAGAGATCCTATTTGGAGTGTCTTTTTTCCGCTGCATCGATTATCTTTTTCAGTTCCTGATAGGTCTTGTCCTCAATGGGCTCCGGCTGGTGCTCCTGGAGAATGCGCTCCGTTTCTTCCTTGATGCGATCATTCATGGTCTTTTTTCCTTCCCGGACCCAGGTTTCGTAATCGGATCTATCCTGAAGCTTGGGCTGAAACCATTCCTTGTAGTGCTGCAGGGTATGTTCGGTGGTGAGGAACTCCCCTCCGGCGCCGATCTGATCTATCAGCTCCAGGGCCAGATATTCCTCCTCCGTGTTGATACCCTTGCCCATTTGCCGGATCATGCCGATGATCTCGTTGTTCATGACCAGGCTTTCCAGGGAGGCGTTCACTCCGCTGTCAATGTATCCCACGTCGTGGACCAGGCTGGCACCCGAGAGATAAGCGTAGTAGTTGCTTGTGGCGGATTCTATGGCTGCTTGCTCATCCAGGGTCTTGGAATCAGTGCAGCCGCCTGTGGAGAACATGGGAAGCCCAATCCACTTGGAGATGTCCGTGTTTGCGGCAGAGGCCAGGGAAAGCTCCGGTGCCCCGTAGGAGTAGGTGGTGGTGAGCATGTCCAGGACAGTGGTTACTCCGCCCATTACCAGGGGCATGCCCGGGTTTTTCAGGTAAGTAAGCACCGAGGCCATCAGGGTTTCTGCCAGGGACTGGACCAGCATGCCAGCCAGGCTTGCCGGGGCGGTTGCTCCGGAGCTGGGGCACGGGGTGTACATGCAGGGGATCCCTTTTTCCGCGCAAAAAAGAAGCTTTTCCACGGCGCTGCGGTCGTTCTTGAGCGGGGAGATGGGCTCGATATAGGTCACGAACATGGGGTTTAGGCGGTATTCCTTTTCACCGCCCCGGAACAGGCAGCACATTTTCCACAGATCCTCCAGGCCCTCCCCGTCCACGCTGGTGAGAACCATGGGCTTGGTGCAGCTTTCCAGCATGGCCATCAACTGATGGCGGTCATAGACCTGGGGATTGGGTACGTCCTGAACTATGCCGTGGGACATGAAAAAGTCCAGATTGGGCAAGTAGTCCAGGATGCGTCCGGCATTATGTACGTCCTGATAGCAGGTTCGCCTGCGCTCACCGGTTTCGCGGTCATAGGTGAAAGGCAAGTCCGAACCCGTGCCGAAATTGACCACATCCTTTTCCAGCTTGATCCGGTTTTTGCCGGTACGACCGGCTAGGTTGATCTTTCGGGGATGGCACTTGATGGCCTTTTCCACCAGGGAAAGAGGGACTCGGACCAGATTGGTGTCCGTGACCACTGCCTCGCTGTTCTTGAAAAGCTCCAGGGCCTCTTCGTGGTGGAAACGGGACCCGGTGCGCTGGATCACATCCAGAGCAGCGGAATAGATCATCTCGATCTGGTTCTCGGATAAGACCCGGAAATAGGGGGTCCTTTGAACCGTTTGATTTATCTTGGGCATAGGTAGAACTCCTGTATATACTTTTCTTGGGCTGAAAGTAAACTCTGGGCGGATTAGCCCTTGACCAGTTCCTGGGCTTTCTCGGTTCCAATGGAAGCATTGGGGGCATAAGCATCCGCACCGATTTCCTGGGCAAAGTCGTCCGTCACCGGGGCTCCGCCCACCATGACCTTGACTTGATCCCGGATGCCAGCCTCTTTAAGGGCATTTATCACTTCGCCCATCTTGGGCATGGTAGTGGTGAGCAGGGCTGAGAGTCCCAAAATCTGGGGCTTCTTCTCCTTGACCATTTCCACGATATCCTCGGTAGTGCGGTCAATGCCCATATCGATGATATTGAACCCGGCACCCTCCATCATCATGCCGGCCAGGTTCTTGCCTATGTCGTGCAAGTCTCCCTGTACCGTGGCCATGACCACTGTTCCGGCCTTGGCGCTGGAATCCGAGGAAAGCACGGGACGCAGTTTCTCCATGGCCGCATGCATGGCCTTGGCTGAGCGCAGCACTTCAGGGATGAACATTTCTGAGTCCCTGAATTTTTGGCTTACCACGTCCATGCCTCCAAAAAGCCCCTTTTGAAGAATTTCTTCGGGATCCATCCCTTCATCCAAAAGTTCCTGGGCCAGGTTTCCTACCTCTTCGATTTTTCCGTAGAGTAATCCATCAGCGATTTTACCTAATTTTTCAGACATAATTAGCCTCCTTTTTTCCTGTGCCGTTCATTAGCGGCAGTATGGTTTCAATTTGATTGCAGATTGAATAACAGAAAGTTTGGCAAAAGTTTAGATCTTGCAGGCCGTGCGCAAGTCCCCTACGGCATCGGTCTTTTCCCAGGTAA
>CAZNYT010000073.1:0-10926 GCA_964577315.1 uncultured Desulfovibrionales bacterium
AGAAGCTCCATGGCTTTTTTCTGCCGTATCAAGGCGGATCTTACATCCATGACCATCCTCCTAGGTCTCGGGTTCGCCTATATCCAGGCCGGCCAGCATCCGGTCCTTGATCAGGTTGGGATTCCAGGCCATGTCCCCCTGCCGCACCTCGAAATGCAGATGGGGACCTGTGGATCTGCCCGAATTTCCGGACAAAGCTATTTCCTGGCCTTGTTGCACTACATCCCCTTCCTGAACCAGATTATCGCTGTTGTGGGCGTAAACGCTCTCCCAGCCCTGGGGATGCTCCACTACCACCTTCTGCCCGTAGCCACCATCTTCACCCGCGAAAGTAACTTCACCCGGCCAGGCAGCTTTTACCGGTGTACCCTCTTCTACAGCAAAATCAATGCCGGGATGCCAGGCCTGCTCACCAGTAAAGGGGTCCTCCCTCCAGCCGAATTCCGAGCTCACCTCTCCCTGAACCGGCATCTCCAGGGGTGGCAGATCGTTGGACTCCTGCTGCGGCTCCGGCTCGGACTCCTTTAGGGAATCCGGCTCTTGCACTGCTTCCAGGTCCATTTGGGTGTCTCTACGTTCCGGGTCCCGAGGCTCATCGCTTTCAGGCTTCAGCTCCGGGGGCTCAGGGACTCTATTCCCGAAATTGACCTCTATCTGTCCGGCCAGCATTTCGGCCCTTTCCCTGGGAGAAATATTCATATCAAGTATTTCCCGAACCTTCAGGTCGTGTTCCTTGCCGCTTGCGGGATTTTCATTTTCAGCATCGGTTTCAGGGGGCAAATTTTGCCCACCGCCCACAGGGCCAAGCTGGGTCGGGGTATTGGAGCTGGCCTCCACGTTGGATTCTTGCACATGCCCCTTTAAATGTTCGAACAGCATGTCAGCCAGGCCTATGCCTCCCCCGCTCCCGGCCATCTCCTGGGAGAGCTTCTCGTCGAACATGGACATATACATGTCCTTTTCCTGGCTGTGCAGATAGCCCTCCTGGGGCACTGTCTCCCGCATCTGCTCCCACATCTTCTGGATAAACACCGCCTCGAACTCCTGGCAGGCCTCGCGCAGTTCCTGCTCCTCATTCTGGGCGGAGCTTATCCTCTCCCGGAGTTGCTTCATCTCCAGGGCCTGGTTGCTGCTTTTGCTCTGTTCCATTTGCTGCAGGCCGTGATCTTGATAAAAGGATGTCATGGTCATATCACCTCGAGCTCGGCGTGTAGCGCACCTGAGGCCTTCAAGGTGCGCAGGATGGAAATGAGATCCCTGGGGGTTGCCCCTATGGCGTTCAGGCCATCCACTAATTCATTTATGGTAGCCCCTTCTATTAGCTCCAAATGAGCCTCCTCTTCCACTACCTCGATCTCGGTTTCCGGTGCAATTACCGGCTCAGCCTCGGTAAAGGGCAGGGGCATGAAAACCTCGGGAACTTCCCGGACCATTACTGTCAGAGCGCCGTGAGAGACAGCCACCCGTGAGAGGCGGACCTGCTCCCCGATAACCACGGTTCCGGTCCTTTCGTCCACCACTACCCTGGCGGGCTGATCCGGAGTGACCTGCAGGTTTTCCAGGGCAGCCATGAAGGGTACCAGATTACCTTGAAACTCCTGGGGGATGTCCACCTTGACCGTGGAGATATCCTCGGCATAGGCCAAGTTCTGGTCAAAGTGCTGGTTGATGCTCTCGGTCACCTGGGAGGTAGTGGAAAAATCCTGCATCTCCAAGTTAACCACGACATGGTCCTGGGTATTGAAATCGTAAGGAACCCCCTTCTCCACTGTAGCTCCGCCCGGAATCCGGGCTACTGTTGGCACGTTGGTGGTAATTTCTGCCGCTTCCCCTTCCGCGGAAAAGCCTCCTACAGTAAGTTGCCCTTGAGCCAGGGCATAGATGTCCCCGTCCACTCCCCTAAGCGGGGTTTGAACCAGCACCCCGCCCAGCAGGCTGTCCGCATCACCTATGGAGGATACAGTGATATCCAGGTCGCTGCCTGGCTTAGCAGAAGCAGGCATGTTCGCAGTCACCATGACAGCGGCCACATTGTCCGAATCCAGATCCGCGGGGTGGACGCTGATTCCCATGCCCTCCAGCATGTTGGCCATGGAGCTGACAGTAAACGGGGTGTCTCCGTCGTCACCTGTTCCGTCCAGTCCTACCACCAAGCCGTAACCGATCAATCTATTCTCGTGCACCCCGCTGAAAGAGGCCACGTCCTTGAGCCGAACCGATTCTGCCGTTTCCCAAGCTCCCGGCATCAAAACCAAAACTGCGCCCAGAATAAACGCTTTGGCCATATTTTTTACGCTCATAACAAACACCTGGTTATCTTTTTTGTTTACGGTCACCATGATCCATGCAGCCCTTCTTTTTTAGACTTACTCCTGAAATCATGCCTGCGTTGAATTTCTTTCATTCAACCGGGGTGAGCAGAATTCTTTATTGCTCTGATCATTTTGACCTGGGTTGCGGGCAAAGCCAGCATTAGAATGCATATGTGCGCCTGGAAAATATACCTAAGCACCCTCAAGTATTTGCTGTCTTAGAACGGCCATACCTTGTCCAATATCCTAGTACCCCAACCAGGTTTCTGCCTGTCTGCCAGTATCCCTTCCCCATACATCTCTATTTGGGCGTCAGCCATTTGGGTGGACAGGACCGCGTTGTCCGTATCCACGTCTCTGGGTCTAACAAGGCCCCGGACCACAATAACCTGATTCTCGTCGTTAACCTTGATGTCTCTAGAGCCTTCCACCTGCAGCACTCCCCCTTCCAGAACCCTGACCACCCGGGCGGAAACAGTAGCGTTGACATTGGCGCTCCTGGAAGTTGAGCCCTCGCCCTCAAATTCACTAACCGAAGAAGCATCCACAGATGCATCTGCTCCGCCCAGTCCGGGGATGGTATCTCCTTCCATTCCAAACAGTTCCTGGGCTCCCAGGTTCATGCTGGAAGTCCGGTCCGCTTCGGTGTCTGCCTCGCTGCTGGCTTCGGTCTCTTCCACTATGTGCACCTGGATCAAGTCCCCTACTTCGCTGGCCCGATAATCCTCGAACAAGTTTTGGGTTCGATTCTTCTGATACAGTGAAGGCGAATCCGCCTCCTCCACCTCTTCCGGTTCCAGATAGGGTTCTGGGGCATAAGAGGGCTCGGGTGTGGACTGCTTCTGTGCCGGGGAACATGCCCCCAGTATTATCGCCAATCCCAGCAAAATTATTATCCGGTACATATTCATCTCAGCCTCCAAGTCTTAGTTATCTGGCAGTTACCCTGCTCCCGCTTTCGATCGTGGCTCGTACCTCTTTGTCTGTTTCCATGTTCCTCACCCTGATCCTGTCTCCTCTTTGTCCGTCCTCCAATGCCCGGGCAGGGACCACCAGGTTTATATATTCGCTGTCATAGGTAAGATCCACTTCAGAACCCTCGCTTACCATGGGCACCGGCTCCAGGTATCTTTTCAGGATGGGCCTGCCCTTGCCCACAGTGGAGGTCATTCTCCAGGGCCCGCTCTCCCCGTCCCAAACCTCGTGCCTGAGGTAGGCCAGGTTCTTCTCCTCGAACCTCACGTCTCCGGGGTCCACTACATCCCCCCGGTTTAAAGGCCGATCCGCGCAGGCCACTGTAACCCATACGTCCACGAAAACGTTCCCAGTGTGCCTGCGCACCAGCTCCCCATGTCCGTCCCGAACCACGAAGCGCAAGGTATTCCGGCCCGGCTGGACATCGTTTACACTCTCAATCTCCACCTCTTCGTAGGCCCGCTCCAAAAATATGGGATCCGGCAAACGAAAATCCCGGAATTCTATTCTTTCCCCCTTGGAGCTCAACTTGGGCCTTAAATGATCCTTGACCATGTCTTGAAGGTTTTCCTCGTCCAAAACGCTCCTGCCGCTTTGAAAAATCACTTCACTGGGTATTACAGCGGCCTGGGCTATCTCCCCGATGGTTTCCCGCAGGCGGTTCATGATCTGGGAGCGCTCTATGACAATTCTTTGCCCGGAGCTGGGCGACTGCCACAACTGAGTATCCTTTATGCTTTGCCAGTGCTCTTCTGCCCGGTCATTCCTGGGAGTGGCGATATCCTCAAACGTGATAACATCGCCAGAAACCGCCACATACTCTTGGACCCAGAACAAACCTTCATCTGAACCTCCTTGAGCAGGAACGGCCCAGACGAACAAACATAGGGCCGATATCAAGAGTTTGGATGGAATCCGGTGTTTTCCTTTCATGGCGTCACCTGCTAATTTTCTACCAAGCAAAATAATTAAACTTCACGCTTATTGACTTTATTCCACGCAAAATATTTTTATCCCCTGAATATAACTTCTGCATCTTCTTTTATCAGCGGGAATCTGCGAGATCAGCGGCAAAAATCTTGGGATGTGCAGATAGGCAAATTTTTTAACCGCTGATTCAGCAGATCTTCCCAGATTAGAAAATACTGTCATCAGCAAATGTTATGAGCGGCAACTTTTTTCTTTCTGAAAACAGATATCAGCGGAACTGATGACATATGTTAAACCTTTTTACCTCTTCATCTGATTGGCTATCTGGAGCATTTCATCCGAGGTGGTTATGGACTTGGAATTGATTTCGTAGGCCCTTTGCCCCATGATCATGTTCACCATCTCGTCCACAAGCTCCACGTTGGAGCCTTCCAGAACACCTTGAGCAATGCTGCCGAAATTATCCTCTCCAGGAACTCCCTCTGTGGCCGGACCAGAAGCCTCGGTTTCAGCATACAGGTTCCGGCCCATGCTCTTTAAACCGGCAGGATTGATAAAATCGTAAGTCGGAATGTCCACAGAAGCCAGCTCATTGCCCTCCTTGTCCAGGCAAGCCAGATGACCCTGCTCATCCACCACGATATTCACCGTATCCTGAGGCACATGAAACTCTGGCTGCAGGACATAGCCGTTGGCGGTAACTATGCGGCCGTCCTCGTCCAGCTTGAAGTCCCCGGAACGGGTGTACCGGATTTCATCGTTGGCCAGGACCTGGAAAAAGCCGTCCCCTTCTATTGCCAAGTCCAGGTCATTATCGGTTCGTTCAAAATCCCCTTGGGAAAAAATCTTGTGCGAGCTAACCGGCCTGGTACCCAGCCCCACCTCAAGACCTGTCGGAATTCTGTCACCATTCAAGGTTTCAGTTCCTGCCACCTGCAGGGTCTGATAGATCATATCCTCAAATTCTGCCCGACTCTTTTTGAATCCGGTAGTATTAACGTTGGCCAGGTTATTGGAAGTAACGTCTATATTCATTTGCTGGGCAGCCATACCCGAAGCGGCAGTCCAGAGCGAGCGCATCATAAGCCTTTCTCCCCTTGTGGTTTAATCTTGTTCCTGGTTGTTAGTTCAGACATTTATCTGACAGTACCCACCTGGTTGATCAATTGCTGATCCTTTTCATGGGTGGAGGTCATCATCTTTTGCAAGGCCTCGAAATTGCGCATGGTATCAATCATGCTGACCATTGCATGCACCGGCTCCACGTTGGAACCTTCCAGGTAACCCTGCTGCACACGGGCCTCCTCTGCAGGTACAGGGGCTACATCCGTGTCTTCCTTAATCTGCAAAAGCTGCTGGCCTTTCTTTTCCAATCCCTGCAGATCGGTAAAGGTGGTCAAGTTGATGATATCAATCAGGTCGCCATCAGCCATAACCTCCCCGTCCGGACCGATATGCACGTCTGTGGCATCTTCCGGGATCACAATAGGACCACCTTCCCCTTGGAGCTCAAAGTCTTGTCCCGTGCTCAAGGCTCCGGTTTCCGGGTGGCGATAAAACGACCCGTTCCGGGTATAAGCGGTCTCACCCTCGGGAGTTACCACTTCGAAAAAACCCTCTCCTGCAATGGCCAAATCCAATGGATTGTCAGTTTGTTGCATCTCTCCCTGGCTAAAATCCTGGTAATTGGGGCTAGGCCTGGTCTGGCTCCTGACCTTGGCCTCGGGCCAGGGCAGCCGGTCCTCCAGGGACAGATTGGGGTCCCCGTAATCCGAGGGATACCGCACAAACACGTCTTCAAAGGCTGTTTGATCCCTTTTGTATCCAGTGGTATTCACATTGGCCAGATTATTGGATATGGTATTCATACGGGTTTCCTGGGTCATGGCCCCGAAAAACGCGCTGTACATGCTGTCCTGCATAAAATTTTCCTCCTTGTCTGTGATGTTAGCAAATTGCAGGCCAAAAAATTTTAAAGCCGTATCCATGCATTTAGTTTCCTGTTAATCCGCAGTATACAAGGCTTTTCATAAAACAAATGAATAAGAAGGAGGTTTGCATGCGCTTGACTAAGCCCTTTTTTGGGAAAATTTTTCTGCTTGTAATAGGCCTTTTCATGTTTTCTCCCTCTCTAGTCTCCCTTAAAGGAGGTGATTTTATGCTCTTCAAGAAAGCCCAGGCCCAGGACACCATTGAGTTGCCGGATTTTTCGGTTGAAGGCGAAATAAGCCTGGAAAAGGCCCTGGACCTGAGAAAATCCACCCGCAGCTTCACCGACGAATCCTTGACCCTGGAAGAAGCTGCCCAGCTTCTATGGGCCGCCCAAGGGGTAAATCGTCCTGAAAAGGATTACAGAACCGCTCCTTCAGCCGGAGCCACTTTTCCTCTGGAAGTTTACCTAGCCGCCGGGAATGTGGATGGTTTGGAGCCTGGGGTGTATCGTTACCTGCCCTTGGAGCATAAATTGGAAAAGGTCCGCTCCGGAGATCCCAGAGCCGATCTGCACGCACAGGCCCTGCGCCAGTCTCCGGTTAGACAGGCACCTGCGGTAATAGCCATCGCCGGGATCTACGAGCGCACTACCGGAAGATACGGAGAACGGGGAAAACAGTACGTGCATAACGAAGTGGGACATGCAGGACAGAATGTTCAGCTCCAGAGCGCTGCCCTGGACCTGGGATCAGTGGTCATCGGGGCATTTAGCGAGTCCGGGGTGCAGCAGGTCCTGGGGCTTGAATCCAATGAAGTCCCGTTCTACCTAATGCCAGTGGGAAGATAGTCCTAGGAATGTAATACAAGATGCAACTGCAAAAAGTCCTTTTTGCAGTTGCAGGAGTCAGGAGACAGGGGTCAGCCTCCGGCCCTCCGGGCTGTATGCCCTACAGGCAGGAAGCCCATAGGGGCCTACGCCCCGGTGGGGAGTCCCAAGTTACACCCGTCTGCGACGGAGACCTCTGGTCTGTTTAACTGGGCAAGCAATAAAAACGAAGAGTTATGAGTTCGATTTATTGCTGGATTATTCACGATCCGACTTTTTGCAGGCGCATCATACAGGTTTGACCAAACTCCTTGACATTTTTGAATGTTTAAATTAGTTACAAACTCCTTGACATTTTTGAATGTTTAAATTAGTTATTATTTTTGAAAAAATGGTTCACCAATTTTTTGCATACTTCTATCTAGAGGCTTACCGGTTTTCCTGACGTGGCTCAGGTGAGGGATTTTAGTAATTCGGACCTAGAAAAGGCTCTACCAGTCCAAGCGTACCTAGTCGGGAAAAGGGCCAAAATTTATATGCACAAGCTCCTGGGCCCAGGCATAAAATATTCTTTTCTTTACGCGAAAGGAACAGTTAAGTTTCCAATAGTACGCTCAAGCCGAATGAGCCCTGGAAAAGAGCGTGTCTAAAACCCGCCGCGCAAAAAGACCGGGTGAATAGTTGCGTTAAATTTATAGAAAGCTGACATACAATAAAGATATCCTGATTCGCTTAATTGAAATCAGGACTGTTTCTCTATCAACATTCAACATATTGTTGTTACTTTCTTTGAAACCCTAAAACTTGCAACTCTTCTCAGGAGGTAGTGAGATGCAAAGATGTGGCATGTTCATTTTTTTCCTGGCTATAGCAGCGGTATTGCTGCTTAGCGGATGCGGAAGTGATCCATTTGCTGATAAGCGGGTACTGGAGCCCGAGTGGTACGACCCGGCTGACAGCATTCAAGATGACGGCACTGTTTACGGTTATGGTTCGGGTGAAAGCAACAGCCGCCGTTTAGCTGAAAGCATAGCAGATGCCGAGGCAAGAGCCGGAATCGCTCAGACCATCTCCGGAGAAGTGGCAGGCATTTTGGAGGCCACTGCCAGCCAAATGGATGCTGAGGAAATAGAAACTGCTCGCGAAGCCATGGAATCCTTTTTTGACCAGGAGCTGTACGGGGTCCAGGTAGATCAGCGGGACCTGATCCAAGACGAGGAGACCCAAGAGTATAAGGCTTTTTATAGGGTACGTCTGGATGGAGATCTTTATGACGAACTTCTGGAAGCCGCTATGACGGACGAAACTTTGGGTACCACCATTCCTGCCCATGAAGAAGCACAGGAGGCCCTTGATGAAGCAAGAGAGCGACGTGAATAAACTGATTACAAAATGCTTAAGGAGAGTTGGCCACATGGGGCTAATTGTGTTTTGCGTCCTCTTAGTGCTGGGCACAGTGATAACTCAGACAGGTTGTTCCAGCCCCGAAGAACGCATTCAAGAAGAACGCAGAGCTCCTGAGCGCTCCCATGAGGAGGCCATGGACCAGCTTGAGGAGAGAAAAGAAGAATAATTTCAGAACAACAGCCTAGAAGTTATCCATAATTTTCAAAACTGGCTCCCAGCGCCCGGAACAAGGAAATGTTTTTCCTTTCATGGTGGTGTTTGTCTTCTCACCTCTGCCGGCTTCCAGGCCAGAAATGTTTTTTTCTGAATTAACAATCAGGATATCCTGTCATGAGAAAACACTTCTCCCGCATTGGTATAACAGTCATTCTGCGCACCACTTTTTTTCTCTGTGTCCTGACCTCCATGCTGGGATGCGGCGCTATCACGGAACGCATATCGGACCGGCCCATCACGGAAGAAGAGGCTCGGCAGCAATTTTATCAGGATCACCGCGGGGACTGGGTTTATGAACACGGTGTAGGCTCAAATCCGGAAGAAGCCCGGGAGCAGGCCCTGGCCAATCTGGCCCGGCGGGTTGCTACCCAGGTCCGAGCCGAAACCGAACACGTAATCCAGCAGACTGAAGCAGCAGACCGTGTAGACCAAACTGAAACCCAAGAAAAAATGAGCAGCACCACTGCCACCTTAACCCGTGTTTCGCTAGAGGGTACGGAATTCAGCGACATGGTTCGCGTAGACACGGGTTGGATGGCGGAAATAGGCATTTCCAGGGAGAATCTGGAACATGCCCGAGAACAGGCACGTCTGCGATCCCCTCTTTTGGCAAGGGTAGAAACCTTGAATGCCCTTCCCCAAGATAGCGCCATAGACAGAGCCCGGTTAGCCTTGGAAGGAGCCTACGAGGCCCAGCAACGGGACTTGGAAGACGATACTGTTTACGACCCGGAAAGCGAAGCAACAACCACCTTTCAACTCCATTTCGAACGTGAAATAGAGCGGGCCCTGAACAGATTCAAGGTGCTCCCTGTTCGCATTTCTGAGGAACAAGGCGAGATCCTGATCATCGATTCTGAGACATACGCTCCGCAAAGCGGTGTACCATTGCGCATGGGTGAAGACACTTTTGAAACCAATGAACGTGGCAGCATTGGCACCCTTGACCTGGACAAGTTCCAGGACGGGGCATCACTGGACTTGGATCTACCCATAGTGAAAGCCCTGGATTGGGACCGTGCCCAGCCCACAGACAAGGCTGAACTGCGTTTGGACACCTTATATCCCAGGGACTGGGAGGCTCAACAGACCAGGCTCTACATCCATACTGAGCCGCCGGGGCAGCCAGTGGTCATAAACGAACAAAGATATGAAACCAGCCCGGTTGCCGTAATCGTGGACAGTCCCACTGGCAGCATCAGAACTCATGAAACAGACATGTTTTCAGAAGAGCGAGTGGAATTCAGCGCCGCAGAAAACTCTCCTGCAGTGCATCAAAGCATAAGTCTTGCTGAACGCCGTTTCGCTAAAGTTAGCCTTAGCGCTGAGGGCAAGTCCAGAATAGAGCTGGATGGTCCCGAGAATATCAGCCATGAACATATTGATGGGACTATAGAATCTGGAAAATACCAACTTACTATCACGCATGAAGATTACAACCCTGAAGAACCCGACTATCAGGTCCTCAAGGATGAAATCACCCTATATGAAGGCCAGTACTTGGAACGCAGCTACCAGGAACCTATTTACCGCGAGCCTTATCACCGGGGTTCGGGATGGTCCCTAAGTTTCTTAAGTCTAGGGGCCCACGGAGATGAATATCCTATTGCTGAAGTAGAAAGTTTGGGTGACAAGTATACAGTTACAGCCAGTGAATTTGATGATGCAGAAAATATTGATCTGCATCCCTATCATCTGGATCTGGCAGCGGATTACCGCAGATTTACCGATAGCATTGGCCCCTGGATGTACCAACTCGGAGGCGGGTGGAGAATGAGTATGTACGAGGATGACCGTACAGTGGATGACACCGACTCTTTCCACGCCTTTTACGGTCGGGCCGGTATCGGGATATGGACCGATATCTCGGATTTACCCATTTGGGTCGGTCCCAGCTACACTTACGAACATATCTCCCCTCCGGATGATTATGGCTCCTCCTTCAGCCACGATTACGGGTATATAGAAGCGGGCATGCTCTGGGGTAGCCTAGAGATCATTGCCAGAGCACCTGTAAGTGATGAAGGTATAGGGCCATACATGGGAATCGCCTTTTCATTTGCGGACTTTAAAAGAGGATACGAATATCCTGAAACCCAAGAGGCTATGGAGGGGGTGCATTACGAAGAAACCCAGGACCGTCCCCAAGTCTCTGACCGTTAATTCCATCCATTCTGTACAGTCTTACCCGGGAACAGAAACTTTTCCTGCTTAAATCAGGATGTTTCTGACTTACTGTACTGAGCCGAAACCTCGATGGCGATCCCGCCCCGGGCCTTGAATTTACCGGAAACAGTCATTCTCCTGGGACGGCAGGCCCGGACCAAA
>CAZNYT010000074.1:0-10381 GCA_964577315.1 uncultured Desulfovibrionales bacterium
GGCCTTGAATTTACCGGAAACAGTCATTCTCCTGGGACGGCAGGCCCGGACCAAATCCTCCAGGATGCGGTTGACCACTGTCTCCATGAAGGTGGGTTCCTGGCGGTAGCTGAAAAGGTAGAATTTCAGGGATTTGGATTCTATGCACCTCTCCCCGGGCACGTATCTCACCTCTATGCTGCCGTAATCCGGCTGTCCCGTAACCGGGCACAGGGAGGTGAACTCGTCCGTAAACATGACCACCTGGTAATCCCGGTCCGGGAATTGATTGGCAAAGGTTTCCAGCAGATCCGGATCCACCCGGGTGGAATATTCAGTATCAGTTCTGCCCAGCAGTTTTAGGTTGGAGACATCTTCCTGCATAACCCTATCCACTGAGTTGCGTTTTCTCATTCATATTCCGGCAGTCATCCTTGTTGCATCTCGGCCAGCATCCCGCGTACCTCTGCCTTGTAGTCCCGGTAAATCTGCCTGCAGATCTGTTCCACCCTGCTCATAGTGTCTTTGTCTCGGGACAATTCCGGGTATTCCTTTATTTCCAAGCTGCTTGCATCCAGCTCACAATACGAAAGCTCCTGGTCATAATTGTAAACCAATCCCCCTCCGGCTATTTCCTTGTGTCTGGAGCCCTCAACATCCAGCTTGCGCACAAACGCTAAGACTTCTCCTGGATTGTGATTGACGTTTAATTCCCTTATGGACTCATTAAGATCTTGGATCCGGGCCTTAACGGTGTTCAGATTAACCGTTAGCCTCTTCTTGCCCTTGACCTCAGGATCATCCACATATTTCCCGTGGGTATAATCCTCGATCTTCTCCGAGATCTGAGTATACAGACTTCGCACCAAATGGATGAATCTGCCCTTGTAGGTCCAGGACCTGGGCAGGACCACGTCGTGCTCCCAAACGGGTTCATAATTACCCAGGGAATCTAAGCCCAACTCCGCCCAGAAGGCATGTCTGGCTCGTCCCCTCACCAGGACATAGTTCAGCCTGGACAAAAGGGTATCAATACGGTTAGCTTGCTCTTTAAGCTTGCAGAGTTCCGCATGGATGAGCTCCTGTTCATCCTCGACCTGCTTGCGCTTGCTGAAAAAACTGTCCGCAGCCTCTTTAAGGGTCTCATCCATGAGATTGCTTGTAAGTTCATCCACGTTCTTCATAGTCTTGACTCAAAAGGGTGATAACACTATTGTCGGGTAGACAAGGAGAAAATATGAATTCCAGTGCCCAGGTCAAGTTAACCTGCGACCACGGCCGAAAGCACCACCAGATAATACGCACCTGAACCCGGATCTATATCTATTGCCGGGTGTGCAATAGTCGGTGGGAGTTAAACCAAATGCCTCAGCACTTAGATGAAGATCTGGAAGAAAACCTAGCCGACGTCCGCTGCGACCGGATTTAAGCGCTTTTTTCCAGCAGCTCTCCCTGAGCAATAATTCCGCTCAAAAATCAATCACGACTTGAAGCCGTGCAGCTTGGCTAATCCCCAAACCGATTAAGCTCACCGCTTCAGGTTAAAAGAGTGACAGCGCTTTTAAAGCAGAGGGAGATACTTTTTCAACTCGTATTCCGTGACCTGGATGCGGTAATTATCCCATTCGATCTTCTTGTTGGCTATAAAGTTGTCGAATATATGCTGCCCCAGGGCCTCCCTAACCACGCTGCTTCTGGACAGATCCTCCACCGCCTCGAACAAACTGCCCGGGAGACTGGGGATGTTGTGCTTCTTTCTCTCCTCTTCGTTCATCTCGAAGATATCCTCTTCCACCGGCTCGGGCAGGGGATACTTCTTTTCCATGCCCTTCAGGCCGGCTGCGAGCATGCAGGCAAAAGCCAGGTATGGATTGCAGGCAGGATCCGGGGAGCGAAGCTCCACCCGGGTGGCCTTCTCCTTGCCCGGCTTGTACATGGGCACCCGGACCAGGGAGGAACGGTTGCGGCGCGCCCAGGCCACGTACACCGGCGCCTCGTAGCCCGGCACCAGCCTCTTGTAGGAATTGACCCACTGGTTGCATACCGCGGTTAACTCGTTGGCGTGCTCCAAAAGCCCGCTTATATAGTTCTTGCACTCCTGGCTCAAGCCGTCCTGGGAAGAGGGATCGTAAAACACGTTCTTACCGTTCTTGAACAGGGACTGATGCACGTGCATCCCGCTGCCGTTCTGCCCGAAAAGGGGTTTGGGCATAAAGGTGGCGTAGCAACCGTGACGTCTGGCCACCTCCTTGGCGATGACCCGGTAGGTCACAGCGGTATCAGCCATTTTCAGTGCTTCCTGGTACCTGAGATCTATTTCGTGCTGGCTGGGGGCCACCTCGTGGTGACTGTACTCCACCTCGATCCCCATGCTGAGCAGGGAATTGATTATATCCCTGCGGATATCGTTGGCCAGGTCCAGGGGCGGGGCATCGAAATATCCCCCGAAATCCAAGGTCTTGGGCTCCCTAGAGCTCTCGAAAAGAAAAAACTCCAATTCCGGACCCACGTAAAAGGTATAACCGTCTTCCGCTGCCTTGGACAGCATTCTCTTGAGCACGTACCGGCTGTCCCCCTCGTAGGGGCTTCCGTCCGGGTTCTTGATATCGCAGAACATGCGGGCCACCGGCCTTTCCATAGGTCTCCAGGAAACCAGTTGAAAGGTAGTGGGATCCGGGATGGCCACCATGTCGCTCTCATGAATCCGGGAAAAACCTTCTATGGAGGAGCCGTCAAACCCCATGCCCTCTTCAAATGCCTCTTCCAGCTCGCTGGGAGTAACCTGGAAGCTCTTCAAGGTGCCCAGAACATCCACGAACCAGAACTGCACAAAGCTGATATCGTATTCCTTCACCGCCCTGGTCACATCATCCGCGTTGCGGCAATCGAACACCACGGGTTTTTGCATCCATAACCTCCTGTCGTAACTATGTATTATTTTATTCCTGGAGCACGTCCCGAACCCAGCTCATGGCTGCAGCCACCGTGGGAAACCCGGTAGTAGAGGTAAGCACGACCAGGGCATGACGGATCTCTTCTGGACTTGCCCCGGCCTTGAGTGCCCTGCGGGCGTGGCTGTGCACTGCCCCTTCCAGCCTGAGCGCCGCGGCAGCAGACATCTGGAGCAGCTCCACGCTCTTCTCGTCCAGGGGACCCTCCTTTCGGACTGCTTGTCCCAGGTTGGATACCGCCTGTATCAAATCCGGGTGCTGCTTTTGCATCAATTGATAATTCTTGGGCAATTCCTGATTACTCATGTTGGTTCCTCCTATTAGGTATTTATTGCACTGATTGTTCTTAACTTGCCTGTTCCAAGTTCTCTGGAAACACCTTGTTCTTTATTGACCATTTACACAGATTTACGTCTCCGTAGCGATAACTGATTTAACCTCTTGACTTCTTTGCCTTTACCCTTAACTCTCGAGCTCTCAACCTGTCCTAAAACATGGTGAAGAGTTACGAGCTCTCCCCCTAAATCCATCTTTTCATGAATTCCCCGGGGCTCTTGCCCTCATCCAGGTGATTGATCAGAGCACTGCCGAAAACTACCCCGTCCACCAGATCCTGGATGGGCTCCAGTTGATCTTTGGAACGAAGGCCAAATCCCAGGGCCACAGGGCAAGAAAACATTTCCTGGACCTGTCCCAGTTTCTCCTTTAACATTTCTGTGGCACTAGCCTGGGTGCCGGTAATCCCCATAACCGAGACCAGGTAGACAAAAGCCGGACTTAACCGGGCATATTCCTGCAGGCGCTGGTTGGAGGTGTTAAGCCCCACCAGCGGGATATAATCCAGATGGTGCTTTCGAAGCAATTCCTGGTAGGGCTCTGCTTCCTCCAGGATCAAATCCGGGATAATCAGGCCGTTCACCCCGGCTTGTTCCCCTTCCTGGGCAAGTTTTTCCATCCCGAACTGCAGGAAAGGATTAAAATAGCCCATGAGCACTATCCCGGCCTGTATTTGGGAGCGGTATTCCTTAAGACCCTTAAGTATCCATTCCAGGTTTACCCCTTGCTGCAGGGAGCGGGCAGAGGCCTTTTCCACCACGGGGCCGTCCGCCACCGGGTCCGAAAAAGGCACGCCTATCTCTATAACATCCGCGCCTGCCCCGTCCAAATCCAGAATAACGTCCCAAAAGACCTCCTTGGAGGGAAATCCTGCCGGGACAAAGGGTATCAGGGCCTTGCGACCGCTATCCAGGGCGCCCTGGATCTTTCCGGTTAATATATTTTCCCGGTCCATGTATGCTCCTTTCATTTGCTAACCTTTCACAGCCTTTATCCTAGCTTTTTTGCACAGTCAAAAGTTCTGAAACAACCAAATTTCAAATTCTAAGCATCAAGCATCAAATTCCAAACCCCAACGAGAGCTGACTTCTGACTACTGGCTACAACGAAACTTAGCTCTATAACAGCCTTACTATTATGGCAGCAACTCTTCTTCGAGGTCCGAGGGTTCTGCAAAACTGGGCGTAAACTGTGTGAGCGACGGCCTGTTTGCAGAATTCTCGGACCTCTGGACACTAAGTTTCGTTCTACTACTGATAACTTTTAACTCTCAACTGACTCTTGCTCCCGGACAATATCCAGATCCTTGTCCCCCCGACCCGAAAGATTGACCAATACCGAGCTGCCGGGATCCACGCGACCATCTCCAGCGGCTGCCCAGGCCAGGGCATGGGCACTCTCCAGGGCGGGAATGATTCCTTCCCTGCTGGACAACAGTTTAAACGCCTGGACCGCCTCGTGATCATAAATTACCTCGTACCTGGCCCGGGCGCTATCCTTGAGGTGGGAATGTTCCGGTCCCACTCCGGGATAATCCAGGCCCGGGGCCACGGAATGGGAGGGCAGGATCTGGCCCTGCCCTGTCTGGAGCAAAAACGTGTGCGTACCTTGCAACACCCCCGGAGTGCCCCTGGACAGAGTGGCTGAATGGTGATCCCCGGGGCCGCCCTTGCCACCGGCTTCCACCCCCACCAACTCCACTGACCGGTCCTGGATAAAGGGATGAAAGATACCTATGGAGTTGGATCCTCCGCCTACGCAGGCTACCACCTTGTCCGGCAGCCGACCCGTTCGTTCCTGCATCTGCTCCCGGCTTTCCCTGCCTATCACGGATTGCAGCTTGCGCACCAGCAAGGGAAACGGATGTGGTCCCACAGCTGAGCCCAGGCAGTAATGGGTATCCTGCTGATGGGCGATCCAGTAGCGCAGGGCGGAGTTTATGGCGTCCTTCAAGGTCCGGGATCCGGTCTGAACCGGCTCCACTTTGGCCCCCAAAAGCTCCATGCGGTGCACGTTTATGCTCTGCCTTTCCACGTCCAGGGCGCCCATGAATACCATGCAATCCAGGCCCAGCATGGCCGCGGCAGTGGCTGTAGCCACCCCGTGCTGCCCGGCACCGGTCTCAGCCAAAAGACAGGTCTTGCCCATATGCTTGGCTAATAGGGCCTGCCCCACGGTATTGTTGATCTTGTGCGCGCCGGTATGGGCCAGATCCTCCCTTTTCAGATACAGGTCAAAGCCCAGCTCCCGGGAGAGGTTGCGGCAGTAGTAAACCGGGGTGGGCCTGCCCACGAAATTGCAATACACTTGATCCAGTTCCAGCTGAAAGTCATCCCCGGGCATGATCTCCTCCACCGCTTTTTCCAGCTCCGCCAGGGGCGGCACCAAAAGCTCCGGAACGAACATGCCCCCGAATGTACCGAAATAACCCTTTCTCATTCTAATCCTCGTACTTGTTTGACTGCTTGGCTGATTTTCTCGGGATCCTTTCTCCCTGGGGCTATCTCCACCCCGGAATTGAGATCCACTCCCGCGGGCCGAAGATCCAGGGCCTGGTCCAGGTTTTCCGGTCCCAGTCCCCCTGCCAGTAAAAATGGTCCTGGGCTGCGCACCTCTCTTAGCCAGGGACAAGCAATGCCCCGACCGTGCCCGCCCAGGCTCCGGCCGGCATCGAACAGGAAAAAGCGGCAGGCCCCTTTGTATCTGGCCAACTCCTGCTCAAAATCCTGTTTTTGCTCGAACCTTTCCGGCCAAAAGGTTTTTATCACTCTGCCCGGATCCAGGGAGCGGCAAAATTCCGGATCCTGATTTCCATGCAGCTGAACCAGGTCCAAGTCGGCCATTTCCGTGATCTCCAGGATCTTTTCCGCGTCTTCCTCCACCCAGACCCCCACCCGCAGCTCGCTCTGCTTGGGCCAGGCTGCCACCAGATCCGGGGAAACGTACCTTGAGCTGCCCGGGTGAAAGATAAAACCGGTAAGATCAATCCCCAGCTCCTGGCACACACCCAGATCACTCAATCTGGTCAGTCCGCAGATCTTTAACATCAATTTTCCGGGCACGCGCAAAGCTCCCTTAACTTTTCCCCGGGCCGGGAAGAGGACATAATGCTGGTACCTACTAAAAAACCATCAAACCCAAGGCGGACAAATTCCTTCACTTGCCGGGCATTGTCAATACCGCTGGCGCAGATCCAGGTCTCTTTGGGTCTTTTCCCCGGGATAAGACTTCGGGATAATTCCAGATCCACGGTCAACCTATCCAGATCCCGGTTGTTCACCAGTATGGTTCTGGCCCCGGCTTTCCTGGCGATGTCCAGTTCCCCGGACTCGAAGATCTCTACAACTGGTTCCAGGTTGTACTCCAGGCAGTGTCGGACGAGCTGGCTAAGCGATTCCAGGTCCCGTACTACCCGAACAATGAGAAGCAGGGCAGAAGCCGGGGTGGTAGCGGTCTCCTGCACTTGTACCGGATGGAATATAAAGTCCTTGCGCAGCACCGGCAGACCTAGACCGGCAAAGAGATTCAGAAAGCCCAGATCCCCGCCAAAATGCTCCTTCTCAGTAAGTACCGAAAAAGCGGCTGCTCCGGAAGCACAAAAAGTTTTTGCCGCTTCCTCCGGGGTGAGGGAGTCGTTTATCACTCCCCTGGACGGGGATTTTCGCTTGTACTCCGCGATAACCCCGGGAGCGACCCTTTTCAGAGCCCGGCAAAAATCCGCGCGCTCCCCGGGGTATTCTTCCCCCAATTCCCCGCGGTCAGCCAGAACACGTAGCTTTTGGATCTCCATCTCCTTGGCCCGGATAAATTTGGACAACATGGATAAATCCCTTTTAAACCAGCTCCAGGTTCCTTAAGCCCTGCCCCACAATGGACCGAGCCTCGCGCATGCACTCCCTGATGTCCTGATCCGGATTCAGCAAGTACAGTCCCAGCCCCAGGTTCAAGGCCACCATATCCTGCATGGCCTGGGGGCCTTGGCCGGTTAGGATCTCTCTTTGCCTGGCCAGGGCTGTCTCCTTGTCCGGGCAGGCCAGATCTCCGGGAGAACACGGCTTCATTCCGAACTCTTCCGGATTCAGGCTCACCTCGTCCTGATTGCCTTCCCGGATAAGGATAATCCGATTCTCCCCGCACGGGGTAAGCTCGTCAAAACCCTGTGCCCCGTGCACCACCGCTGCGGAACTGACCCGGTTGTCCCGAAGTACCTGGGCCATGGGAGACATGAAAACAGGATCCGGCACCCCCAAGATCTGGTGGGTGGGTCGGGCCGGGTTGAGTAGAGGTCCCATGAGGTTGAAAATGCTCCTTATTCCCAGCTCCTTGCGCAATGGGGCAATCTCGGCAAAACTGGGGTGAAAGTGCGGGGCGAAAAGAAATGCGAATCCCCTGGAGCTTAACTCTTGAAGGACCAGGGAGGGATCGCTTAGCAGCGGCAAGCCCAGGGCCTCTACCACATCCGCGCTGCCGCAGGAGCTGGATACTGCCCGGTTGCCGTGCTTTACCACCTGAATGCCCTGATCCGCCAGGAAAAAAGCCACTGCTGTGGAACAATTGAAGCTCTGTCTGCTATCCCCGCCTGTGCCGCAGGTATCCATGGTAACCCCGGATATTCCAGAAACCAGTCTAGCCTTTTCCAAGGCTGCGCTCACTGCAGCAGCCAGTTCCGACCCGCTTTCGCCCTTGGTGCGCAACCCCATGAGCAGGGCTCCGCTCTGGGACGGGGAGATTTCCCCCTCGAACAGGGCTTGAAACACATCCCTGCCCTCTTCTGAATCCAGGTCCTGCCTGGAACTTATCTTGTTTAGCGTTTTCCTGATGTCCATACTTCCCCCGTTTCTTGATGCCTTGTTCTTACTTCACCCCGGATATCCTGAGAAAATTCTCCATCAGCTTGGGTCCCCACGGAGTGAGGATGGATTCCGGATGAAACTGCACCCCCATCCAGGGGCGGTCCTTGTACTCCAGCCCCATGATCTCGTCCTGCTCGCTTCTGGCCGTGATCCGGAATTTATCCTCCACAGGACGGGCCAGCAGGGAATGATAGCGGCAGGCCTCGAAGGGGCTGGGAATGTCCCGGAACAAACCCTCTCCCTCGTGATGTATCCAGGAAGTCTTGCCGTGCATGATCCGGTCCGCCACCTCTATCTTGGCCCCTGCAAAATGCCCCAGAACCTGGTGTCCCAGGCAGACCCCAAGCACCGGGACCCCTGGATCAAGCCGCTCCAAAAAATCCAGGCAAAGCCCGGTGTTTTCCGGGCGGCTGGGCCCCGGGGAAATAATCACCGCCCGGAGATCCCGGCTCAGGGTATCTAATATCTCCTCCTGGTTGTTCCTAAGCACAACCGGGTCCGCATCCAACCTTTGCAGCACCTGAACCAGGTTGAAAGTAAAGGAATCAAAGTTGTCTATGAGCAAAATCATCCGATCCTCCGGTAGAAGTTAGGGCTTTTCGTATGGCCTTGGCCTTGTTCTGGCACTCTTCCCACTCTTTCTCGGGCACGGAATCGAAAACCACCCCGGCCCCGGTCTGCCAGTTTATCTTTCCCTCCCGGATCCAAAGGCTCCTGATGGTAATCCCGGTATCCAGGTTCACCGCATCATGGTCCAGGCCGATCCAGCCGATGGCCCCGGAGTAGGGGCCCCGGGGCTGGTCCTCGTATTGCCCGATGAGTTCCATGGCCCGGATCTTGGGAGCCCCGGAAACCGTTCCCGCCGGGAAAGATGCCCTAAGGATCTCCAAGGCATCCAGGTCCGGCTTCAACCTGGCCGAAAGGTAGGAGGTCATGTGCATCACGTGCGAAAACCTCTCCACCTGCATGAACTTGTCCACTTCTACGCTGCCCGGAACAGCTATGCGGCCCAGGTCGTTGCGGCCCAGGTCCACGAGCATAACGTGCTCCGCCCTTTCCTTATCATCAGCAAGCAGCTCCTCTGCCAGCTCCTGGTCCTCCCTCTCGGTCTCCGCCCGGGGACGTGTTCCGGCAATGGGCCTTAGCTGCAGGACATTCTTGCCGCACTTGACCATGAGCTCCGGAGAGGAGCCCATCAGGGTAATATCCTCCAGGCCCAGGTAGAAGGTGTACGGGGAGGGATTGATCCGCCTGAGATGCCGGTACAGAAGGAAGGGATCCCCGCGGAAATCCGCGCTGAACCGGGTGGACAGCACCACCTGGATGGCCTCGCCCTGCCGGATGAGCTCTTTCAGCTCCCGCACCCGCTCCTCATACTTGGCCTGATCCGGGACGACACCTATCTCGCCCACCCTAAACTCCCTCTGGGAGTGGAGCGGCTTGGGCTTGGGCAAGGACATGTCCTGGTCCAAACAGACATAGTAGCAGCTGTGATGCAAATGATCGAATAGCAGAATACGGCCGGGCAGAACCAGCTGGGCCTCGGCTTCCTCAGGAGGTAGAACCGGGGCAAGCTTGGGTTCCAGCAGACCTGCCAGACCGAATCCCAGGTATCCGTAAAGGGCCCTGGTCACCGGGGGTAGCTGAAACCTGGAATCAGGCTGGATCTCCAGTTTGTTGATAACCGCTCTAATCCCGGAAATGTAATCCATTCCCCGAAACTCTTTCAAATCCTCCAGCCTGGAATCCATAACCTTGACCCCCAGCTGACCCCCATCGCAGGACAGTGTAAGCCTGAAATCCCAGGCCAGGAGGCTGTAGCGGCCCAGGCGGCCATCCACCTCGGAGCTTTCCAATAGAATCCCTTTTTCCCGGCCTATGAGGCTCAGGTACAAAGAAACCGGGGTCTGGGTGTCAGCAGGCAGGCAAGTGGCCTTTTGCTGTAAAGTGACCATGGAATGCATACTCCTTGTCTTCTTGAGAGTTAAAAGTTATCAGTTATCAGTTAATACTACAGCGAAACTTTCATGGTTCCTACCCCCTGATCACTGGCTCTAGGATCCGTAATTTTCCCAATTTGTTACTTTAATGCCCTATGTCCAATGCGATCAGCGGAGATCAGCGTAATCAGCGGTTAAAATTCTTCCGCCTTTTTTCTTCACAGATATACCACCGGCGGTAAGAAAAGAGAATGAAACCACAGATCTCGCAGATGGGTTAATCCCTTTATCTGCTGTGGGGCAGCAGCTAAGAGGATGTCTC
>CAZNYT010000075.1:0-10246 GCA_964577315.1 uncultured Desulfovibrionales bacterium
TGATGTTGGTACTTATCGCTTATTGGTGCGCAAGTCGTAGGCCTTTTCCGGTAACCGGTGTGCCAGGGCTGATTTTGGTACTCAGGTTAAGAATATCCCCTCGGCCAACAGGAAATCTATGCGGTTGCCTTCTAGGAAAGCTGAGAGTAGTATTGGCAGGGTAAAATAACTCCTTCTTTTTGTACTAATAACCGAATGCTTATCTATATCCTGTCATGCAAAAATTTTCAGGGATCGGAGCTGAAGAGAGCCAGCAACCGATCCCTGGGCGGAGTTACGGGGTTAAACCGTGGTGTTGAGAAGAGTTCCTTTAACACCACCCCCGGTATCAGGGGAAGGGGCAGAAGATTCCCCATCGTTTTTGGCCGCAGCCTTGGGATTGGCTGTTTCCTGGGCCTGGTTCTGAGCCTTTTGGATGATTTCCTGGCCCATGCCGGCGTTTAAAAGGCTCTCCGCCATGGTGGGTGCTCCGGTTCCGCTCTCGATGGACATAAGCCACCTCCTTTATGGTTAGCTTGTTAAGAACCGGATATAGGACCTCTCGTCTAATTAGATCGACTGCCCTAGAGGTGACCTTTAGGGATAAAGACAATTTTTTTGAAAAAATCTATACTTCAGTTAAACCTGAATCCGTGAAAAAGTTACATTAACGTTGCAGTTTTGCTGCATTTTATTATTGCATTTTTCAGAAATTTCAGTATGTTTTGTCGCTAACATAGGATCTTGAGAATACACCTCATAGGTGAAGGAGGCTCAAGATTTGCCCGTCTTAAAGAGGAGTAGATTCCAGCTGAGACGCAGGGCAAAAGGCATCCAGAGTAGTGTGCCCAAAATCTGGCACAAAATGTACATTTGAGGCTGATCATGCTTTGCAATCCGTTTATGATACCCAGTCGCTCCAAAGGAACTAAACGGGATCGTTTTTTCCTGTAAGAGCTTTGTTGAGCGCTCAGAAATCACATGATGCAGACAATAAGCTCCCCCAGGGGTTCTCACAGCAGCATTTTGCTGGCCATAAGCCTTTTGCTGCTTTTGGGCCTTATTTCCTGCAGCCAGGACGGCCAGGAGGCACCCCGTGCTGAGATAACACATCAGTGGTCGGGACACTATGCAGAAATAAAAATCCCGGCTGCCATGGCCAAAGACAGGGAAGACTGGCAACAAGTCTGGAGTCTGCTCCGGGAACCCAAGCCTCAATGGCCGGAGGAGACCGGGGCTTTCGCCGTCTTTTACGCAGGTCAGCGCCCCACAGGCGGATATCGGATGGAAGTGGAAATAACCTACCAGGACCAGGAGGTCATTAGGTTGCAGTGCAGTCTTTATCCCCCGGATGGACCGGCTACCACCGCTTTGACCTTTCCCTGGAAAGTGGTCGCCCTTAGCGGGGTGGAAGGCAGGGAGGTGCAGGTCCGGGACTGTGGATCACTGCTTGCAGATCCCCCGTAACCATTCAGGGGATGTTGGCTGAGAGACGTGGGCCGGAGAAGGGAAAAGTTTTGAGCTTTGGTTGAAAGACAGAGTCCTGGCCTCGATTTCCGTGATCTCAAACTAGAAATTCAAGTATTCCAGGGTGTTATCTTAAAATGAATAAAATTTATGGGCACTACATTTATTGAGCAACAATAGCCTTCACAGGATAGTTGTCTGCATGAAGCCGTGGTTCATTCAGCACATTTCAAACCTAGATTGAAATTTTTTCAATTAGCAGGGTTTTGCGGGCTTTGGGGTAGGGGAGAAGCGGCTTTTCGCGGTAAGCTGGGGAGCTGAAGCCCGGCAGTTTTACTTTTGCGGATTTATTACCAACGCCTAAAATACAAGTCAATCCAGCCTGCCAAGGCGAATAGGCCTTGGACTGCCGGGAGCATTGCAGGATTTGTCGCCCAGAGTGGTTTTTGGACACGGATCTGCCCGTGCAGCAGAGACACGATTTTTTCAATGCCTTTGAATCCGGGTTTCCGGCTTCAAAGGCGCGGCAAACGCCCTGCTTCGCAGGGGGAGCATCCTTAACAGGATAATTTACTTCCAGGTTTCGGGTTTCTGCAGGACATATCCGTCAGCCTTCACTACCTGATCAGGAAACTGACTTTCCTTGAATTTTTTCCTGCCGACAACCGTATTCCTTTCAAACTCACTTTCTGACTACTGCTTCAAGATAACCGTTACTCCTCAGCACATCAGAATTAAACTATCTCTTTTATAGCCCATTTCAAAATAATTATAGGTACAATTAAACTCACTCCACCCTCTCCCTCAAAACCGCTAGCAAGCGCTGGGACTCTTGTTCCAGATTCGGCATCAATTCGCTGCATCCGGACAAGTTTCCTTTATTCGCCATTTCCTCCAGCCTGGAAGCGACATCCTCTAAACCCGGCGCGGAAATATTCCTGGCCACCCCTTTTATGCTATGGGCGTACCTGTGAACAGCTTGAGCATCCTTGCTGTTCAAACTATTCCTTAGATCTTGGTGCCTAGCCGGGATTTCCTGGAGGCTCTCCTTTATAATTTCTTGAAATATCTCCTGGTCCCCGGATACCCGGCTTAAAAGATTTGATTCCTGGAATACAGCTGTTTCTGGGGTGGATTCCTCCTTCTCAGTAGCTGACAGAGACTCTTGATGTTCTACAGCTTGATTAGAAAAACTCGGAAGATATTTTCTTAGCACTCCCTCCAGGGCGCTGTGCTGAAAAGGCTTGGAAAGGTAGTCGTCCATCCCTGCCTGGAAGCACTTTTCCCGATCTTCCTTCAAGGCATGGGCGGTCAGGGCGATTATGGGAATTCTGGAATTTCGGGATTCTGGTATTGTGGTATACAGGGATTCAGGAACCCTGGAATCCAGGGATTCTGATCGCTCAGTCGCCTCCTCGCTCAGTCGCTCCCTCGCTACATCGCCCTCTCGCTCTGCGGCGCGAATTCGCCTGGTGGCTTCCAGGCCATCCATTCTGGGCATTTGGACATCCATCAACACCAAATCGAAGTCCTTGTTTTCCAAAGCCTCCCTAGCCATTTGGCCATCCGAGACCACTTCAGCAGAAAGCCCCTTTTTCTCCAGCATCCTAACTACTACCTTTTGATTGACTGGATTGTCCTCAGCTACTAGCACATGGCCGGAAAAGGTTAGGGCTTCCTCTTGGGAACGCTTTTTCTCCCTAGCCATGTGCCGGGTGACCAGGGAACGAGACTCTTGGGGTTTACATGATTCACAGAGCACGGCGTTCAAGGTGTCCAAGAGCTCGGATTTGCGCACCGGCTTGTTCAAGTAAGCGTCAAATCCCATTTCCCCGCATCTTTTAGCCTCTCCGGGATATCCAATGGCGGTTATAACTATCAAAGGCACATCATTTATGTTCTCATCCCTCTTGATTGCCCGGCACAAACTCTCCCCGTCCATGACGGGCAGATCCAGCTCGGTAATAACCAGATCCACGGGCTCGCCCTGCTCTAGGGCCTCATAAAGGATGTTCAGCCCGGTTTTTCCGTCTTGGGTTTCTACGGGCTGAGCGCCCCAGGTAAGCAGGTGTTGGACTATGATCTCGCGGTTGGTGGTGTTGTTTTCCACCACCAGAACCTTCTTGTCCCGTAGCTCCCACATGGATTCCGGAAGGGGCTGCTCCTTTTCCTCCTGCCTTGAGAACTGAAGCGTGAACCAGAAACTGGTCCCCTTGCCTTCTGTGCTGTCCACGCCTATTTCGCCACCCATAAGCTCCACCAGGTGTTTGGAAATGGCTAGACCCAGGCCAGTACCGCCTTGTTGCCGGGAGAAAGAAGAGTCTAGCTGGCTGAATTTGTCAAACAGGGAGGCTTGTTTATGTTGCGGTATTCCGGGTCCAGTGTCCCGAACCGTAAAAAGGATTTTGGCTTCCAGCTCGCTCTTGTGAAGCAGACTAACCCGCACCTCTATCTCTCCGGCTTCGGTGAATTTCAAGGCATTACCAGCCAGATTGTTCAGGATCTGGCGCAGTCGTACCGGATCCCCGCGTAAAAGCTCCGGAATATCAGGTTCTATATAGCATATAAATTCCAGATTCTTTTCGTGAGCCCGTATGGCCAGCGGAAAAGTCATGTCCTCCAGTAAATGGCGGAGGTTGAAGTCGATGGTTTCCAACTCCAGCTTTCCGGCTTCGATCTTGGAAAAATCCAAAATATCGTTGATCAGAGCCAACTGGATCTCTCCGCTGGATTTAATGGACTGCACGTAGTCTTGCTGATTACGAGTGAGCTCAGTATCCAGCAAAAGATCGGCCATGCCCAATACCCCTGTAAGCGGGGTGCGTATCTCATGGCTCATATTGGCCAAAAACTGAGACTTGGCTTGATTGGCTGATTCGGCCTGTTTCCTTGCCTCTTCCAGGGCCTCTTCCTGCCTCTTGCGCTCGCTCACGTCTCTGGCCAGGGCAATGATAAAATCCCTGGATTCCTGGGTAAAGGCACTGACACGAATCTCCACCGGGAACTCAGTGCCCTCAGAGGAGCAGTGCATGGTTTCCAGGATCTGGGTTTCCCTTCCCTGGATAACTTCATAAAGCACCTTCTTTAATTCCATTGCACTGAACAAGGGCTTAATGTCCTGAGGGCCCATTTCCAGAAGCTCTTCCCGGGAATAGCCCAGGGAACTACAAGCTGCCTGGTTGACGTCCACGAACCTCATTTGTTCGGGATCGATTATGTATAACTCGTCCACGGCACTGTTCATGGCAGCCCGGAAACGTTCCATCTGTTCCCGGTTTCTCTTGGATTCGGTCACATCCACGAAAATGCCCTGATTGATTTCCTCACCATTTATAACCACAGTGGTGGCTAGTATGTTGACGTAACGCCGTTCCCCGGACTGGACCACCACCTCGGCTTCTGCCTGGGCAAAACCCTGGGCTTGTAGCTTGTTCTGGAACATGTCTTTATAATAGTCTCGCTTTTCTTCCGGGTGTAGATCCGCCTGGTGCATCCCGAGCAACTCTTCCCGAGTATATCCGAAAAGAGTCTCGGCTGCCCGGTTGCACCGAAGAATATACCCCTCCTGGTCCGCCCATAGGATAGCGTCGTTATTTTCTTGGAATATAAGCCGGAATTCTTTCTCGTTCCTGGCCAGACTCTGTTCGGCCTGCTTACGCTCCTCTTCCCGGCCGATGGCAGAAGCTATAATGCCCAGGACCTGCTTGTCATCCTCGGTGATTTCTACCTGGGTGTTGTACACGGCGCAGATGACCCCCACCTGTTCCTGCCCGCACAGCACAGGATGACCTATATAGGTCTCCAGGCCATAGCGAAAGACATCTGGATCCGTCTCCAAGAAACTGCTCTGCTGTAGGTTGACCAGGACTTGTGCATTGTAAGCACCTTGCTGCAGTATGTGGTAACAGATGTGGCCCTCGGCATCGTCCTGGGCAACATAATCCTGAGGAGTGTTCCATTGTCCCTGGGAAATCATCATGCCGCTTTCAAAACGGTTGTACAAAGCACTGGTCGCCTCTAGCAGTTGCCCGCACAAAGCGGTTAGCTCCTCAATATTGGAGTCGTAATCCGTGCCCAGACGGGAAAGGCACTGGTTTATCCGATACAATCGCTCCGCGCTATTTTGCATTTTTTCTCCACGAAAATTAAAAGATGGGCTGAAAAGCGATCCTGAATGAGAGGGCACTTTATCAGCAGGCTATTATCATTAGCAATGCTTCCTGAGCACTCTTTCCAGGTCCTTTTTATGTACCGGCTTGGCCAGGTAATCGTTCATCCCGGACTCCAGAAACCTCTCCCGGTCCCCGTCCATGGCATGGGCGGTTAGGGCAATTATAGGAATTTTGGGATTTTTACCCGGTTGAACCGGGGTCCCCTCTGGGGTGTTCAACTCTGGCTGGGATTCTGGGATTGAGGTATTTAGGGATTCAGGTATTCCGGAATCCAGGGATTCTGATCGCCCACTCGCCATTTCTCTCCTTCTTATCTCCTGGGTAGCTTCCACTCCGTCCATGCTGGGCATGCTTATGTCCATAAGGATGCAGTCGAATTCGTGTTCCTGCAATAAATCCAGGGCCTGGGTGCCATCTTCGGCAAGTACCACCTCATGCCCCATGCTTTCCAGAAATTTCCGGATCAAGAGCTGATTGGTGGACTCATCCTCAGCCAGAAGTACCCGCAAGCTATGCTGGATATCTCTCTGGGTTTCCTGGGTTTGACTCTTTTCGGATTCCTGTTCAGCAGGTATCTTCAAGGGTAGGGAGACATAGAAAGTAGTTCCTTCTCCTGGAGTGCTTTCCACGGACATATTGCCCTCCATGAGATCCACTAACCTGCTCACAATGGAAAGCCCCAGCCCGGCTCCCTGGTATTTACGGGTTCTGGAGCCATCCCCCTGAACAAAGGGCTGAAACAACTGCTCCATTTTTTCCTGGGAAAGTCCCGAGCCGGTATCCGAAACCGCGACCAGAAGTCTATTTAGCTCGTCTTCTTGATGTTGGGGGAACAATTCCACTTTTACCCGCCCTGCCTGGGTAAATTTCAGGGCATTGCCCACCAGGTTGAACAGGATCTGCTGCAACCTAGCCTCATCCTCTATCAGCCTAGAGGGCAGGGCAGGATCCAATGAGCATTCCAGTGAAACACCCTTTTCGTTGGCTTGAGGCTCGAATAGCTCCAATACTGCATCGCAAAGTCTCTGGACAGTAAACACCTCCTGTCGGAGCTCCATTTTTTCCGCCTCGATCTTGGAAAGATCCAGAATATCCGAGAGCAAGCGGGTTAGCCTATTGGCAGAGGAAAGGGACTTGTCCACATATTGTTGCTGATCCGCATCCAGGTTGGTATCCTGCAAAAGCTGCATCATGCCCGTGATGCCGTTTAAAGGGGTGCGGATCTCGTGGCTCATGTTGGCCAAAAACTCGGATTTAGTCCTGTTGGCGGCCTCGGCTTGCTCTTTGGCCTGAATCAATTCCTCCTCTCGTTGTTTCCGATCAGTAACGTCCCGTAAATAAACAATATCATAATTGCTGCCCTCTAAAGTGATACTAGAGATGCGAATGTCCGCAGTAACCTGTTTTCCTTCCCTGGGAAAGGGAATTTGAATCTCTGCAGGTTGTGTTTCAGTAACTACGTGCCCGAAAAACTCACCCTTTAAATCTGTGGGGGAGCGGCCCAAGAGCTCTTCAGCCGCAGGATTGACATAAACCACCATTCCCTGGTCATCTAGCAGGAGAACGGCGTCCGAGGCCTCCTCAATCATTGTCCGGAATACTTTATCTTGTAGTTCCATTAACTCTCCTTAAGATCGATACCTATAAGGACCTTTTCCCTCTCGGAAAGATCCCCGACAATGCGCCGTACCGGTGGGGGCAGCTTCTTGATGAGAACCGGGGTGGCCAGAATCTTTTCGTCCTCTGCCAGCTGAGGCCGCTCCAGGATGTCCACTACCTCGATGTCCAGTTTCCTATTATCTTGCTCGAGCTCAGAGGTTATTTTATAAAGATTGCGGATGGCTTTTTCCGAAGTGGGAGTTCGTCCAGCTATGTATAGGCGTAAAGTGAAAGTGCTCATTACACCCCCTGGATTACCACGCCGTTTTCGGAAATGTTAAACTCACTCACATAATCCGCAGTGGACATCCCCCGGGCCTTGATTACGGTTAGAAGCCGGTGCAGCCTGCCCTCCCGCTCCTCACGGCGCAGCTTGATCCAAACATCGATCATGGAGGAGATGTCCAGCATACTCACCCCGCTGCTGTCATCGCTTAACAGCTCTGTGACCACCGTGGTCACGCCCTGGTTCTTGAGCATGTGCAGCAAGCGCAGCAACAGGGCCTTATTGCTTATGTCCTTCATCTTGGGGCCCAAGGCGCTCACCGGGTCCAGGACCACTACCGAGGGCTGGTGCTGGTGTACCAGGCGCATCACCCGGAGGAGATGCTCCTCCCATCCCAGCTCCACAGCCAGGATGGGCTCCAAAAGCAAATTGCCCTGCCCGCCCTGGGCATCCTGGCCGGCATTCATGTCCAGGCCGGTACTGCCCTGGTTGCGCACCAGTTCCTCGGCCCCTTCCTCGAAACTCACGTAAAGAACGTTTTCACCCCGCTTAAATGCCGCGTGAGCGAAATGGGCAGCAAAGGTGGTCTTGCCCGTGCCGGATTGCCCGGAGTACATGACTGTGGCACCCTGGTAGGGACCCTCGCCTCCCAGCATGTGGTCCAGCTGGGAAATCCCGGTGGAAACTCGCTGGGTGGAAGCAAAGGAACGCAGGCTGGCACCGGTTACCGGGAGCACAAAGACCCCCTCATGGTCCATCAGGAAGGGGAATTCGTTGGTTTCGTATCCTCCTCCGCGGCGCTTGATCACCCGGAGCAGGCGGGACATGCTCCGATTGGTAATCTCCTGCTTGAGCTCTATCACGCAGTCCGCAATATAGTCCTCCACTCCGTAGCGGCGGCTGAAGTCGGATCTCTCACCCACGGTGATCAAGGTGGTGCTCTGGCATTCGCGCAGCCAGTCAAAGACCCGGGCCAGCTCAGTGTGCATACTTGCCCCGGCACCACTGAAAGCATCATCCATGCCGTCGATGGCATCAATCACCAGCCGCTGGGCTCCGGTTTGTTTCAGGGCGTGGCTGATCCGGGTGAGAACCGCGGTGAGCTCTAGGTTTTCCCCGCTGAGCATATCGCTGCGGGCCGGGCGCATGTCCAGAATCATGACACGCTTTTGGTGGTAATGCTCACTAAGGCCCAGGCCCAGGGCATCAGCGTTTTGGATCAGGTTCTGGGGGGATTCGTCAAAGGAAACCAGCACCCCGGGCTCCCCGTTTTCCAGGCCGTGGGACAGGATGGTCAGGGCGATAACGGTTTTGCCCGTGCCCGGGCCTCCGCGCAGGAGGGTGGGTCGGCCCAGGGGCAAACCGCCGCGCAGGATGAAATCCAGGCCCTCTATGCCGGTTGTAGAAACTTCTGGGGAGCCTTTTAACATAGCGGCTCCATAACCGGAATCTGTCTCCCAGAGATTTATATGGCTTTTGGGAGTGGTGCTCATAAAATAACTCCATAAGGATTGTCTGGATGTAAGCTTAAAATTGGTAACTATTCACCAAATTTTTTTGGGTGCTGTGCCATCCGGTTCGCGCTTTTTTAGGCTCGGTTTAAGGCCCCGCACCTTTTTGGGTTTAATAACTGGATGCATTTCAAAGGTTCTTGTTTAAGTAGGTATGGGACTTCCCCCATAAGCCTTGCTAAGAAAACCGGTGAGCCTCCTGGCAAATGCACGCAAAAAGATGCGGTGAATAGTTATCAATTCAATAGAAATAGTATGGATATTAATAGCGCCGGCATTACATTTTTTAATCTGTCATGACACGCAACCTTGTGGTGCTTGCAAGATTTGGGGTAGGGGAGAGGCAGCTTTTCGCGTCAAGTTCGGGAGCTATAGCAGTAAACTTTACTTGGCTACGTATTATGTATAAAATCTGCTTAGCACCCGCTCCAGGTCCTCTTTAGGCACCGGCTTGGCCAGGTAGTCGTCCATCCCGGCCTCCAGGAACCTCTCCCGGTCCCCGTCCATGGCATGGGCAGTCAGCGCGATGATAGGAATGCGGGGATTCCGGGATTCTGATCGCTCAGTCGCCCCCTCGCTCAGTCGCTCCCTCGCTACACCGCCCTCTCGTTCTGCGGCGCGAATGCGCCGGGTAGCCTCCACCCCATCCATAAAGGGCATGCCAATGTCCATTAAGATGCAGTCCACTTGGTGTTCCTGAAATAAATCCAGGGCCTGGACCCCATCCTCGGCAACCATTACCTTATATCCAGAATTTTCCAACACTCTCCGGACAAAGAACCGGTTGGAAGGGTCATCCTCAGCCAGAAGGACGCGCTTTGATTCTCTAGCATCCCTACCGGCATCCAGGGCGTCGGTCTTTTCTCCTTCCCAGATGGCAGGGACTTTCAAAGGCAAGGAAATATAGAATGCAGTCCCCTCGCTTGCAGAGCTATCCACGGAGATAGTCCCGTGCATAAGCTCCACCAACCTGTTAACAATGGCAAGCCCCAGGCCAGCTCCCTGATACGTGCGGGTAAAGGAACTTTCCTCCTGGACAAAGGGCTGAAACAGCTCCTCCAATTTCTCCTGGGAGATCCCTGGGCCGGTATCCGAAACCGTGATTAGCACCTGATGCACCTCCTGGCCCTGCTCCCGAAGGGTCCATTCCACTTTTACTTTTCCCTCCTGGGTAAATTTCAGGGCATTGCCCACCAGGTTGAACAGGATCTGCTGCAGCCTGGCCTCATCTC
>CAZNYT010000076.1:0-10123 GCA_964577315.1 uncultured Desulfovibrionales bacterium
CGGTCCTTTTCCTGGATGATAAGCTGGTTAATATTCCTGATGGCCTGCAGGACTGTATTCAAGTGCTGGTTCTTATTTTGGGCCAGCTTCTGCAGTGTGATGTCATGCAGAACCATGCGGTATTCCAGGACCTCACCCGCCTGATCTTTTTTAGCCTGGACTTCAGCCCCCACCCAGGAGCAGGACTGCTCATCCTGGATCAACTTGAGCTCTGCTTTTGCCGGCCCCTCCTTGGATTCCTGGAGTAGCCTGTAGAAACTGTCCCTGGACTCCGGGGCCAGGAACTGATTCATTGCCAATATCCCCTTGCGGGTAGTACCTAAAAGCCTGGCCCCGGTGAGATTAACCTTATTGATCATGCCTTTGGCATCCAGGGTGATATACCCGCAAGGAGCGAACTCATAAAGCTCCTGGTATTCCTGGTGCAGGGAGCTTATCTCCTCCTGGGCCCTTTTAAGCTCCTGGTTCTGTACCTCCAGCTCAGCCTGATGCACCTTGAGCTCTTCAATGAGCTCCATCATGCTGGAATATCTGGAGGGATCCACATCTACATTCTGGTCCTGGAGAAGGTTCTCCGCCTTGCTTCGCAAGGATTCGAACTTTGAAAACCCAGTATTGTCTGCCATGCTTTGTTCTCTTAATTATCCGTTATCCGTTATTTGTGATAAAGGTTATACGGAAATTGCAAATTGCATCTTTCTTGCTGATCATATCTGCTTCAGTTGCAGCAGCATGCGGTAAGGCTGCTCTTTTTGCTGGATAGCCTGTCCTTGCAGAATCACGGTCTTTTTTCCCTGGGGCAGATCCAGATCATACTCCTTGCCCCTGAAATCCTGGCCTTGCTCCAGGGCAGTCTGTAGCTCCTGGCCCAGCTTGCTCTTTTCCGAAGCTCCCAAGGCATGATTCAAAAAATCCCTGCCCTGGAGATCGCTTTCCGAAGTGGAAAGGAGCTTGGCCAGTGCGGAACTGGCCAGCTCTAGCCTCCCCTGCCCGTCCAGGACCGCCAGGGGAGCATCACTGGCATCGAAAACACTTCTGGTGAGCTGCCAAGAGGCCTCCAACTGGGAGTTAAGCTCCCTCAAATGCTCCTGGGCCTTTTTCTGGGTGTCCACGTCCCTGAAGGTTAAAACTGCGCCCTGGATGCGGTCCTCCCGGGTTCGGTAGGGCATAATGCGCATCATGTACCAGGTGCCTTCAGAACATTGGACCTCCTTTTCCACGGGAATCAGGGTGTTCAGGACCTCTTTTAGATCCTGGATCATGTCCGCGTATTCCAGATTGTTAACCTGATGCTCCAAAGGTCGGCCCACATCCGAGTCGATCAGGCTGATAATCTTTGCTGCCTCCTTGGAGAAACGCTTAATGCGAAGATCTTGATCCACAAAAACTATGGCGATCTCGGTGCTGTTTAGCAGGTTATTTATATCGTCCTGGACCGCGGTGAGCTCCTCCACCCTGCTCTGCAGCTCTGCATTCACGGTGTGCAGTTCCTCGTTCAGGGACTGCAGCTCCTCCTTGGAGGATTCCAGTTCCTCATTGGAAGACTGCAGTTCTTCGTTGGAGGACTGTAGTTCCTCGTTGGTGGATTTTAATTCCTCGTTGGAGGCTTCCAGCTCCTCGATGGTGGTTTGCAGGCTCTCCCGGGTGTTTTGCAGCTCCTGCTCCAGCTCGGAGATCCGGGAAGCCTCAAAGGAATTTCCCGGGCTATCCTCTTCCAGTGCCGGGCTAGGCTGCTGCTCCACCTCCTCAAAAGCTACCAGGAAATTTCCCGCCAGCTTCCTGGGGCTTTGCAGGGGAGAAACATACAGATTGATGGCCTGCAGATCCTGATTGTTTCTGACTTGCACCCCTTTTCTCACCACCTCGGAATTCAGCGCCCCAGCCCTGCGCAGGGCGGAGGAGAGCTCAATGCGCAGCCCTTCCCTGGCCATGTCCAGAATGTTTTGGGAGGGAGGACCGCTGGGCGGCTCCAGGAACTTTCCTGTCCTGCCCTCCACGTGCAGAATGGTTCCCTGGCTGTCCACAAGCACACTCGGGAGAGCAAAGCGGTTCAGAATGGCTTGGCGAGCCATCTGTTCCAAGCTGACCTGGCTTACCTGGGGCGGTTGTTTTTCGTTTTCCGGAGGTGAGGATTCCGCAGGGATTCCAGTGGGAAACTCGATGTTTTGGAGCATGGAATGAGGAAGCTCTCTGCGCATATATATCTTCCAGGTGGAATCCAGGCACTGGAACAGACTGGTATATTCCCCCACGGTTTCAGAGGAACCCAGCGTAAGGATCCCTCCCGGGAGCAGAGTATAGTGGAACAGGGGCAACAGTTTTTTCTGGGCCTGGGCATTCAGGTATATGAGCAGGTTGCGGCAGCTAAGAAGGTGGAGCCTGGAAAAAGGGGGATCCTTTAGGACATCCTGCACCGAGAAGATCACGCGATCCCGGACTTCCTTGCGCACCCGGTAAAAATCACCTTCCTGGGTAAAAAAGCGTTCCAGGCGCTTCTGGCTGACATCGGCCTGGATGCTGGCCGGGTATTCAGCTTGCCTGGCAATGTTTATGGCCCCCTTGTCAATATCAGTGGCAAAGATCTGCAGCTCGATCCGCTGGGACTGAGCCTCCAAGCACTCCAGGATCACCATGGCCAGGGAGTACACCTCCTCCCCTGAGGAACACCCCGGTACCCAGACCCGCAGGGAACTGCCCTCGTCCAGGTTGTTAATCAAATCCGGGAGAACCTTCTCTTGCAGTACCTGGAAGGATTTGGGATCCCGAAAAAAATTTGTGACCCCGATCAACAGCTCCTTGAACAGGGTGTTCAGCTCCAGGTGATTCTCGCGGAGGAAGCGCACATACTGCTGGGTGGAGTTTATCTGGTTCAAGGCCATCCTGCGCTGTAAACGGCGCAGGATGGTATTCTGCTTGTAGGCGGAAAAGTCGTGCCCCAGCTGAGTCCGCAACAGAGCGAATATCTTGGGGAGCCATTCCTGTTCCTCCTCTTCCTCAGGAGCCTTCTTGGCCCAGGGGAAATCCGAATTAAAGTATCCAGAGAGTTTTTCCGGCATCTCCTCCGGAGGCAGGACAATGTCCACCTGTCCGGTATTAATGGCGCTTCTGGGCATACCCGGATACTTGGCGCTCTCCTCGGATTGGGCCAGAACCAGTCCTCCAGCGGACTTGATCTCCTTTAGCCCCACGGTCCCATCCGATCCCGTGCCCGAGAGAACCACACCGGCAGCCCGGCTGCCCTGGTCCAGGGCCAAGGAGCGGAAAAAGGAGTCGATGAGGAGCGAGGAGTGCTTGTCCACCGGGTCCCAAAGCTGTATTACTCCCCCATATAGACAGACCTCCTTGTGCGGGGGAACCACGTAAACCTGGTCCGGCTGCAGGACAGCCCCATCTTCCGCTGTGAGAAACTGGATCTGACACACTTTCTGCAGCAGCTCCGGCATCATGCTGGGCTGCTTGGGGGAGAGGTGTACCATAACGATGTAGGCGATCCCGCTTTTCCGGGGGACCTGCGCAAAAAAGCTCTTTAATGCCTCCAGCCCGCCTGCGGAGGCACCCAAGCCCACTACCGGAAGGAAAGCCTCTCTTTTCTCAATTTCCTTTTCTGGTCCCATCCTATCTCCTTTACAGGGACAAGCAATGCCTCAGGTTAAAAACATTGCCAAGCTGGAGTTTTTTTGGATTCCTGCTCCCTGGGATATTGTCCAGTACTTCCCGCAACTCAGGATGTTGCAGGTCCGGGCAGGAATGTTGGTAACTAATCCGTTCAACATTACCAAGAAAGCAAGGCCCGGTAAACGATTTAGAACAGGATGGGCTGACAAGAACATGTCCTTGTGCATAGAAAAAAAGATCCCAGCTGTTACGTTTGTGAGGGCTTCCAGGCAATCCTGCGGATAGCCCTGGGACAAGAGCCTGGTGACTTGACATGAGACGAAACGTCCGACATATTTTTTTTCTCCCTGGAAGGAAATTGAGATGGGGCTCCACGAGATTTCTGAATCCGAGAGGGAGATAGATTGGGAACGAAGCAGAGAAGAAAAAAGAATGGCTGGGTTCCAATCTGTGGCTTAAAAATCTTTTGGCCGCTGATCTCAATTATCCCCGCTGATAAATGAATTTAAAAAAGCTTTTTACGGACAGGACTCATTGTTTGCATCTCCCCGATTGAACAGGCCATGATATTTTATAAGTTGCGCTGTAGTGCTAAAATCTTTTTGATAGCAATCTAGAATAATACTCCCCAGATGTCCAAATTCTACGAAAAAACCAACGATCTTTACGACGCCCTGCACTATGCCTGGGAGCATCAGTATACCAGGCGGATAGTTACCACCTTGCTCATAGGTGTATTTCTACTCACCTTGGGACTCACGGAACTCAACCGATTCGGGCTCCTGCCGGAAACCCTGGGAGAGTATTTCCCCAAGAACCCCTTCTACGCGGTGAAACTGGCCTTTACCCTGATCCTTATCAACGAGCTTATAGCCCTGATATTTATATTACCTTGTTCCGTGTCCCGGGCAGTGGGCAAACAACTGGAGATCCTGTGCCTGATTTTCCTGCGCAAGGCTTTCGAGGAACTAAGCCATTTTGATGAACCCGTAATATTGCTAGATCAGATAGATACAGTTCTCCGCATTGGATCTAATGCGATTGGGGCAGTGATTATCTTCGTTCTCCTGAATATATATTACCGGCAATACGTAAGCCGCAAGGATAAAGCCGTTCGGGGCCAATTGGTATACCGGTTCGTTACCATCAAGAAACTGGTATCCATTGCTCTCCTGATGGTATTCGTATCCCTAGGACTCTACCACCTTTCTCTTCTGGTTCAGGGCCAGGAGGGCATAGCATTCTTTGCCGAGATCTATACCATCCTGATCTTTAGCGATATTTTGCTGGTCCTGGTTTCCAACCGGTTCTTTCCGGGATTCAGTGATATTTTCCGCAATTCAGGGTTTGCAGTTTCCACCCTGCTTATGCGGCTCAGCCTGACAGCCCCGCCCTTTTACAACGTGCTCATCGGGGTGGGCGCAGCCCTGTTCGCCCTGCTCCTGGCAGCGGCGTACAAGCGCACCTCGGACAAGCCCGGCGAACAATAAAGTATTCAGGAACGCTCGGGAATAACTGCGGCAGGCTCATACTTGCCAGTATCTGTCTCTGTGGCAACAGGCTCTGGAGGCACTGGAGCCGGTTCCGGATGAGTTGGTTCCGGATCTTTTGGTTCATGTGCAGGCTCTTCTTCCTGAACCTCGTGAGGCTCTTCTTCAGAGACATCTTCGCAGCCTACTGCAGCAAACATGATGAGTAAGCTCAAAAACATTGTAAACAAAAGCCCTAATGTTTTCATTGTTCCCTCCCTACCTTCATAGTTAAAGTAAGCTTTTTAAGGAATCAAGAAGTTGAATCCGTTATAGCAACGGACATTCGCCACCAGCTAAAATCTGATCCGGTTTCCTACCTCTCGGGCAATTCTGCCACAATTTCCTCAATAGCCTTCTGGACCACTCTGGCAGCTTGTGGGGACAAGGATTCACCAGCCGCACCTCCAAGTACTCCTCCAGCCACCCCACCGACGATCCTACCCCTTCCTCCGCCGATCTGGGAACCGGCTATAGCTCCCAAAACCGCTCCCCCGGTTTTTGAAACCCTTGCACCACTACCTCCCCTGCTGGTTCCTATCCAAAGAACCTCACCAGTCTGGGCGTCAACCATCCTTCCGGTAATACTTACCTTTTCTCCGTCCACGCCAGCATTAACCATCACGACCGCAGGGACATTCAGTACCTGGCCTATCTGGGCAGCCTCGGAGTCAGAGGTGCGCTCGGAGCGCTGAAAATCCTGTTCATCCAATACCTGGTTCACTCTATTCCTCTCGATCACGCGATATCCCTTCTTAAGCATCTCTGCTGTGAAAAAATCCTCGACTTGATTCTTGGCAGCATTCCCCCTGATGTCCCCGGAAACTTCCACCAATGCGACTGTATCCGGTGCAACCTCGTGAAAAGCCGGCGAAATAGTGCTCTCCCCGGTAGCACACCCGGCGGAAAACAACAGAACTAGGCATAATCCCATATAAGCAAACCAGTTATATCTCATTTGTTTCTCTCATATTCTGCAACAAGTTATTTTTGTATCATTTTGTAATTTTTATACCCTTTTATTCTTCGTTTTTCAATCCCGAGAGAAGTTAAAAGTTAAAAGTAAAGGCAAAGAAATAAAGAGGTTAAATCGGTCATCGCTACGGACACGTAAACTATGTAAATGGTCAATAAAAAAAAGGTGTTGCCAGAGAGCTTTGGACTGGCAGGTTTAAATAAAGGCAAGCAAAATATTTAAAAATTTCGGCCCTGAGCAGCTGCGGACATAGACCTGTCCATACCACGATCCTTGGTTGGAATAACCCGAATCTCGTCCACCCCGACCCAAAAATTCTGCATCTGCCACTTTATGCCTTTGAAACTGAGGGTGAATTCCTGTAGCCAGGAACCCGGTTCGGTTTGCCCGGCAAGATCCAGTCGCAGGCAAAGGTAGCGAAGCACTTCCCCGGATTCTGCAGCGATCTCCCGGGCTAGTTCTTCCACCCGGGATTTGATCTGGGACTGGATGGCATCCACATCTTTCAGTCCGGTTATATCCACCCGGCATATCTCGTAGCGGACATCGGACATAGGAACCTGCTCCCATTGCTCGATTCCCCCGGGACCGATTTCTGCCAGCCAAGGGCCATGTAGTCCGCGTTCGCTGGGAGCCAGGGCCTGCGGCGATCCAATGTAGAGCACCAAGGGAGCGTCCGGGTCCTGGCGCTCTCCCGGGGGACTGTGATAGTGCCCCAGGATCCAGCCGTTTACTGGCTGTCTCTGCATGCGCAGGCGGTCCAGAGGGGCTTGAACGGTATTTTTCACGTCCAAAAGGCCGTGCACCATCCCCAGCACCGGAACCCGGGAATCCAGGGGCTGATAACTCTCCACCGGGTCTTCCCGAACGTAAGCCCTGGGAAAGGACCAGCCGTCCACTGCCAACTTCTGATGCCCATTTCCGTAATACGGGTACCGCTCCCAGCAGCCACCCCGACCCAAAAGGCGCAGCTGCGGGGAGTTAATAGCATCTATCACTTGGACAAGGATCCGGTGATCGTGATTTCCCGTGATAGCCAAAGTGGTAATTCCGTTTTGCTCCAGCTTGCGGATGCCTTCTTTTACTGGATGGTAAGCCTTTTGGAAGCTGGTATCCGCATCCACCAAGTCGCCGCAGACAAGCATCAGGTCCACTTCCTGCTCCACTGCCAGATCCACGATACGCTGCCAGGCGGCAGTAGTGGAGCCGATTCCCGGGGGCAGAGACCCGAGCAGACCATCTGAAGTTCGGCCTATATGTATGTCTCCGGTAAGCAGGATGAATGTTTTATCCTGCCCCTGGTTCATGACTCTGTCCTCCTTTAACCAGGATTCAGTCCAGTTTTCCTTGACTATCAAACAGTTCCTAGCGCCATCTCCCTTATATTCTTGCCAGGGCTATGGGGCTGGGGAGTTAAAAGCAAAAGGTAACGCAAGTATTCACCGGATATTTTGGGTGCTTTCGCCGGAAGGCTCGCCGATTTTCTTGGCGAGGCTATATGGGAAGCCGGACCGCTTTTCAAGGAAAACCGGCTGGATCAGGCTACCCTGAGCTCACAAACCCTTTCTTTCGAACCAGACAAATAACACCAACCCGATAATGATAAAGGCCACAATTACCGGCCAGTGGCCTAGATTCAAAACCTGGGGCAAGGTGATCTTGCCGTAATCGCCCCAAGTATATACTGTATCTTTGAGCACTGGATAGGCCTGAGCAAAAACTGCGCCTCCAAAAATCATGCCCAGGATCCCCCAAAAGGCATCCAGGCGACCTTCACCCACAGCACCTAGTGAGGTGCCTGGACAGTATCCCAGCATACCCCATCCCAAACCGAAAAGTATGCCCCCGAATACGTTGGCCCCCACTATAGTGGCCTTTAAAGAGAGCTCCACCATGCCCAGGTCAAGCAGCAGGTATATCCCTACCATGCTTACCAGAACCGTGCTAAACATAAACTTGATTATGGTCATATCCAGAAGACGCAGGGCACCCAACTGTTTATCGTAACGAACCACCCTTGCCTTCTGGAGCAAAAAGCCAAACAGTATCCCAGTGATCAGGCCGATTATCATGAGTTTCATCTTTTTCCACCTCCGTAGATTATCCTGGCCATCAGGATCCCCGCAGCCAAGAAGAAGATGAGGGAGATGATGCCGCTAACAGATAGTTGGAGCGTACCGCTCAACCCATGTCCACTGGGTCACCCATCAGCCATCCTCGCCCCGAACATTGCAACCGCTCCTCCGACAAAAGCCATGAGGGCCCGCCGAACAGGGGTGAAGCCAAAACGCTCCCGCCACATGTCCGGTACCCACTGCAACTTGAATGTGCCGGAACTTTTGGCTGCTATGAAGGACCCCACCAGGATGCCGATGACAAACATCCATTGCCAGTCCACCTGAGGGGTTACCCGGGCAAAATATTCTAGTTGGGCTACCCATTCAGGGGATACGAGATTTCCGATCATGCCTGCGGCGCGAACAAAGCTGGTAGATGCCCCGAAATACTGGCCTGCGATCCAAACGGACAGAATCACCACTATTCCGCTCAAGGCCCCGGCCAGGTACGGGTTCCAGGATTTGGAATCGTTCATTTGACCTCCTTTTAAGCTAAATTAATTCTGATCTGGACATTACTCTTATTTATTCTTTGCCAACCTTAAAACCTTTTTTTCAACTTAAGCTATTTCTGATGGTTCGTATATTGGGAGGAGACCACAAAACCCGATACGCAAGACACAGATCAGGGAGGCATCAAGTCTCTTGTTACCCGGAAAGATGCTGGACCTGATAGTTGGCCAAGCGGGACAGCAATCTCCGGGAAAGGCTGGGACTGGCTGCATGTAGATAAAAATAGATCACCAGGGTTTCGTCCGCGTAGTGCATTATCTTTTCCCGGTCCCAGTGCGCCGGTGGGGGATCCAGGTTGGTGATGCGGTCCGCGAGTTTCACCGATTGCACCGTTCTGGGCTGTGCCCTGAGCCGTTTCAGGCTGTCCGGGAGCTGCTCCTCACAGGGCAGATCAGAATCCTTGGTCAGGGCCTGGACTCCTAGAACCACCTCTTGACTTATCCCTTGGGCACGCAGATCGTCGCTCCTGAGCCCGGTATCTTCTAGCACGTCATGGAGCAAGGCACACTCCAGGGCCAAGTTGGCCTCCTGATATCCCCAGCCATCCGGGTTTATGGCTGCCATAACTTCCATGGATACGCTGGATAAGTGCGCCAAATACGGTCTGCCACCGGGAGTTTTTTGTTCCTCGTGCGCTTGGGCCGCGATATCCATGGCCCGTTTCCAGGCCTGCTGAGAAAAGGGAAATAAAGCACCATCCAGGGACTCCTCTCGGTCTGGGCCATGCATTTTACCTGCAGCGCTGTCTCCTTTCCGTCGGTGGGAACGTATGATCTCCAGCAGCCAAGCAAGCTCATTTGTGGCCCCTGGCACACCTGACTTCTTTTCATCCCTGGCAGCTGCTTCCCGCAGGACCCGGGCAAGCACCGGGCTAACCAAGACAGTGAAAGTGTCGTACTTACCTGGCTCACGCATCCAGATCCGTCCACACTCGGGACAGCTTTTAAGAGATGAAGAGCTAATGCCATCCCGGATACAGGAATCTTCCATGAGTTCTCTTGGTTTGTCACCGCTAACCCCGGTGGCCAGGCAAGCACAGCGTGAATTCATAAGGCATCCAACAGTGAACTGTCAGGGATTAATCCCTGCTTCTTGCGGGAAATGTTACAGTCAGTATAGTCCCTAGTTTACGCTTCTCACCCGGCAAGGCAGACCGCTGTGCGGCCAGCTTCCAATTTCCGGGCTGCAGTAACTTGGATCATCCGGGCACAGAACATTGGCGTTGGATTCGAAAGCGCCGTACAGACCGGGTTCGGCTTCTTCGCGTTCCGGAAACCACCACCCGTGATCCGCATCTGCCATCCCAGGATCAATCATATCCGAGACAGCAAGGCGCATTTTAATGCTGCCGTGAGGGCTCTCCACCAGCACCT
>CAZNYT010000077.1:0-9970 GCA_964577315.1 uncultured Desulfovibrionales bacterium
AGTGTTAAGGAGATTCCTTCAAGGCTGGTCCGGGGTTTGCTTGAGTCCATGGATCCCAGAACCGCCCTGGAGTACATTGATATTTTCTTTAGGTATCTTGTAAAAAGCACTGAGCATTTGACTCAGGAAGATTATGAAAAGGCTCTGGAACTGCTTCCAGAAGGAGGTGAGAGTATCATGGAAACTTTAGCTGATCAGTGGATGGAGCAGGGCGCTCAGAAAGAAAGGCACCGGGCTGAAGAGTGGATAAAGCAGGAAAAGGATAAATGGGAGAGGCAAGCCGAGCTAAAAAACGCCCAAGAAACCCTCATAGATGTAGCCACAGAAGCATACGGCCCATTGCCTGGCATGCTTCATGAGAAAATTAAATCCATCCAATCTCTGGAGAACTTGAGAGCTCTGAACAGAAAGGTGATCAGAACCCAGTCCCTCGAAGAATTCACCGAGCTCGTAAACCGGGCTGCGCAGAACTGACCTGTTCCAGAAGAGGCAACCGCCACGGTGGCCCAGGCCACCCCCTGCCGGAAATAAAGAAGATAGGGCTATCTTTACATTATTGCAGCGCTGAAGATTTATGTACTGCCCGGATCTGCTCCTTCTGCAGATCCTTCAGGCCAAGGTCGTACTTGCCCTCCAAGTAGAGCTCATAAGTGTTTATGTAATCAGGAAGTAAAGACACCCCTTGCTTTGATTGGTAATTGGGCTCGCTAGGGATTTAGTTCTGCTTGCAGAAAGATTCTTTGCTTGATCCAAGAGGAATGCTATGTAAATATTAATTTTCAACTGCACTCCTATTTGGAAACTTTTTTTCATGGCAAAGAATCAATTTTCAGATCCGGTGACCCTCTTTCGGGAAAGACGCCTTCCGGAAAAAGCAACGCCGGCTGGATACAGCGCTTTGATCGATTTTTTTGATCTCAGGGTGCCCCTGCCGCCCACCCTTTTTGCCATTGGGAAAAAGCACAGGACCATTCAAGAGCAGGGTTGGCATATTCTTGGTGGAGCCAGATGAAAGCGACCATGATCCGGAAGTACAGCTTCCCCAGTTCCAGGCCAGCTACGATTGGGCCCTAACCGAAGGTTTGGACTGGAACCTGCGCGGCGTTTATCAGACCTACGATTTGGAGGGTGGGGACGGGGACTCCCTGGATGCCTGGGCCGTGGCCTCTAACCTGAGGATAAGCGAGATCCTGGAACCTTTATACCTGAACCTGGCGGGATGGTACGGGGAGAACGCCCATGACTTCGGTAACGTCTTCTTTGACGTAGAGCAAAGCGCAGAAATAGATAACGGGGTGGTCGTGGATGATACCGAAACCTATGCCTTTGCCTGCATTGTGGGCGGCTATATTAACAATATTCGCCTGGAAGCCGGAGCCGGATATATTGAGTCCGACAACGATGACTGGAACGATGAAGTTGATACCATGGCTTTCTACGCCCAGGCCAACATCCCTCTCAACGAGGAAGGCACCTTCATGGTTACCCCCGAGATCGGGCACTACGACTACGGGGACGATAATGATGGTGATGGCGACACTACCTACTTTGGCCTCCAGACCCGGGTGGATTTCTAAGAATCCGCTGAGGTTTAAAAAAACAGTAGCCAGCACAGATTTCTTGCAATAGGCTACTAGGGAGGGAGAGAGAAAATTGGGGACATTATAGCTTATTGCAAATAATATCTATCTAATTTTGTTTTTATTCCCAAACCCATTACCTAGGAAAGCGCTTAAAGCCAGCAACATCAAAATTGCGGTCAAAGGTGAATACGCGTTGTATGTCCCCTCGCTGCATGAGCACAAACGATATGCAGTCGGTAAAACTGACTTCTTGATCTGAAAACTTGGCAAACCAAGCAATGGCGCGGAGTTCATCGTCCTGGTCCGGACGCCATATCTGAAGAATATTCGAGGCATACACGGCTTGCAACCGTTTGGCCGCAAACCCATAGCCCGCTCTCCTGCCCAATATAGTTGCGGTCTCATTCAGGACAAAATTGCTGGTAATCAGTCTTTCTTGCTTGACTCTAAGTGTGTCCCAAAATGCAACTGCCAATTCATGATATTGGTCTTTGGCTAGATAGCGCGCCACAAAAGCTCCGGTGTCAATGTAGATCACAGCCGGTCCTCATACAGATAAGCATCATGGTTGCTGCTGGTATCCGCCGGGACCTCACCCTGGAACACCTCCTGGTCGGCAAACAATGCATCTTCGCCTGACCCTTGCCAGGCTGTATCGTCAAGTTTGCGTTCCAACATCTCACGCAACAATCTGCCCAGCGAGATCCCTTTTTGTTCACAATACTGAAAAGCTCGGGCTTTAAGATCCTCAGGAAGCATAATTGTTGTTCGCTTCATACATAACCTCCATAATATGCATACATAATATGCACCTCAGAAATTCTTGTCAACTAAACAGAGCAGAAAAGGGGAAGAGCATAAGGCTCTTGAGAGTTAAAAGTAAAAGGTAAAAGGTTCACCCGGTTAAACCACGCTTAAGCGTGACTGCCGGAGGCAGTGTTTAACTGGGTAAAAAGTAAGAGAAGAAAATCAGTACGTTAAGCTAGAGATGTTAAGGACATAGAGAAGACCAAAAACTTTCAATAAAAACAAGGGTTTGTTGAAAAAACTTTTGACTCTTGAGATAAGGCTAATAGTTGAAAAAACATTGGTTTGTGATGTTGGGATGTACAGAAACACAGTGATCCCTGTCAGCCCTTATCTGCCTGCGGTATAGGTCTCGATTGCCTCTGCAAAGATCTCAAAGTCAATGCGTCCGGTCCTGCGGCGGTGCTCCAATATCGATCATACGGCTAATATCTCAAATGATACCGGAGCTAAATGCCCTCTCCCCTATTGCCTCACGAAGACCACTTGTATTACTTCTCCATCTTCGACTTCCAAGGACCACCTCATCTTGTCCTCGCCTAGCAGCTCAAATTCGTCCTGCTCATCTTCTTCCGGATAGTAGACAACTACTTCATCCCCTTTTTTCTCTACCATCTCGTAATGTTCTGAATCCTTTTGTCCCATTATCTCGGTGACCATCTGCTCCTGGGTAATTTCCAGGATTATGGAATCGAAATATCCGCGATAGAACTGTTTTTCCATATCCGAAAGGTGAGCGGTATCCATAAGCTCCATGGTTTCCTGGGTATCGCACTCCCACTCTCCGACCAGGGGATTGTTCTCTCCCCCGAAGCCAAACATGAAAAGGGTCATGCCTAGAATCAAAATGCTGCAGATGGTGATACCTGTCTTGCCGCTTCCTTCTTTACTCTCCTTGAGCTCCTGCTGGCCGGAGGAATTCCATTTTTGTGGCAACATAAACCAACCTCCTTTTTTATAGTTGCAAAAAATCCCAACCAATCACATGAAATTGCTGGTATTTTTTCCCTGGGTCTTGGATAGGTACATGGCCTGATCCGCCCTGGCTATCATACTATCCTGGGTATCCTCTGGCTTGCTTACGGTTGCCCCCAGGCTGATGGTGATTTTCCGCCCACACTGGAAATCGTGCCCAGCCACCATTTGTCTCAGATTTTCAGACAGTTGTCTTACACCTAAAGCTTCAGTTTCAGGACAGACCAGCAAAAATTCTTCCCCGCCCCATCTGCACAACAGGTCGGTACTCCTGGTGTTGGCGGTCAATAGTTGGGCCATCTCATAGAGCACCCTGTCCCCTGCCAAGTGTCCCAGGCTGTCGTTAACCTCTTTGAAGCAGCACTTCCTGCAGCTTGGGCTGGATCTCCAGATAGGTTTTTTCCCATTTCAGATCCCCGCTGGTGGCTACCCACCAGGGCGGACATCTGCATGGTCTCGGCGTAGAGAAGAAGCTGCCAAGAGGAACGCTTTATTACAAATTCCCTGTCCCGGAAGGAAACCATCAGGTTGTAGGAATAAACCAGGTGCCACAGCAAAAAGCCCACTAAAAGCACGGTGATGGCAATGGAAAATATAAACCAGTACCTGGTTGAGGACTCCTGCTTTCCTGGGGATTTTTTTTCTGAAGAGTGGCTCATAAGTAAGGCGCTTACCCTGAAGGACTAAAATCAGTTCTCTAGCCAGGCCTCCACCTGTTCAGGATTCTCCTGTACCCAGCGTTTTGCCGCCTGGTAATAGCTCACATCTTCATCCCGGGCCCAGAGCATAACCTGCTCCATATCTTCGGGGTCCCACTGGAAGTTTCTCATGAAAACATCCCCCGGAGTTCGAATCAGCCAGCTGAGCATGAAAATCATTATTCCGCAAAAGAGAGCAATGGAATATACGTACCTTTTGCGCTCCTGAAAATGGTAAAGCTCAGCATTGGCTTTGCCCCTGGCCTCCTGTCCGCCGGCGGAGTGGAAAACGCGCTCTGAATCCTGGCTCATATGGCTTTTGGGGTGGAAAGAATTGTACAAGAGCTTATGCCTTTTGGTCTGCGTATAACATGGGGAACAGTTCCGACTCTGCTTTTTAAAATTAGCTAGGCATCCAATATCCCGCCTATCAACCTATGAGCTGATGGCCAACCATACCTATGGCGAATCCCAACACTGCCCCCAGCGGGGGTGTCCAGTGGCGCTCCATCCGGATCTGAGGGGCTATATCTTGAAAGATGAGGTAGAGTATTCCCCCGGAGGCAAAGCTCATAATCCCGGCGGTCCATTCCGGGGATTTTTCAAAATAACATCGCAACTATTCACTATGTTACATAAAATCATAGTCTCAACTGAAAGTGTAGTATTCATTACTAGACCTTTTTTCCCTATGTCAATGGCGTTATTGGACACAAAACCCTTGCCAAAGAAGGCAATTATTTCTAAATATGACATATCTTGCTTAGGAGGGATGGTACTCATGGAAGAAAGCCAGGAGAATATGTGCGGGGATTGCGAGCATTTTTTCCCGGACCGGGAAGGTCCTACTGCCTCTGGGATCTGTCTCTTGGATCCGGAATTGGAACCCTATGAGGACGAAATCCTGGAGTTTAATTTCCAGAACTGTGCCAGCCTGGTCCGAAAAAAGTGCTTCGATATCAACCATGTGGCTTGTTCCCAATTCTCTCCAGCCGAGATAAGCAATGAGGTGGAACTGGACGATGAGGACGGTGAAATACTCATGGCCATGGTGAAGGAGGATCAAGACGGGGAAGATTCGGCCCTTACCGAGACTAATTTCATGCAAAAAAAGTTAGCCCGTATCTCCGTGGAGCCCTACCAGAAGAACCTGTATTCCCCTAAACCCAAGGAACAAGAGCAAGCGGTCACCAGCTTGATCGGCCTTATGCACATGGGAAACGAAATGGCCCAAAGGGCTATGCTGGACTTCATGAAATCTTTCAACCCTCCCCAGACTCTGGAAGAGGTACATTTCAAGATCCGTATCCTGGAGGGTTTCCGGGGCGTGGGGCACCACCCCGAGCTCATGGAAATACTCCTTTATGACCTGGAGAATACTGCCTCCAACAACACCACCCGTCAATGGTTGACCGCTATATTGGATTTCCTGCGCACCGCACCCCCGGAGTTGGCGCAAGAGAGGCTTGAAACCATGCTAAGTAAAAAAATCTTTTCCCAGCGTTTCCAGAAACGGGTGCAAGAAACTCTGGAAAGGATGCGCGAAAACCACGGGCGAACCACTATCTCGTGGGATTAACCCCGAAAACTTGTCTCTTTAACCCCGCCTTGAACGCTCATATTTTGCCAGGATAGAAGTTCCCAACCTAAACACAAATGATAATCATATTTAATTTGACAATTGAGATGTTCAGTTCCATAATTGTTTTAGGTATAACAAGGTAAATACGATTCTAGCTGCCTAATTCCAGTTTGCAAAGGGAATCCTATAAGTTTAACTGTTCTTTTTAGCTGGGCTTTTTTATCTGGAGGTATAAAATGGTTTCCAAGAAAAAAGGCTTCAAGCCCAATCATCAAAAGGGTTGTTCTAGGCTGACCCGCAGGGCTTTCTTGAAATCCCAGGCTGCTCTCGGGTTTTGCGCGGCTAGCGCCAGCATGGGGGTTTTATCGCTTCCAGGATATGTCTGGGGTCAAGACTCTTTGGATATAGCCCTGGTTGAAGGTGATCCCGGTCCAGCCACCCAAAAGGCGGTACAGCTTCTGGGAGATATGGGCTCCTTTGTGGGTTCCGGGGACAGGGTGGTGATCAAGCCCAACATGAGCTTTGCCCATGATCCGGAAAGGGCCACCAACACCCATCCGGAAGTGGTCCGGGTTCTGGCGGAATTATCTCTCCAGGCCGGGGCTTCCCGAGTCCGGGTTCTGGATAATACCCTACAGTCCGCCCAGAGCTGCCTGGAGCTATCCGGGATCCAGGCAGCCTGTTCCGGGCTCCAGAACACCCGGGTCCAGGCCCTAAGCTCCTCCCGCTATTTCCAGGAGGTGGATTTAAAGCAAGGGGAAAGCTTTCGCCGGACTGAAGTGATGCGGGAAGTTCTGGATGCGGATGTCCTGATAGCCGCACCTGTGGCCAAGTCCCATTCAGCCACCGGGGTCAGCCTGTCCATGAAGGGAATGATGGGACTTATCCGCAATCGGGGAGTGATGCACAGCCGTTACGATTTGAATCAGGCCATAGTGGACCTGTGCACTTTTCTCTGGGCGGATCTCACAGTGGTGGATGCCACCCGGGTCCTTTCCAGCCATGGTCCTCAGGGTCCGGGAGAGGTTATCCGGGCCGATCAGGTTATTGCTTCCCGGGACATGGTGGCGGCAGATGCCATGGCGGTGAATCTTTTCCCCTGGTACGGCCAAAAAATCCAGCCCAGGCAGGTGGAGCATATCCGGATGGCTCACGAACGCGGTTTGGGGCGTATGGACATTGAAAACCTGAGCACCCACCGGACAAAATCCTGATGAATTTCAAAAAGGTGGTGCAGGCTCTAAGCCTGATATCTTTTTTTACCCTTCTGCTGCTGGCAGCCCGCCCCCTTATCCCCTGGCTTCCCACGGATCTCTTCCTGCGCTTGGATCCTTTGGTGTTTGCCGGGACCCTGTTAGCATCCCAGGAATGGGTTGCCACCCTGTTTCCAGCGGTGCTGATCCTGGTTTCTACCCTGATTCTGGGCCGCTTCTTTTGCGGTTACCTCTGCCCCATGGGCATTACCCTGGACATTACGGACCGCTTGTTCACACCCTCCCGATCCAGGCTTAGGGACTGGGTCCAGAACCAGGCCAGGCACCTGCGCAACATTAAGTTCTGGATCCTCTTGTTCATCCTGGGGACCGGGCTGGTTGGAGTTTCTTCGGTATTTCTGGGGGCGCCTTTGTCCTTGATCACCCGCTTTTACGGCCTGGCCCTGTATCCCTTTGGAGTCCATGCCTGGGACTTAAAGCTGGAGGCCTTGTTTCCGGCTTATTTGTCCCTGGGTTGGGACAGCCTGGCCTACGCTGAAGTCCAGATCTATCGCTTCGCCACCCAAGGCTTTGTCCTGTTGTTCTTTTTGGTCATTTTTGCCCTGGTACTGTTAACTCCCCGTTTTTGGTGCAGATACCTGTGCCCCTCGGGGGCAATACTGGCTCTTTTTTCCAGAAAACCCCTGCTGCGCAGGAAAGTATCCCAGGCATGCACCCAATGCGGCCAGTGTCAAAGGCATTGCCCCATGGAGGCCATCCCAGAGGATCCCGGGCAAACCAGACACCAGGAATGTATGGTCTGCCAGGAGTGCGTCCGGATCTGCCCGGAAGGGGCTATTTCTTTCGGCTTTAGTTCTGAAAAAACGGTGCGGCAAGAATTTTGGCCCCAGAGGCGCAAGGCGGTGGCTTCGGTCCTTGCCGGAGTAGGGGCTGCTCTTTTCCTGCAGACAGGCATCCGGGAAGTGCGCGGGGATGTAGTGCCGGGCAATGTCTCTCCCAGGTTTTTGATCCGCCCGCCCGGAGCCCGCGTGGAAGAGGATTTTCTCAGCCGCTGCATCAGGTGCGGCAAGTGCATGAAGGCCTGTCCCACCAACACCCTGCAGCCGGTGTGGTTCGAGTCCGGTATCCTGGGGCTTTTCAGCCCCAAGATCTTGCCCCGCCGGGGTCCCTGCGAACCCCTGTGCAACGTGTGCGGCCAGGTCTGTCCCACAGGGGCCATAAGGGAGCTTCCTGTACATGAAAAGACCTGGGCCAGGATGGGTACTGCGGTGGTCTTGAGGGAGAAGTGCCTGGCCTGGGCCTGGGACAGGAAATGCCTGGTCTGCTTCGAGGTATGCCCCTATGCTGCCTTGGAGTTGCGCCGGGTTCCCGAGATACCTGTCCCGGTGCCTTTTGTGCTTTTGGATAAGTGCGCCGGCTGCGGCACATGCGAATTCCACTGCCCGGTCCAGGCCCAGTCCGCCATAGTAGTAGAGCCCATGCACGCTTTGCGCATGAATCACGGATCGTATATCCGGGAGGGCAAGGCTCAAGGCATGGAGCTGGATGCGGATCCGGAGCGGGAAAGGGAACCCCCGGAAGAAATCATGCCGGACAGGGAAGAACCGGATGAGCTTCCCCCGGGGTTTAGCCCTTCTTGAGTGTCTAAAACTACCACGAAACTTAGTTCTATAACTATGACTCCATAAACCGCCTTACTATTATGGCAGCAACTCTTTCCCTAGGTCACAGGGTTCTGCAAACTGGGCGTAAACTGTGTGAGCGACTGCCTGTTTGCAGAATTCTCGACCTTTGGATAATAAGTTTCGTTGTAGTTAAGGCATATAGAGGGTATGCACATTATAAGGCTCCATGTCTACCAAATAGCTTCCATGCTTGAGGTATATCCGAGCACCTCTCTAGCCTTTGGCGGCACCCAGTTCCTGCTACAGGACACAAGTTTTGTCTTGACCCTTTTCATATCTAAAAAGTATGTCATTTGTCTTGCAAATACGGATTCATAGCGCCCCGGAAAACAGTCTTTCCCCAGGAAAAACATTGAGACCACAAACTGAAAACTAGCTGCAACATGAACCTGGATCACTTACACACCTCAGCCATGCTCTTTTTGAGCATAGTTTTCGAATCCGCTCCCTTTATTCTCCTGGGTGCACTCTTCTCCTCCCTGGTACTTGTGTTTATTCCTGCGGATTTCTTCAGAAGAAAGCTCCCCAACAACCCTGTGCTTTCACTGCCGCCGGCCCTGGCCCTTAGTGCGGTCTTTCCCATCTGCGAATGCGCTATCATCCCAGTAGTGCGCGGACTTGTTCGGAAAGGAATGCCCATCAGCACTGGAACCGTGTTCCTGGTGGCTGCTCCTATTTTGAATCCCATAGTCCTGGCATCCACGTTTTACGCCTTCAGGTTCAACCTGGATATCGTGGTGCTTAGATTTGTCCTGGCCGGGGCTGCAGCCCTGATCGTGGGCTTCATAGTTTACCTGGCCCTGGAGTCAGGCGGGAGACGTCCCTTTGCCAAGGAACTCCCCATGGCCGGAAACACGCACTCCAGGCCGGCTTTCTTCAGCCCGGGCACATGGAAACAGGTAGCAGATCATACCATTGACGAATTCTTTACCATCGGCAAGTTTTTCATCCTGGGCGCCGGGGTAGCTTCCTTGTTCCAAACCTTCATGAGCCAGCAGGCGGTCATGGCCTGGACAGAATCCGCCTTTATCGCGCCTTTGGTCATGATGCTTCTGGGATACGTATTGTCTCTTTGTTCCACCGCGGATGCGTTTGTGGCAGCATCCTTCGCAGGCACGTTCACTCCCATGTCCATCGTGGCTTTCCTGGTCTTCGGACCCATGCTGGACATTAAGAACACTGCCATGCTTTTGGGATATTTTCCCCTACGCTTTGTTCTCCTGTTCATTGCTGCTGCAGCAGTGACTGTTTATGCTCTGGTTGTAACCATGCAGTTTGTGTTGTAATGAATTCCAATAATCGTTATTACTACAACGTAACTTGGCTCTGTAACCATGGCTCTATAAACAGCCTTGCTATTATGACAGCAATTCTTTCCCTGGGTCCGAGGGTTCTGCAAACTGGGCGTAAACTGTGTGAGCGACGG
>CAZNYT010000078.1:0-7783 GCA_964577315.1 uncultured Desulfovibrionales bacterium
TACATCCCGGAAAAAGTCCTGCAGAGGATATTTATCGTCCTGGCCTTCTACGTGGGCATAAACTATATCATCATGGGCATTACCGGTGTTCAGATCCATGAGTTCTTAGCAGGCGTAGAAAATTGATGCCCTGGACCTCTAACACTTTGTTTGAAAGCCGCGAATGCTTTATCCGGATAAAGCATTCCGGATCCCTATTTGATCCCTTCTGGAATATTTTTCCAGAGGATGCGCCATGACCCTGTGGGACCAACTGTACATCTGGCTGGACCTGATACTCATTGCCCCGTACAGGCTTTTCGACCATCCGGTGGCGGGTTTCTTTTTCGGCACCTTTGTTTTGTGTCTGTGGTGTGTCCTGATAGGAGAGCTTTCCTACCGCCTGGCAGCCCGAGTTAAACGTTCCCACATCCAAAAATACCGCAACTCCATGGTCAAAATGCACAACCTCTCCATAAAGGCCCTGCTCATGAAGGACAAAAGGAACTGGAGGGCCTGCAACACCGAGGCCCATGAGGCCTTTGGGAAATATTTCTTCAACATGATCACGCTAGGTGCGGCTTTTCTGTGGCCGGTGCCCTTCGCCCTGGGCTGGATGCACAACCGTTTCGGGGAAGTCCAGCTCGATCTTTTGTTTCCGCTGCCACTTCTGGGGGAAAGCGCCGGACTTGCTGCCGTGCTACTCCCCATGTACATCCTGTGCCGAATCTTCTGGGCCAAGCTCAAGCGGGCCATTTTGCCCCAGACCTCGAGTTCCCAGGAAGAGGAGGAAGAGATGATCAGCATGAAGGAAGTGGATGAACACGGAGGCATCCCTGAAAAATATTGGCGCAAATAACCCCTTTGCTTATCAAGACCCTGAGCTCTTGGATCTGTAGATGCCTTAAGACAGCCTCTCCCTTGCCTCTTTTCAGCTTCCAAGCCTGTACTCAGGTTACTGTTTCGGTATTCAGCCTGGTCTCCCTGACAGACTCAGTGCCTGTGTACTCCAGATGGAAAAATGAAGACCTCCGGCTGTCGAATCTGCCGCGATCGGTCAAAATCACCTCCGCCTGCAACCCGGATTTTTTAAGACCCACCTCCTTACCCAAGCTGAAAATCATCTTTCCCCAGGAGGTAAACATGCATGAATGTCCGGCCAATTCTCCCAACTCCGAGGAACCGGTACCGTTGCAGCCCAGCACGTAGCACTGGTTTTCTATGGCCCGGGCCTTGAGCAGATTTTGCCAGTGCTCGATCCTGGCCATGGGCCATTGGGAAGTAACAATGAACAGGTCCGGCTCAAAACCTTGCTGATGCAGAAATAGTTCCGGGTAGCGCAAATCATGGCAAACTGCAAAACCCATGTTTATTCCACCCCAGGTAAAACTTTCAGGACTATGTCTTCCAGGGGCAAAGTAAAGATCCTCCTTGCCCGGCTTGAAGAGGTGCAGCTTCTGATAGGGCTCCACCCGCCCCTGATCCGGGGTGAAAAGCTCCAAGGCGTTATAGTACACTCCGTCCCTTATATCCCAGAAGGTGCCAGCCAAGATATTTCCGGTTTCAGCAGCGAAATCCCTAAATATCTCTCTCACTTCCTGGTTCATTTCCAAGCACTTATCCTTGCCGGAATAATCAAAACCACCCATGAAAAGTTCCGGAAAGACCCATATACAAGGGTGTTCCAGGGCCTTGATGCTTTCCAGCCAGGGACGGACCTCACCCACCCGGCGCATGACCTTGCTCTGGCAGACCCCAACGGCTATAGTTTCCATTTAATCTCCTTTTTCCCACCGGATATTTTCCAGCATCTCCCGGTCCAGGGCATACATGGTATCCAAAAAGGCTGTCTCCAAACTCCCTGGACCCGCAGCTTCCGTGGCAGCCATCTCTCCGGCAAGCCCCATCACTGCCATCCCCATGCCCACGGCCCGGAACAGATCCTTTTCCACCGCAGCAAAAGCGGCCACCAAGCAAGTGCTGGAACAACCCATCCCTGTAACCCTAGACATCAGGTGATGTCCATTGCAAATTTTTAAAGACCCTTCTTTTGCAACCACTAGGTCCTGTTCTCCGCTTACGCACACTGCGCAATCGTACTTATCACACAATTCGTGAGCAGCATTCAGGGCCTGCTCAGAAGAATGCAAACTGTCCACTCCCCTGGGCTTGTCTTGATTCCCGGCCAGAGCCATAACCTCCGAGGCATTGCCCCTCAGAATCTGAACCCACCCGTTGGCCATGAGCTCCAGGGGAACATCGATTCTCATCCTGCTAGCTCCTGCTCCCACAGGATCTAAAACCACTGGAATATCTAGCTCCAGGGCCTTGGCTGCTGCCAAGCGCATGACCCGTACCTGGCTTACTGTTGGGGTTCCGGTATTCAGAACCAGGGCCCGGGAGAGGGAAACCAGCTCCTCGATCTCGTGCTCGGACTTGGCCATGGCCGGAGATGCCCCCAAGGCCAGCAGAGCATTGGCGGTTATTTTGGGAACCACCATATTGGTTATGTTAAGGACCAAGGGCTTCTTGGACCTGATCTGTTCCAGCCTTGTCCAGATGTCGCTTGCTGTGATCATGAGTCTTCTCTTATTTCTGCATACAGTTGTTCAAAGAATCTGCTTGGTCTTATCCGCTATTATCCGGAGCATAAGGGGTTCGTGCTCCAGAGATTTCAGCAAAGTAAAACTTGTTCCAGGATGTCTTGCCTTTAGCCTCTGGATAAGCTCTGGTATGTCCTTGTTCACGTGGCTGCCGTCAAACAGGAAATAGGGAAAGACTGCTATCTCTTGGATCTGCTCGTCCACCAGCCTGTCCACAACCTGGCTCAAATCCGGATCAGCCAAAGAAAAAAAGGCCCCGGCAATGTTGTCTATGCCGGTTTCTTTTCTCACTCTTTCCACCAGATCCAGAAAGGCTGCATTGGCCCGGTTATTTCTGCTCCCGTGGGCCAGGACTATCATTGCCTGTTTGGCCATTGTTTTACTCCTTTTTGTTTCTGCAAAATCAAAATCTAGACCAAACCTGTTCCAATGGCAATGACACTGATACAATTTTCTTTACTCGGGATTGATAGCCCCTTGTGAAAAAATTCTTGTTGTCAATCTCTTTTAAAAATGTAATTATTAAGTTATCTATACCCTGAAGGCATTAAAGAGGGTTGTCCAGGCAGGACACCTAAAATTGCTATTTTCGGGCTCTTGATGCTGCCGGGTATCAATCCGGATTTTCGTGGTATAATTTTTTGTGAGAAATGGAACCAAATCTTTTTCCCTCAACAATTTCCAAGGAGGAATACTATGGCAGAGGCAGCTTTGAAATTGGGAGCAGAACATAGGGAAACCACTTTTATGGACAAGGTCAAGGAGCTCTTGCCCGAGCAGGGACATTTGAACCTTTGTCTTACCTGTGGCGCCTGTTCTTCCGGGTGTCCGGCCACCGGTCTGGAAGACATGGACCCCAGGAAATTTTTGCGCATGGCAGCCCTGGGCTTGGACGAGGAAGTCACCACTACTCCCTGGGTCTGGATGTGCACCATGTGTACTAGGTGCGTTTATGCCTGTCCCATGCAGATCGATATCCCCAAGCTGGTCTTTTACGCCCGACAAAGTTGGCCCGAGGACAAAAAGCCCAGGGGAATAGTACAATCCTGCAAGGCAGCCATGCTGGACCAGGCCACTAGCGCCATGGGTGCCACCAGCGAGGACTTCCAGGAAGCAGTGGAAGAAACCTTGGAGGAGGTCCGGAAAAACCAGCGCGGATACCAGGATTTGCAAGTAACCTTCGACCGCAAGGGGGCCAAGTACTTTCTGAATCAAAATTCCCGGGAACCCATGACCGAGCCCGAGGAAATGCTTCCGTTGTGGAAAATCATGCACCAGGCCGGAGCGGATTGGACTTACGGCTCTGCCGGATGGGCCGCGGAAAACTACTGCATGTTCGCTGCCAACGACGAACAATGGGAAAAGATCGTCCGCATCAAGGCGGAAGCGGTGGACTCCCTGGGATGCGAATACTGGCTAAACACTGAGTGAGGGCACGAACTCTACGCAGTCCGGTTCGGACTGGAAAAATTCAACATCCCTCACAACTTCAAAATCGAATCCATAATCAGGCTTTACGCCCAATGGGTGCGGGACGGTCTGCTCAACCCCTCTCCGGAATGGAACAAGGACCTGGGCATCAAGTTTACTGTGCAGGACCCCTGCAATATGGTGCGCAAAACCTTCGGGGACTCTATATCCGATGACCTGCGCTACGTGCTCAAGGCATGCGTGGGCGAGGAAAACTTTGTGGACACCTGGCCCAACAAGTCCAACAACTTCTGTTGCGGCGGGGGCGGAGGCTTTCTGCAGGCCGGCCTTACCTCGGCCAGGAGAGCCTACGGCAAAGTGAAGCACGACCAGATAATGTCCACCGGAGCCAATTATGTAATAACTCCTTGCCATAACTGCCATTCCCAGGTGCATGACCTATCCCACCACTATGAGGGAGGATACGAATGCGTGCACTTGTGGACCGTGTTGGCCCTGGCCTTGGGGATTCTGGGACCGGATGAGAGAGCCTACCTGGATGAAAACCTGAGCGAATGCGAGCTCTACGAGTGCACCCTGCCCCCGGACGAAGAATAACTCTTTCCGGGCAAGGGAGAAGAGCTTTGCACCTGGAGAATCCAGGTCAGAGCTCTTCTCTCTCAAAATGATCGAATCCCTTTAGGCTTAGTTTCCTGCCCTCCAGGAAAATCCCGGGGCTATCCGTGACCCTCCCCAGATAGCGAGTCAAAGATATCCTTGCGGCAATCCTTTCCCATGCTTGGGGCTCACAAGCCCCTAACAGGGCATAATCTTCACCCCCGCGCAGGACAAAATCCAGCGGATCCAGCTGTCTCTGGCGACAAAAACCTAAGATTTCCGGATGCAGCTCCACCCCAGGGGCCAGTTTCACTCCAGTACCACTGGATAAGAATCTGGGCAGATCCCTGGCCAGCCCATCCGAAACATCCATGGCTCCCTTGATCCCCTCCAAATCAGCCATAAGCCTTCCCTCCCTAACCAGGGGGAAAGGCCTCAAGTGCTGCTGAACGCAGCCGGGATAATGCTCCTTTTCCGGTTGGTCCTCCTCCAGCAGGACAAGTCCCGCCCTGGCCATCCCGATTTCTCCGACCACAAACAGGATGTCCCCAGGCTTCGCCTGGGACCTTAGCATGCTTTTTGCCGGGGCCTCCCCCCAGAGGGATATGGACAGCCCCAGGGATGTACCGAAGCTTAAATCCCCACCGGTCAAAGCTAGGTCAAACTCCCCTGCCAGCTCCGCCATGGATCCCAGCATACGCCTGCAGTACTCCTGGTCCAAGTATTCCGGCCAAATGAGGCAAAGATTGAATCCCAGGGGATCTGCCCCGTTTGCAGCCAGATCGCTCAGGTTGGAGGCCAGGGCTTTATATCCTATATCTTCCGGGGAAAAATACCTGGTCCGGAAATGAACATCCTCCAGGAAAAGATCGCTGCTTACGCACAGCCTGCCCGGGCATTCGATAACAGCACAGTCATCCCCCCTGCCCACAGCCATTTGCGGATGCGTGTTCGGGAAGAGGCTGTCTACTATTTCCAGGAAATGGTCCTCGGATCTGAGCATGAATATCAATCCTCCAGCACCAGGTAATCCTTGCTTATGGTCTTGAGACCAAATCCCGGGAAATTCACCCTGTACTTGTTAGGAGGCAGGGCCTGGACTATCTTGCCCCGGCCGAATATCTTGTGCTTGCAATACCCGTTGGCAGGCACCGCTTTACCTGACCCCTCTTCCCCGGACTGTGCCCCATTCCGGTCCTCCCCGGCAGGCTTATTCCTGAAACCGGCAAATGACCCCTTCCCCAGGCTGCCTTCGGTTCCGGGTTTGCGATACAGCCTGGCATCCAGCTCCCGAATGAACGGGCTGGGCATGGCTTTCTGGAAGAATCCGCTGCCCCGTTGATAGATGCTTCCTGGAACAAAAAGCCCCAAGTATTCCTTGGCCCGGGTACATGCCACATATAGAAGCCTTTGCTCCTCGCTCTCCTCCTCCGGATCCAGCATGGCCCTCCTGGAAGGGAAGCGGTCCTCCACCAGGTCGATCACCAAAACCGCGGACCACTCAAGCCCCTTGGCAGAATGGATCGTGGACAGAACCAGGGCGTCCTCCCGGGCGGATGCACCCACGGGATCCGAGTTCTCCAGGGCCATGTCCGCCAGGAAAATATCCATGTGATCATATCCGGCAGCGATCTGCTCCAATTGTTCCAACCCGCTCAGCCGCCTGGGATAGTCCTCCATATATTTCTCCTCCAGGATAGGCCGGTAGAACTCCAGAACCTTCAACAAAAACTGCCTGGGACTATCCGGAAAATCAATCTGCTCCCGGAGCATTTCCCTCAGCCTGGCAAACTGCTCGTTTTTGGACTCGAATTTATCCAATTCCTTGGTCTGACCTTCCCAAGCCGCTCGGTACAAACGTTCAGCTGTCTTGGGCCCCACTCCTTTCAAAAGGCCCAGACCTCTTTTCCAGGCCAAAAAATCGAGTGGTTCCAGTATCATCCGCATCAAGGACAAAACGTCCTTGATATGGGCTGCCTCGGAAAACCTGATCCCGCCGAATTTCTGGTAACTTATGGAGGCCTTGTTCAGCTCCACCTCCAGAGGGTAAGCGTGATACGCGGAACGGAACAGGACAGCGATTTCGTGCAGGGGATAACAAGTGCTGAGTTCCTGCACCTTGTCCAGGACTGCAGAGGCCTGGCCCACATCGCTGTCCGGAGTAATCATTTCCGGTATGGAGCCTTCGGCTCTTGTGGAAAAGAGGTCCTTTTCAAACTTTTGTCCCATCCTGGTCAGGATAGAGTTGGTAAGATCCAGTACGGGCTGGGTGGATCGATAGTTCTGCTCCAGCTTAATAATCTTGGCCCCGGGGAAAGTGTGCGGAAAATCCAAAATATTGCCCACATCCGCCCCTCGGAACCCATAGATGGACTGGGCGTCATCTCCCACTACCATGATATTGCCCTGCTCCGAAGCAACCAGCCTGGCCAGCCTGGCCTGGACCAGATTGGTATCCTGGTACTCGTCCACCATGACGTGGCTGTATACACTGCGCACGTATTCCAAAACCTCGGGATGCTCCAGCAGGAGCCTTTCCATGTAGAACAAAAGATCGTCAAAATCCACAAGTCCCAGTTTCTGCTTCTCCAGGAAGTAATTCTCTTCCAACTTGAGGATGTCCTCCAGTTGGGGAACAAGATGCTGGGCTTCCTTTTCAATAACCTCTTGCAGGGACATTTCCTTGTTGCGGGCCTTGCTTAAAAAGGACAATATGGTCCGGTTGCGGGGAAAGGATTTATCTCCGCTTCCAACCTTCAGCTCCGCTCGCACGCTTCTTAGAACCTCTTCTGCATCCCCGGCATCCATAACCGTAAATCCCTGATTGAAACCCAGGGCATGTGCAAACTTCTTCAGGATCAGGTAACTGAAACCGTGGAATGTTCCCCCGCTAACCATGCCCATTTCCTGGTTCAGGAGCTCACCCGCCCGGGTGAGCATCTGGGTGGCCGCCTTACGGGTGAATGTGAGAAGCAGGATGCTCTCCGGAGGGATGCCCTGTTCCACCAGGTAGGCTAAGCGGTAAACAATGGTTCGGGTCTTGCCGCTACCTGCTCCGGCAATCACCAGCACCGGCCCTTGGGTGGTGCGTACCGCTTCCAGCTGCGCTGGATTGAGACTTTGTTCGTAGTTGATCATAATTGATAGCTTAAAGCTTGGTTATCCATTTAAAA
>CAZNYT010000078.1:7883-9618 GCA_964577315.1 uncultured Desulfovibrionales bacterium
CCAGCATTCCAGCATTCCAGAATCCCAGAATACCTGGATTCCTCATTCTAAAGACCACGGACTACAGGCTACTGACCACTGATTTATGTATGCGAGTATGCACGTATTTAACTGATTGAGATAATGAACACTTCCACTTCCTGCACCTATGCTCCCTCCCGACAACCGACTACAGGCTACTGACCACTGATACAGCATTCCAGAATACCAGAATACCTGAATACCTGAATGTCTACAGACAACCGACTACAGGCTACTGATACAGAATCCCGTCCAATATCTCCCTAACACTCCCGGGCCTAGCCCCTGCAGAATCGTAGAAAAAAACGTCCTCCGGCCTATGGGTTCCGGTGCGGCCAAAATGACCGAAAACCTCCCTGCGGTCAAACTTGGCCTTGAGATCGAATCCGGGCCTGGGAACACATAATAGATCCGGGGGAAACCCTTTTCCATCCGGATATATCTCCTCTTTCCAATATACCCGTTCCATAACTTTTTGCCCCTGGTAGGTAAGACCCTCCAGAAGGCTCTTTATTTCCCGGACTATACTTGCCCGCTCCAGGTTGTTCACCCTGCCCCGGGCAAACCTGTCCCTGTCGTGGATATAAATCCGGCCCGGATCCAATGCCAAGGCGCGGCTGGACTCATCCAGGCACGAAACATCAAGTTCGTTTGCCGGGGCTCTTTTTAACTCCAGAAAACCCCCAAAACGTAATAGGGCATTAACATCCACCTCGGTCTGCAAGAGACCAAATCCGTGATCCGCCACCACCATCAACCTCTTGGGCTCTGGGATTTCCCTGAATCGGTCCAAGGTTTCCCCCACCGCCCGGTCCAAGGCTCTAAGCAATTCCATGCATTCCCTGTGCAGGCGGTGCCTTTCATCCGTCAGGGCATCAAAAAGGAAATGACCCAAGCGGTCCAATTCGGTAAAGACCAGGATAAACATATCCCAGGCCATATCCGGCCAGAACATGTCCAAAGCCTTGATCCTGGAGGCAATGGTTTGGTGCAGCTCCCGAAGAAGTGCCTCGGGATTGCTTAACCCTTGCCTGGTATCCGCTTCCAATTTGTAGCCGGATTCGCTAAGGATGGGATATAGTGCCCCGGGATATACAGACTTTTCCAAATCCGGGGCTAGGAACCCGGAAATGAGCATCCCTTTAAGGCTTGGGGCGGGATAAGTACAGGGCAGGTTAATTATCTTGGAGCTCTGTCCCGCGGATCCCAGGCGGTCCCAGACGGTCTCGGCCCGCACGCAGGAAAAGTCTGTGATTCCCAGGCGATAAGTTTCGGGATCAATGTATGTGAATCCGTAAACCCCATGCTGCTCCGGGCCGGAAGCAGTAAAAAAGGAAGTCCAGTTCACAGGAGAGACTTCTGGCAACTCCGAGCTAATCCCCAGGCAGTTCCCGGATTCCACTATGGGCTTCAAATTGCTCCAGATCCCGTCCTGACACAGCCGCCTGGCCAAGCTAAAGGAAAGAGCGTCCAATCCAATAATCAGGGTCTTGGCATCCAGCCCGCCTCCCTTGCCTGATCCCGAATTAACATTTATCAACAGATCTCTTGACGATTGCATGAGAGCAGGATAAATTATTTATTTACTGCAAGCAATGCGCTTCTAGCTCAGAGCTAAACTCGCCTATCTGCCCGGGTGGCGGAACCTGGTAGACGCAAGGGACTTAAAATCCCTGGGAGTAATCCTCCGTGCGGGTTCAATTCCCGCCCCGGG
>CAZNYT010000079.1:0-9408 GCA_964577315.1 uncultured Desulfovibrionales bacterium
TATAAAAAGCTCACGCTCCCTATCCAAGCACTCCTGAAATCGGGTCACCAGAAATATAGATTTTGATATAAGCTGCCTTGGAGCGAGTTTTTACGGCCTGTTTGCAGAACCCTCGGACCTTTGGGGATAATAAGTTTCGTTGTAGTTTTATAGCAACTTCGCTGCCGGAGTCGTACTTGGAGACAGAACAGAACCCACTCATAGAATCCTTCCTGGAACACATCCTGGTAATCAAGGGGCTGTCCCGGGAAACCGTGAATGCATACACCAAGGATCTTTCCATTTTTGAAAGTTTCCTAAGGGATAAAAATCTGGATATCAGGGAGGTGGATGAACAGGCCCTATTTCTTTACCTTTTATTTTTGCGACGGAAAGGATTGCAAAGCAGGAGCATGGCCAGACACATGGCCACCTTGCGGGGATTTTTCGGTTTTTTGTCCCATCAGGGCCTAGTTGAAAACAACCCTGCGGAAATGCTTGAGAACCCCAAATTGCCCCAATTACTTCCCCAGGTTTTGACTGTTCAAGAAGTAAAATCCATTTTATCCCAACCCGATTCTCAAGGCAAACTCGGGATCAGGGACAGAGCTATGCTGGAGCTGTTATACGCTGCCGGGCTCCGGGTTTCCGAGCTTGTGGAATTGAAGATCCTGGACTTTGACTCCCAGGCCGGAGTGCTCCGGATTTGGGGTAAAGGAGGCAAGGAAAGGCTTGTTCCCTTGCACTATACTTGCATGCAGTGGCTGGAGTTTTACCTCCATAGCTGGCGGGATGCCTTTTCCCCACAAGTGGACCGGATTTTCTTGAACCGTTCCGGCAAGGCCCTGTCCAGGCAGGGAGTCTGGAAAACTATCAAGAAGTACACCTTAAAGGCAGGTATTAAAAAAGAGGTTTCCCCGCATACCCTGCGCCATTCTTTTGCAACCCATTTGCTGGAAGGCGGGGCTGATCTGCGCACGGTTCAGATCCTCTTGGGACATTCGGACATAACAGCCACAGAAATTTATACCCATGTACAAAGCGACCGGCTCAAATCTGCTCATGAACGTTTTCATCCCCGGTCCAAAATACAGGAAAAATAACTTATGCAGAAAAAAGAGAAAATCGCTGCTCCCACTGTAATTACCTGCCATGTAAATGCGGATTTTGATGCCCTCTCATCCATGATTGCGGCCAGCAAGCTGTATCCGGACTCTGTGCTCATCTTTCCAGGTAGTCAGGAAAAGAACCTGAAGAACTTTTTCATCCAAAGCGCCACTTATCTGTACAATTTTAAATCCTTCAAAGATATTGATCCGGAATCGGTACACCAGCTGGTAATTGTAGATACCCGACAAAAATCCAGGTTGAGACATGTAGAATCCCTTTTTGATAGAGCGGACATCCGGATACATATCTATGATCATCATCCGAATTCAGACGAGGATATCCAAGGAGAATACGAGGTAATCCATCCTTGGGGTTCCACAGTATCCATTTTGACGGAAAAACTTATTGCAAACGATGTCCAACTTAGCGAGGACGAAGCCACGATATTGGGGCTGGGCGTATATGAAGATACCGGTTGTTTTACCTTTAAATCCACTACCCATCAGGACTTTAATGCTGCTTCCTGGCTGTTGTTGCAGGGCATGGATTTAAACGTGGTATCGGATCTGATCACCAGGGATCTAAGCGCGGAGCAGATTGTAATCTTGAACTCCATGCTGGAGGCAGCCACAACCCATAAAATAAAAGGGATCGATGTTGTGGTTACCGAGATTTCCCTGGATCATTACATGGGGGATTTTGCCCTCTTGGCCCACAAGCTGTTGGATATGGAAAATATTCGGGTGCTTTTCGCCTTGGGCCGAATGCAGGATCGGATTCATGTAGTGGCCAGAAGCAGGTCCTCGGATGTGGACGTGGGCAAGATATGCTCCTCCTTGGGAGGCGGAGGTCATTCTTTTGCTGCTTCAGCCAATATCAAGCACAAAACCTTAATCCAGGTCAAGGACGAGTTGTTTGGCCTCCTCTATTCCCAGATAAATCCCCAGATCCTGGTTGCGGATCTTATGTCCAAACCCGCAGTGACTATCCAGGAAGATCGAACCATAAGCCATGCCTCGGAAGTGATGACCAGATTCGGCCTAAAGGCCATTCCTATAATCCGGCGAGAAGATGGTCAGTGCGTGGGCATTTTGGAGCATCAGTTGGCAGATAAGGCTATAGGGCATGGTTTAGGCCAAATTCCTGTCCAGGATTACATGCTTACCGATATATCCACCCTGGAAAGTCAAGCAGATATCTACCAGGTAATGGAGATAATCATTGGTCAAAGACAACGTTTGATACCGGTGGTGCAAAAGGAACCCCCTGATCGGAGTTATTCCTACAAGGTAATTGGAGTGGTGACTCGTACGGATCTAATCAACAACATGATTCAGGAGCCTGCTCGCATTCCGGAATCCCTGTTGCCTGAAAAAAAGCGGGAACGTAACATTAAGCGCATGCTCAAGGAAAGATTGCCTAAAGATATCTATTCCTTGCTGCAGAGAGCCGGGCAAAAGGCCCAGGAAATGAATTACGAGGTTTATTGTGTGGGCGGTTTTGTGCGGGACATTCTCATGGATCGCCCCAACCTGGATGTGGATCTAGTGGTAGAAGGAGATGGTATCGAGTTTGCCAAAGCCTTGGCTGAGGAGCTGGGAGCCAGGATCCGGGCCCATCAGAAGTTCAGAACCGCGGTAATCATAAGGCAGGACGGTCAAAAAATAGATGTGGCCACAGCCAGGCTGGAATACTACGATCATCCAGCAGCCCTGCCCACGGTGGAGCTATCTTCCATAAAAATGGATCTGTACCGCCGGGATTTCAGCATAAATGCCCTGGCAGTACATTTAAACCCGAACAATTTCGGAAGATTGGTGGATTTTTTCGGGGGACAAAGAGATCTCAAGGACAAGGTTATCCGGGTTTTGCACTCCCTCAGCTTTGTGGAGGATCCCACTAGGATTGTCCGCGGGATCCGTTTTGAACAAAGATTCGGTTTCAAGATCGATGCTCAGACCGAAAAGCTTATCAAAAATGCCCTAGAGCTGAATATCTTTCACCAGTTATCCGGCAGCAGAATCTACCATGAACTGAAGATGATCTTTCAGGAAGTGGCCCCTTTGCCCTGCATGGACAGAATGGAGGGGTTCGGGCTTTTAAAGAATATCCATCCCCTGCTCCAACTCACCACAAACATTAAAAAACTTTTTGTGGAAACGGAAAAAGTAATTAATTGGTTTCAGCTTTTGTACCTGGATGAAAAATTGGACAACCCCACCCTTTATCTCTTGGCCTTACTCAACCACATCCAAGACACCCAAGCCGAGATCGTACTGGAACGCTTCAATTTTTCCCGGAAACAGATCCAATTCTTCCTCTCTTTACGCAATAAGATTCAAAGCACCATGAACCAGTTGCATTCCTGGCATAAGAAAGAGGAAAAACTGAGCTCTCTTTATTTTATCTTGGAGCCCTTGCCATTGGAGGGTCAGCTATACTTGATGGCCAAGATCCAAAAGGAGGAACTGCGCAAATACATATCCTACTACATTACCCATCTGCGCAACATTAGCACCCAGATATCAGGCCAAGATTTAAAGGAACTTGGCCTGAAGCCCGGTCCTTTGTTCGGCCGCCTTTTCCAGCAACTCAAGGCCGCCCAGATAGATGGGCATGCCCGGGACCGGGAGGAGCAGCTGAGCTGGATAAAAAAGCAGATCCAGTCTTAAAGCACTGGGAATACCCCGCCGAGCTTGATGCTCAGCGGGGAATGATATCGGTGCTTTAGGACTTGAGAATCTTCCTGGCCTGTTCGTCCTGGGCATCCGCTATAAAGTCCAATCCTGTCTCCCGGGCGGTTTCCCTGTTACCTGCAGCCAGATCCTGGCGTTCTATTTCAGGCAGGGAAAACTTTCTGGAACCTGCCATGAACTGTTGCAACCCGGCTTTGAGCTTATCCGTCATGGTCCAGAAGGCGATGGCTCCTAGCGGGATATTGGCCATTTCCTCTTTACCTACTCTTTTTTGGACATCGTAATACCCGGCAAATAGTTCTTCAGGTGAACTACCCAAATCTGATACTGTTTTGGGCATTTTGTCCCAGTTCCCGCCTACTTTTTCCTTGGTGTCTGGCTGAAGGACTCCTTGTATGTTGCTTCCCAAAAATCCTGGGATCATAAGGGCCCGCCCCATGCATACCAATTTGCTGTAAGGGGCTCCCATGGCCATGGCCTTGAAAATATGGTCTTCCTGGGCAAATCCGCCAGCAAAGGAGAGATCCGGTACGTTTTCTCCTTGTTCTTCCAGAATCCTGGCGTATTCATAGGCTTTGGAATGTAAAAGGATAGAGGGAACGCCCCAGGACTGCATCATGTGCCAGGGGCTCATACCGGTCCCGCCTCCGGCTCCGTCTATAGTCAAAAGGTCTATGTTGTTCTCCCCTGCCAGCTTAATAGCCATGGCCAAGGCTTCCATGCCGTAAGCGCCGGTTTTGAGAGTGACTCCCTGGATACCCAAGCTCCGCAGATAATCCACAGTGGATTTGAAATTCTCCCGGATATCCTCAAACCGGGAAAAATCTGTGAATCCCAGTCTGCTATGCCGGGCAAAGCTCTGGATGGACCCCCGCTTGAAAGCTTCCTGAACTTCTTGGAATTCCGGGTCAGGATCAACAACGTAGCCTCTTTTCTTCAAGAATAGGGCCTTTTCCAAGCTGAAAACCTCTATCTCGCCACCAATATCCTTGGCCCCCTGCCCCCATTTAATCTCTATCAGGACCTGGTGATGGCCGTGCCTATCAGCTATGTACTCCGCCACCTTGTTCCTGGCGTCTTCTATATTAAGCTGCACCAATATGGCGCCGCTACCGTCATAGTAGCGCATATAGGTGTTAATACGCCTGTCCAATTCAGGAGCATCCACTATCTTTCCTTGTTCCAGCTTGGAATTTTGATCCACACCTACCACATTCTCGCCAATAACTATGGGCACTCCCACCAGGGAGCATCCAGTAGCAAAAGAATCCCAGTAGGTCTCAGCTATTTTTGTGGAACCCAGAGCCCCGGTCATTATGGGCATTTTGGCCCTTATGGTACTGTTTCTTCCGAATGAAGTTGAGATATCCACTTCCGGGAAGGTACAGTTATCAGGATCATTGTTGACACCCGGAGGAAGACCGGATGCCCCGTAATTATAACCCTGGATTCGGACCGAATCATAAGAGATCCCTACATGGGTGGTTTGATCGGCTCCAGCGGTTACTTTGCCATAATCGCGGGGATACAAGACTTCCCTGCCCCTAAGACTAGAGAGCCAAGTTTCACACTTTCCGGCACAGTCCGCCCGGCATAACGTGCACAACCCGGACTCGGCAGGAGAACCCCGGTTTACCGTCCCCAGCACATCATTGGATTTGGAAGGCTTCACTTTATCATTCCTCCTTGGTAATTTGAGAGTTAAAATTAAAAAGTAATAAAATAAAATCAGTGTGTTAAGTTAGAGAATTTTGTAGATGTAGATACAACTAAGAAAACAAAAATCATCTCAACTGTTCACCCTATCTTACAAACTATCAAAAAAAGGATTTTTGACTCTCAATCTGATAATATATTTTAATCCATGGGTTATAAACTTTATAGAGAAGCTTTCAGTCCTTAAAGCTTGCAGCTCGAGTCATAGAAAATGACATTTTTGTTAAAATTCGGCCAAAAAATCGCCGAGATCACTTGGTAGACAAAAATATGCTTTTTTTCAAGCAAGAACTTCTCACCCTGGTAAGTACTTAAAAATATTGTTTGACGGTTGCATTTTTAAAAATATTAGATATAAGGGTTCCTTGACATGGCTACAGGAAATTTATTTTGAGATCATGGCTTATGGTTGTATCACTGTTAAAATTTTCAAGACAGGTTATATATCCTCTGTTCGAGTTGGAAAACACCAAGGATTGCTGGAAGATAAACATGCGGCAATACCTGGACGAAGAAGGCTGTCTTGATCCCTGCATAACCAAGTCCGCTGCCATTATGGCCAGATATTTCGGCCAGATTGTTCTGACTGCTACCAAGGACGGCACATTCGGCCCCATTTTCAGCGAGATCGATTGCCGCAGAAGACCTAATGGAGATCCGTGCAAGGGTAGATTGGAGATAATTTACGTGGATTACCTGCAAAATTTTCAAATATATTGGCGTTGCCCGACTTGCCGGGACAAAGGGATAATATACGGTTGGGAAAATTCCTGTTGGGACCTAATGGCCACTGAACCCCACCCTGACCCTTATTGGACCACAAACCGCTAATCTAGCTTCCTTCAACAAATTCCCTTTTTCAATAGCATCTAGTCACCATATTTTAGGTAAAACATGGTGCTCGGCCTGCATAGATATCCTGGTACTTTTTCATCAAAGCCGAGAATTTTTGCTCCTGGATGGCATGTCTGGCCCTTTGGCAAAGGGTGAGAAAAAAACGCAGATTGTGCAGGGTATTAAGCCTGTAGGCCAGGATCTCTTGGGCATGATACAAATGCCTAAGATAAGCCCGGGAAAAATTGCTGCATGTGTAACAGTCACATTCCGGATCCAAGGGTTCTGGATCCCTCTTGTATTCCGCCCTTTTGATGTTAATCTGGCCCATGGAGGTAAACAGCGCCCCATTGCGGGCGTTCCGGGTGGGCAGAACGCAGTCAAACATATCTATGCCCGCCCTTATACCCTCCAAAATATCCAGGGGTTTCCCCACGCCCATCAAGTATCTAGGTTTATTTTTTGGCAACAAAGGGGCTGTAAAATGAGCGATTTCCAGCATCTCTTCCTTGGGCTCGCCCACGCTAAGCCCTCCCAGAGCGTAGCCGTGCATGGGAATTTCAGTAATGCGCGCGGCACTTTCCTGGCGCAGTTCCCGGAAGAATCCCCCTTGCACAATACCGAATAAAAGCTGTTTGCTTGTACTCCCGGCATAGAAATCAAAGCTTTTCCTGGCCCAGGAAGTGGTCAGGTGCATGGATTTTTGGGTATAATCGAACCCCGCTCCGTAAGGGACACATTCATCCAGAACCATCATGATATCTGAACCTATGTTTTGTTGAATGGAAATAACCTTTTCCGGGGTAAACATATGTTTGGAACCGTTTAAATGGGACGCGAACTCCACTCCCTGCTCGGTTATTTTTCTCAGATCTGCCAGGCTAAATACCTGGAATCCACCTGAATCCGTCAAAATAGGCCCATGCCAATTCATGAACCCGTGCAGCCCCCCTAGCTCTGCCAGCAACTCATCCCCGGGACGAAGATAAAGGTGATATGTATTGCTGAGCAAAATACTGGTGCCTATGTTTTGCAGGTCCTGGGGACAAAGGGCTTTAACGCTTCCCTGCGTTCCCACGGGCATAAAAGCCGGGGTGTGCACCGGTCCATGGGCGGTTTCCAGAGTCCCCGCCCTGGCCTGATTATCTGTTTGCTCCAGGTGAAATCTTCCTATCCCGTTCATGGCAATGCTAGTTTAGATCAAACATGGTGAGTAGTTGCGTTTATGTTACTGCTAAGCTCAATTCCCATTGGGCAAATATCAGCCAAAAAACAACGTGCACACATGGGTTTGATTGCCCGGCAGACCTCCCTGCCGAACCAGACCAACATGTGATTAAGTGCGCCCCATTCCTGGCTGGGAAAAATTTTCATGAGATCCTGCTCAATACTTCCAGGAGACCCTGCCCGGGTTAGACCCAGGCGCAAACTGATTCTTTGCACGTGCGTGTCCACAGCTATCCCGAGATTAAGCCCAAAAGCATTGTACAACACTATATTGGCAGTTTTGCGCGCTACTCCCGGAAGAAGCAAAAGCTCCTCCATACTTGCCGGTACTTGGCCCTGAAAATCCCGAACAAGAATGTTGGCAGTATCCAACAGGTTCCTGGCCTTGGTACGAAAAAATCCCACGGGCCTGATGATTTCCTGGAGCTGTTCTGGATCCGCTTGGGATAAGGAGGCCGGGTCCGGCCAAGAATTGAAGAGAACAGGGGTAACCTTGTTAACTTGCTTGTCTGTACATTGAGCAGAAAGCATCGTGGCTGCCAAGAGTTGCCAGGGTGTTTCCCAGGAAAGTGCTGTGGCTGGTTCCGGATACTTGGACCTTAGCCTGCCTAGTATTTCCAGTGCTGTATTCGAGTTATGGTTCATGGATAGCCGCTGAATCAGCTCGCCCTGTCCACGATATACTGGGCCAGGTCTCGGAGAAACTCCTTGTGTTCCCCGTGATACCCCTGCAGGCTGAGCAATGCTTGATCCACCGACTCCTGGGCCAGCTCCCTGCTTTTTTCCAGGCCCAGAAACTTGGGATATGTGGATTTATCCGAGGTTACATCGCTGCCCACGGGTTTGCCCAAAGCCTCCTCATCCCCGGTAACATCCAGAACGTCATCCATGATCTGGAAAGCTAGACCTATATTGGTGCCATATTGTCCGGCATTCTGAAAATGGGCACTGCTTTCCCCGGGTTCATGTCCGGCTAAAACCGCTCCGCTGCAGCAAGCCGCCCGGATCAGGGCCCCGGTTTTCATGGCATGCATGTTTTTCAGGGCCTGAACATCCATAATCCCTTGTCCAGTTGCCAGGGTATCCAGGCATTGCCCTCCCACCATGCCCCAAGGCCCGGCAGCATGGGCAACTTCCCTGCAGGCGGGCAGAACCCGGGCGGGTGTAAGAGAAGTACTTAGCATCATGTAAAACGCCTGAGTCAAAAGGGCATCACCGGTCAATATAGCTAAAGCTTCCCCGTAAACCTTGTGATTGGTGGGTTTGCCTCGGCGGGTATCATCGTTGTCCATGGCAGGAAGATCGTCGTGGACCAGGGAATAGGTATGTATGAACTCCAACCCAGCAGCAAAAGAAAGAATTTCCCTTTTGGAGACTCCCAACATCTCGCCCCAAGCCAGGCATAGTACCGGCCGCATCCTCTTGCCACCGGCAAGCAAGCTGTACTCCATGGCCTGTCTTAATTGCTCCGGGATATCTTCTACTTGAAGGCATTGTTCCAAGTAGGATTCTATTTCTTGGCTACGCTGGGCCAACCGCACTTTAAAGCCATTACTCATGATTTTGACTTTCCGGGTCCGAATGTTCAGAATGAATGTTCAGCTCGTGCTTGGCCTTTTCCAATTGCTCCCGGCAAGATTGGGTCAAGGTCATGCCTTCCTTGAAAAGTTGCACCCCTTTTTCCAGGGACAGGTCCTTTTTTTCCAGTTCCTGAATAATTTTTTGTAATTTTTGCATTTTTTTATCAAACTCACCGTATTTGGCTGGCATATACAATCCTTTAAATATTTCGTAACTATTCACCAAATCTTTTTGCGTGCCGCGTACCCGGCTCGCGCTTTTCTAG
>CAZNYT010000080.1:0-9166 GCA_964577315.1 uncultured Desulfovibrionales bacterium
GCAGGCTGGATCTGGACGCGGACCTGGATACTTTCGGGACTACCCCGGATCTTTTTGTGGAGAATCTTACCGGAGAGATAGGGGTGGGTATGCACCAAGCCCATCTTCAGGGGCAAGACCCTGAAGCCGATTTAGAGTTAGGGATTCCCGAGCTGAATTTAAACGTTTCCCGAGCTGCACCAGGAGATGCCTATGGGATAAGTTCGGGTATAAGCTTTAGCAGTGTGTCTCCGGCTCTCAAGGGTGCCTTGGATATGAATGCTCAGGCCCAGTTTGCCCAGGATCAGGGCAGGGTGGATCTTTCTGAGGTGGATCTGGTTCTGGATCTGGAGGGGGAGCCTTTGCCTGAGCCCATAGAAAACGGCGAGGTGCGGGGAGATGTGCTCTATTTCCTGCAGGAGAACCGGGTAGAGGTTTCCGGACTTTGGGTGCATGCCTTGGACATGGAGCTTCGCGGTGAGCTTAGCGGAACGGATTTGGATACCCTGCCCAGGGTGACATTCGATTTAGAGGGTGACAATCTGGACCTGGACCGTTTTCTGCCTGAGGAGGAGTCCGGCTCCAGCGGATCCAATCCTGGGAACAATCCCGGTTCCAATCCGGAAGAGGAGGGTATGGATCTCTCTTTTCTGCACGAGTTCGTCCTTAACGGTAATATCAAGCTAACCAACCTCAAGGCATCCGGTGCCCTGATAGATCAGCTGGAGGCCCAGGTGGCCTCGGGTGACGGTGAGCTGGAGCTTTCCCAGATACGGGGCAGGCTGTACGACGGTTCCCTGGAGGGTCAGCTTAACCTCCGGGAAGAGGAAGGCGAGGCCTACGTAAAGACCCAGCAGTCCATGAGAGACGTTCAGATAGGTCCTCTGCTCCGGGACGCAGCTGACCAGGACCTTTTAACCGGCAGGCTGGATCTGGACGCGGACCTGGATACTTTCGGGACTACCCCGGATCTTTTCAAGGAAAACCTTGCCGGGCAGTCCAGTGTTGAGGTTCAGGAGGGGACTATAAAAGGAATGGACTTGGACAGGATGATCAGGAGAGGATTTGCCTTGGCTTTTGGAGACTCCGGACCCTCGGAAGAGGAGGAAGCTACCACCGGATTTTCTACTCTTAAGGGGAGCTTTGATATAGATTCCGGAATAGCCGTATCTGAGGATTTGGAGCTTTATTCCCCTGTGCTTGGGGTTACCGGGAACTTACGATTGGATCTTCCCGAGTCTTACCTGGAATCCAGATCCCGGGTTTTTGTGGAGGGGAGTTTAAAACAAGAGCTGGAAAGACGCTACAGCGTACCGGATCAAGCCCTGCCCCTCCGTGTGGAAGGTAAGTTTGACGATTTGAGCGTAAGGTTGGATGTAGAGGATATCCTTCGCGATACTTTGCGAAAGAAGGGCGAGGATATGCTGCGAAAGCTTTTAAACGGCGCGGATCCTGAAGAAGAGGATGCTAAAGACCCTGTAGAAGAAAAAACCCGGGAATTATTAGAGAGCATTTTCTGATCAAGGAGTGATCTATTATAGTTTTAAAAGCTTAATCCATGGTGAATGTTCAAGAAACCCAAGATAATTAGCATCTATTCACCACATTCTACTTAAAGTATTCACAGGTCACGTTCTGCGTCCTCTGCTTGCCCGTTTAAATCGGGGTCCCCTTTGGGGTATTAACTGGGTGCCTCTAGCGAAGCAGGCGAGAGCTAAAAATATCTTAGGCTTGGGCCTAAGCAGATTTGGTGAATAGTTTGGGTGAAACGTGGTGAATAGTTGCTCCCTGGGAAGAGATTGCAGCGCGGGTTGAAGAGTGAGGTTATTTCTGGATGCCCGTGCCTTATTATGGCTGGGATTGGGAGTGCGCCAAATAAGTTTGCCTCCCCCATTTTCTTGAACAGCCGCACTTTCATAGCTCCTCCACCTTACTTCCTGCCTGAATTCCATCTAGATAACAACAAATGTTCAATTCAAGATTGATTGTTAACTCAAAGAATTTTCCAGCCAAAAATACCTAACAAGCAAGAGTTAAGAAGACAGCAAGCGTTAACTTGTTGAGCATTTTTTCATTCTATGGTAAAATATGGTGAATAGTTGCATTCTATTTAGCTAAATCTTGCCTAGAATGTCCATTCAAGGCAAGAATCAGACTTCTTTCAGAAATTCAATACTCTCCCTCTTTTCAGGTAGCTTAGCCTAAACCCGCCAAAATTAACAAATTATGTTTAATCGATCATAAATGGCCAGTGATGGAGTCTTGAAAGCAAAAAAACCTAACAATGAACGATTGCTGTCCCAGGAGTAGTTACAAGTCTATTCTCATATGGCACTGGATTTTTTGGGAAAAATTGGGTATAGACCAAGCCTGAATCCTTAACAATCCAGTAAATCTCGATTGTGAACCTGGGCTCCAAATTGTACCGAGAATTACCATTGGTTAAAAGCCTCTTGCATCTGCAAATTTCTCTGTTTAAACCTGACTCAACAATTAAAATCTCTTGGACAATCTCTTGTTTTTACTGAATATTTTCTAAGAATCTGAATTTCCGTCGCAATATTGGAATTGACCTTTAACTTTACTTTTAAACCGGTAAATCAGCTAGCCCCCACCTTTCCTCTTGTTATACAATCATGGATCTGAAATATATATAATAAAGCAAGTGCTAACTCTTGCACAGGTAGGGTTTAACCGGGTGAGCTTTTATTTCTTTAGGGGTCTAAATACTGTTGTATGACTGTTTGAGAAAATGTGGCTTCATGAACTGCTAAAGGTTACAGGAGGTAATTATTTTACGCTGGCTTCCCTGGAAATACTTTGTCCGGCGCGCCGCACGCAGCTACGGGATTATTGATCCTGTAAAACTCATGGCTCGCTTGCGGCGTTTTGCCCAACCCTCGGAGGTAAACGAGCCTATTGAACTTTTGCGCGCAGGGATTGTTTTTCATGCCCGAGGGCTTATAAATACCAGGGCTATTCAGCACAACCTGGATTGGGTATGGCCTTTCTGGGTACAGAAGCAGTTCAATCCAGGGGACTGCTCTTTCATACCCCGGGCATTTTCCTTTACCCACGTAAATCTTACCCATCGCAACTGGACTGCAGTGGGCCATCCGGATCTACCCCTGTATCCCATCGTGGATCCCCGAGGCTTGGTAACACCGCACATTGATGGCTGGTCCCTGGATTTCTGGGTTTTGGATGCATACGGCAGGCACCTGCTGCCTTCCAAGGCGGAAGAGGCGAATCAGGAACTTAGTTTTCAGCCCAACTTGGAAATATTGACTGAGGTAAAACACAGCAGCAAAGAGGTTCAGAGCAAAACCTGGATGGAGATAGAACAGAATTCTCCCCGGGCCAGAATCAGGGTTGCGGCTGAAAGTGGCGATGATGCCTGGCTGGCGGTAAGTATCCGCCCGTACAACCCGGAAGGGGTTCAGTTCGTGGAGAAGCTGGAGTTTAGGGAAAAGTCCTGCAGTTGGCTGGTAAACAGCGAGCATGCGGTTTATCTGGGAGAGCAGCCACATAAAATATTCCATTCGCCCTATAGGGAAGGGGATGTCCTGCACTGTATTCAGGAAAATATTATGCAGGATGTTTCCACGGTTAAATGTTCCACAGGCATGGCCACAGGGGCGGCCTTATACCGTTTAAAGCCCGGTGCTAAGAAAGAATTGGATATCAATGTACCCCTTGAAAATACAGGGACAAGGGAGAGGGTTCCCGGCTCGCAGAAGGCCTGGAATAGAGCGCTTCAGGACACTGCCGCCTTGAATATACCGGATAAAAGAATGCAGTTCATATATGACGCAGCTGTCCGTTCTTTATTGCTTCTCTCAGCTGATGATGTGGTCCCGGGGCCTTATACCTACAAGCGTTTCTGGTTCCGGGACGCCTGCCTCATGCTGCACGCCATGCTGGCACTGGGTCTAAAGGATCGCTGTGAAAAACAAATGGATCTCTTTCCTGGTCGCCAGAAGTACAGCGGCTATTTTCATTCCCAAGAAGGGGAGTGGGATTCCAACGGCCAGGTGCTGTGGCTAATGGGCCGCTACCAGGAACTTACAGGGCGCACTATCAAACAAAACTGGTGGACTGCCATGGAAAAGGCGGTTAAGTGGATAGACAGAAAGCGAATGACCAGTGTAAAAAAGCACCTGCATGCAGGACTTTTGCCCGCAGGCTTCAGCGCAGAGCACTTGGGTCCCAATGATTTTTACTACTGGGATAATTTCTGGAGCCTGGCCGGACTGTGCGCAGCCGCACAAACCGCAATTAAGGGCAGTGATGAAACTCTAGCCAAATATATAACTAGTATTGCAGACAGGTACCATCAGGATATCCAAAACAGCATCTCTGGCATCCCGGAGCGAAAAAAGCAGGGAGGCATACCAGCATCACCCTATCGCCGCATGGATGCCGGGGCTATAGGTTCCCTGGTTGCAGATTATCCTCTGCACCTATACCCGGTGGGCAGCCCTGAAATCCTGAATACTGCCAGGTTCCTCATGCGAAACTGCTTTTACCAGGGAGGCTTTTTCCAGGACATGATTCATTCCGGGATAAACGCCTATCTCACTCTGGACATTGCCCAGACCCTGCTGCGCCATCAGGAGCCGGGACTCAGGGAGTTGGTGAGGGCTGTTGTTGACATGGCCTCACCCACTGGGCAGTGGCCCGAAGCGATACATCCCTTTACCGGAGGAGGTTGCATGGGTGATGGTCAGCACGGGTGGGCTGCAGCGGAATGGGTCATGATGATACGCAACATGTTTGTGCGGGAGGAAGGCAACGGCTTGATCCTTTTTTCCGGGGTTTTCCCGGAGTGGATAATGTATGGTCAGGAAGTAAGTTTCGGTCCTGCCCCTACTCCTTACGGGGAGGTAAGCCTTGCACTGTTCAGGGAAAATGGAAAGGATTTTGCATGGATTGATGGCCAGTGGCGCGGGGATGTCCCGGATATTACCATTGCCATGCCGGGTTTTAAAAAAATCTCCGGCCCAGACATAAAAGAACCTGTGCTGTTGCAACCCGCATGACAGCTATTATTTGGTTTTATTATAACATACTGGACAGTCAAAAGTTTTCGTGCAACATGCTAGAATTATAGTACTTTTCCAGATTCCAGCTGTCCAGTTGCATCTAGAGTATAACTACTTGAAATCACAAGTCTTTTCTTCTTTAACTATTAACTGATAACTGATAACTTTTAACTCTCAAGATAGCATAGAAAAGCGCGAGCCGGAAGGTACTGCACGCAAAAAGATTTGGTGAATAGTTACATAAGTTTAAGGGAAGTGTTTACTGTCCAGTTAGCAAAAAATAACCATCAACCTATAATTATAAAACAGTGATACTTATTATCCCTAAATTCGGGTATTAGGCAAACAGGCCGTCCAGGTTCTCAAAGCAAAACTTGCTAACGCAGGTTAGCGCTTTTTATAGGGCCAAGCCCAAGTCTGCAGTAGTTTTACTTTCAATATGAAAATATGCATGTTTACCAATACGTACCTGCCTCATGTAGGCGGGGTGGCCAGGTCGGTATCTTTTTTTGCCGAGGATTTGCGAAAAATGGGGCACGAAGTGCTGGTCATTGCCCCCACCTTTCCGGGTTTGTCTCCGGGGTTGGAGGAAGGCGGCAGGGTAGTTCGGGTTCCGGCCCTGCAGAACTTCAACGGTAGCGACTTTTCCGTGCGCCTGCCCTTGCCCTTTACCATAAACAAACAGCTGGAAAGGTTCCAGCCGGACATTATCCACAGCCATCACCCTTACCTCATGGGGGATTCAGCCCTGCGCATGGCCATGCGCCATGACCTGCCCCTGGTATTTACCCATCACACCCTTTACGAGCATTATACCCATTACGTTCCCCTGAACTCGACAAAAATGAAACAGTTTGTTTTGGAACTTTCCACCAAATACGCAAACATGTGCAGTATGGTGGTGGCTCCCAGTGACAGTATTTATCGGATTCTACAGGAGCGCGGTGTTACAACTCCCATAGAGGTCATTCCCACCGGGGTGGACCTGGATTTTTTTGCCGGAGGGCGCGGTGATCAATTCAAGGATAAACACGGCATGGGTAAAGCCAGTTTGGTTATTGGTTACGTGGGTAGACTGGCTCCGGAAAAAAACCTGGAATACCTGAGCCGTGCAGTAGCTCTCTACCTGCAAAGCGATCCCCGTGCGGTTTTTTTGGTGGTAGGGGAAGGTCCCAGTAGGGATAATATCCAGGAAATACTTCAGGAAAAAGGCGTTTCGGACAGGCTGATCCTGGCAGGGCAGCAAAGCGGACAGGGACTTGCGGACGCCTACGGGGCCATGGATCTGTTCGTATTTTCCTCCACTACCGAGACTCAGGGCATGGTGCTTGCCGAAGCCATGGCTGCGTCCAAGCCGGTTATAGCCCTGGACTCTTCCGGGGTGCGGGAAGTAGTGGTTGACGGTGAAAACGGCCGCCTGCTGGATGTGGAAAGCTCTGAACAGGATTTTGCCCAGGCTATGAAAGAATTTGCCCTGGATTTAGAGAAGGCAGAGAGATGGAGGCAAAATGCCCTGAAAACCGCCAGGATCTTTTCCCGTGAACACTGTGCCCGCAGAATGGCCGATCTTTATGAAAGGGTGAGGGAATCCTTTGTTAAGGAAGATGTCTGGTCTTCCCACGAGTTAGCCTCCTGGGAATCTGTGCTGCGGGGCATAAAGGCCCAGTGGCAGCTTCTGTCCCACAAGACCCGGGCCGCTGTAAGAGCCCTTAGGCAGGACGAAGACCGCATGTGAGCATGGGTAAACAAGGTGTGATAGTGTCCTGTTATTGTTTTATCCTTTGCAAGACTCTCTTCAGCGGCTGAGACCGTCGAAGCAGAGGTCTACATGCGATTTTGAAAAGGAAGGGGTGAACAGGCTGGTCAGGAAAGTAACTGCCATGGAAAAGGGCAGCCCGATCAATATGGGATCCACTACCGGCCAGGGGTGGGAGCTTATCAGGTGGGGCGTGCCGAAGACGGCCTGACAAATCCCCAGGGGCTCCGCCACATCCGCGAACACGAACACCAGCCAGAAAATGGCGCTGCTGAATCCGGCCACCATTCCAGCAATGGCCCCGGCCTTGGTCACTCCTTTCCAGAAGATGCCCAGCATATATATGGACAAAAAGGTTGCCGCTGCTATCCCGAAAAACATGGCAGTGGCTCGGGCTATGATGGCAATGGGAAGCTTGTACCCCAGGAGGACGCTCAAAAGGATGCCTGCCACAATTCCGATCCGCACAAAGAAGACTACTTGCCTGTTGGAGCCAAGATTGTTTTTATCTCTCCTGAAGCACTTGTCATAGATGTCCTGGCCCAAGGCGGTGCCCATGGTGTGGAAAAGGTTGGACAGGGTAGAAACCGCTGCTGCCACCAGGGCGACCATGAAGAGGTAAGAGAACCAGGCCGGCAGAAATTCGTTTATATACAGGGGGAGGACTCGGTCGTAGTTGCCCTCCACCGCTGTGAAAGCAACCTGTTCCTGGGACTGGAAGAAATAGACATTGGAAAGGGCGCCCACAATAAAGGCGACCCCGGTCATGGCCAGAATAAAGATGCCTCCCACCAGGCAGGCCCGGTTCAGGGAAGTGCTGCTTGGCACGGTCATGTACTTTACTGCCAGCTGGGGCTGGGCTAGGCAGCCAATGCCCACTCCCAGGACCAGGGTGGAAACCAGTACCCACCACAGATGGGATCCGAATTCGGGCATGCTGGCCCATCCCTGATGTCCCATGGCCTTCAGGGACTGCGGTACTTGATCGCTCATGTTGACCAATGCAGTGTGGGCCTCGGTTAAGCCTCCCAGTTGAGCATAGGTGAACACGATCAAAAAGGCCATGCTCAGGAACATGACCGTGCCCTGGAAGGCATCGGAGTACATCACACCCTTCAGTCCCCCTATGATGACGTAGCAGGCAAGTATTGCAGTAAAAACGTACAGAGCGGTAAGGTAGTCCAGATTCAGGGTTTCCTCCAGGAATCTGGCAGCGCCTATTAGGACGGCTCCGGCGTACAAAGGCATGAATAGCAGGATTACCGCGGCGCAGAAAATGTGGATGAAGGAGGAATTATACCTTTTGCCCATCAGATCGGGAAAGGTCATGGCCTTTAGTCTTTTGCCCATGGACCTGGTTCTTTTGCCGAAGAATATAAAGGCTATGAACACTCCCACCAAGATGGTAAGAAATGTCAGCCAGAGAAGTCCCATCCCGAAAGCGCCTGCAGCGCCTCCGAATCCCACTATGGCGGAAGTGCTGATAAAGGCGGCCCCGTAGGATAGGGCCATGATAACGGGATTGGTGTTCCTGCCAGCCACCACGTAGTCACTGGTTACTATGGTGTTTCTGTACCCCAGATACCCCAGTATAGCCAATATGGCTATATATGCGATAATTATTCCGTAAAGCAGAAGATTTTCCGTCATGTTTGGGTACGCCTCGCTTACAGGATCCTGCTGCTGATAAATATTGTAAGCCCCGGCTCAAAAAGGACCAAGCAAAAAGAGCTGCTCGAGCCTGTTATCCTTGCCGGGTTTAGCTGCTAATCCTTGTTCCACTTGATTGCACCGTAAACGATGCAGAGAAGGGAGCTCAAAACAGATAGGGCATAAACCAGAATGATCCAGGGGTCGCTGAGTCCCAGCATAGTTCATCTTCCTTGCAGCAGTGTTTGCTGAATATGTTCAATTGAAGTATTTCCCAGTATATCAGTGATCATTTTTCCCCAAGTGGACTTGTCCAAGGCGAATATGTGCTTCAGCACGATTAGATCAGAAGCGTTCTGCTACCATTTACCGTCCTGGAGATCAATGCCCCTGGTTTACGTTCAGTCCGGAGTTGACCAAAGTATAGGAGGATATAATCAATCCTTTTTAGGCAGGCAAAACTTGCGCAATCTTGTGATAAAATCTTGAACGTATATCTTGACCCAAGGTGAGGCCTGTTAATAACCACTACGCCATAGAAAAAACATTCAGGCAAAGGGGGGAGAGGCAAGGTTATCAAAATAGAAGGCCACCTAGAAAAGAGCTCCTAGGTGGCCTTCATGAAGCAAACAGTTTCTAAAACCGTTTCTACAAATTTATGGTTGAGGGAACGGTATGTAACCCCTTGATTTTATTGGCGTCCCCAAGGGGATTTGAACCCCTGTCGCCGGCGTGA
>CAZNYT010000081.1:0-8949 GCA_964577315.1 uncultured Desulfovibrionales bacterium
TAATAGTAAGGCTGTTTATAGAGCCATGGTTACAGAGCCAAGTTTCGTTGTAGTACTATGTTTTACAAAAAATTAATATAATGTTCTTGGGTGGTGATGGCAATGCCCAGCAGAATCTGTTATTGAACTAGTGGGTGAGCTATTAAGTCCCTGAATTTGTTTTCCCATGCCTACCTGGTAAGGGGGCAATAGGGTCGTTTTTTACAAGGAGTTCCTCCTATGAGTATTTCTCGTGTATGCTTGGGGTTTACTTCCTATCGGATGGAAACGCTGCCTTACGTGCGCAAAAAGATGCAGGATTTTGAGTGCATTGTCCTGGAGGAGCCTCCTACACCGGGTTTTAACGAGATGCTGGAGATGGAAATGGGAATCCAGGACTACCTGTCTCTGACTGAATTCGGGTTTCCGGGTTTTGCCCAGGAGCAATGCAGCCTTCTCCGGGAACTGCACGCCAAGGGCAAGGAAATACTCCAAATAGATCCTTTTTTGGAGGAACTGCTAAGCATCCACGAGTTCTTTGCTGCCGGACGTACTCCACAGGAGATCCGGGAAGGAACTACTACCCGCGAGGTTTACGAGTGTGAACGTGTTTGGACCGCCAAGCTTTTAAGCTTTTATAAGACTACCAGTACAGACAACGATTTTTATCAGGTGGTAGGGGCAGTACAGGATTTTGCCCGGGCTGATGCTCAAAAAACACGGATGAGGGACGAGATGCGCTCCCAGGGCTTGAGGAGAGTATTGGGCAGTTACTCAGACTTGTACGTGGAAGCCGGTTATATTCATTTTGTCTTGTTAAGAGATGTTTACAGGCTGCTGCCTGCTGGGGGTCAATTGGAAACCTTCTTCAGCCTGCAAAGTTATTTCCGTTCCAGAATTAACAGACGCCAGCTCCTGGGGCCGGGAGACGTGCTCACCCTTCTTTACACCTGGATCCCTGACTATTCCGGACCTAAAGCGGATCTGCTGGCGGCTCAAAGCCTTATTTACAACAAAGTGGTGCAAAAGGAGGAAATCCAGGAACATCCAGAAGATTTTCCCCACTCTCGGGACGAGTTGCAAGCTATTAACCTGGCCAGAAGCTTGGATTTTAACCAGTGCGCCGAGCTATATACAAGGATCCGCGGGCTGCCCACGGATCAAGCCCAAGAAATGGCACGGGAATGGGTGCGTAGTACCAGGCAGTGATGAATTACCCTACTTTTTTGTGCTTGCGCCAGCGCCAATGGGTAATACCCAGCTTCTTGACTTTATAATTCAGGCTTCGGGGGGAAATGCCCAGTTGCTTCGCTGCTGCCTTTTGTACCCATAGATTGTCCTCCAGGGCCTGGATTATGGTTTTACGCTCCGCGGATTCCAGGTCCGTAGACTCTTCCAGCTGAGGGAGAGGTTGGAGGACAGGGCTTTTTTCATGTTGCTGCATTCCCGGACCGGAATTCAAGTGGATGTTTTTGGCCCTTAAAACAGAGGAGTCCTCCAGTAATATGGCCCGTTCCAGTACATTGGCCAGTTCCCTGATGTTGCCCGGCCAAGAATACTCTAGAAGAATATTTAAGGCTTCAGGACTAACCTCTTGGACTTTTTTGCGCATCTGGCGGCTAAGCTTTTCCAAGAGCATTTGGGTCAAAGGCTGGATACAGTCCCTTCGCTCCCGTAAGGGTGGTATGTGCAGATTTAAAACGTTTAGCCGGTAGTAGAGATCGCTTCTAAATTCCCCGGTTTGGACCAAATCCGCTAAGTTCCTATGAGTAGCCACAATGATCCGGATGTCGCTGTAAACGGTTCTATTGCCGCCTAGGCGCTGAAAGCTTTTTTCCTCTATCACCTGTAAAAATTTGGCCTGTAAAGAGGGGCTTATTTCACCTATTTCGTCCAGAAAGACCGTGCCACCGTTAGCCTGCTCCAAGCGTCCCACTCGGGTCTGAGCGGCCCCGGTAAATGCCCCTTTTTCATGGCCGAAAAGCTCGCTCTCCAAAAGGGTTTCAGGGAGGTTGGCACAGTTTATCTTGATGAAGGGGTGTTTTTGCCTGGAACTGTTGAAATGAATTGCTCCCGCCATAAAGCTTTTGCCGGTGCCGGTTTCCCCGGTAAGCAATAGGTTGGAATCGGTTTCCGTGTACTTGCGGGTCCAGTACATGACCTCCTGCATTATAGGGGTCCGGGCTACAATTTTGTCCAGATCATAGATTATGTCCTGCTGACGCCGCAGGTAGTTGATTTCGTTCTTAAGGCTCTTTTTTTCCAGGGCTCCAGCCACGGAAAGCTTGAGCTTCTCCCGGGTAAAGGGTTTTACGATAAAGTCATATGCCCCGGCTTTAATGGCTTCTACAATCAAATCCGGATCGTCCTGTTCACTGGTGACAATGATGGGGGCAGGATCCAAAAGTTCCCGGATTTTTTTCAACATTGGAAGGGTATTGTTGCCTGGCCCAAGGTCCAGAATCCCTATGTCGAAGCCATTTTTTTCGGTTTTTTGCTCCAACTCACTCATAGAGGAGCAGATATGCACCTGGTGCCTTTCTGTAGACAGGGCCTCGTTAAGGATCTGCTGGCAGTTTTTATTTTTCTCGATACCGAGTATTTTGGCCATACACTTTTCTCTATCTTGAGAGTTGAAAGTTATCAGTTGATTGTTAATAGCTGATAATAGATTCAAGGAAGACTTGTCATTAAAAATGAACTGGATTATTAGATCTTGAAGTTGAAAGTCATCAGTAATGGTTGATAGTTGAAGGACAAAATCCACTGATTTTAGTTGGTTATAGCTGAATGAAGACAGTTGTGCCTTCGAAAAAATAAAATAAATCCAAAGAGTTGTATACAGACTTTTGACTGTCCAGCTTGCAGCGATAGCCAAAAATTATTGTAATTATAATGTCAATAATGTAATTGTCAAATCAAAGTAGATGGGCTTACATACAGCAGGTCCGGGATGGACAGATATGCGTTACCTGGGTATAGATTTTGGATTGAAAAGAGTAGGACTGGCCGTGACCGATCCTGGGGGGAAAATGGCTTTTCCCTTGAAAACTATACACCGCACTACTCGGGATAAGTTTTTTAAGGATCTGCTGGGGGTAATAGATGCACAGGACATTCAGGCCATAGTTTTGGGGCTACCTTGTCAAAAAGAGGGCAAGAGCCTAACTTATAGGCAGGTGGAAAACTTTAAAAACAGCCTGATGCGCAGAACCAGCTTGCCCATCTACACGGTGAACGAGGCCCTGACATCTTTTCAAGGCGAAAAGATCCTGGAAAGCCAAAAGGTTACCAGGTCCAGGAAAAAGAAGAACTTGGATCAAGTTGCAGCTGTCCTTATTCTGGAAAGTTTCTTGAGGCATGAAGGTAAGGAACCAGCGGAACAAAATGAGTATTAAGAAAGTTTTTTGGGTGTTTGTTATTTTGGTGTTTTTGGGAGGTGCACTTGGAGCCGGATACGGGTATTACCTAGTGTCTTCTCCCCAGGAACCCGGCGGCGGAGAGGAAATTGTGCGGATAAAATCCGGACAAGGTTTTAAGAGCATTACATCTCAGCTAGCTGAGCAGGGCATTGTTCAGCACGAAAACGTGTTTTATTTTTGGGCACGAATAACTGGTAAAGCTCAGGAGATTCAAGCCGGTCATTTTGAAGTGGATACCTCCTGGTCCGTCCAGGAGATCCTAGAGCATTTGACCTTGGGCAAGGAAAAGCTATACCGGCTGCAAATCCCGGAAGGTCTTCCCTGGTGGGAAGTGGGACGCATTTTGGAAGAGAGGGAGGTAGCCTCTTTTGAGGAGTTCAGAGAGGTGGTTCATGACCAGGATTTCTTGGAAGAAATGGGGATCTCTGCCCCAAGTGCAGAAGGGTTTTTGTACCCGGAAACTTATTACCTCTCTCCCAGCAGGGATGTGGGGGCAGAGAGATTGGCCAGGATAATGATCGATCAGTTCTGGAGATCTACTCAGGATTTGTGGGAGGACAAATCCTTCAACGAGGTATATGAGGCTGTAAAAATGGCCTCCCTGATAGAAAAGGAAACCGGGGTGGCCCCGGAGCGAAAAAAAATTTCAGGGGTGTTTCATAACCGTTTGAACGAAAACATGCTTTTGCAATGCGATCCTACAGTGATATACGGTTTGGGTAAGGACTTCGAAGGGCGACTGAGGCGCAAACATTTAGATGACGAGGACAATCCCTATAATACCTATCAGCACCGCGGCTTCCCGCCCACTCCCATTTGTTCTCCGGGCCGGGCCTCTCTCACGGCCGCCCTGAACCCGGAGAAGCACTCCTATTATTACTTTGTCTCCAAAAACGACGGCACACATCATTTCAGCAAAACCCTGCAGGAACATAACCGAGCTGTATACCGCTACCAGATCCAGGTGCGTTGATGAATAAAGTACGGCAAGAGCGCGCAGTTTTTTCAGGCAATGCTTTTACATATGTGACTATTCACCAAATCTTTTTGCGTGCCGTGCCTCCCGGCTCGCGCTTTTCTAGGCTCGGCTTACGGGGGCATTCCTGCCCCCACCGGACTCTTAGCTATATGCATCTTATCAAGATAGGTGCAAAATAGAGGCTTTTGCTTAAATCCTATTCAGTACCCTCTGTGCGGTCCGGTTTCCCCCATAATCCTCGCCAAGAAAACCGGTGAGCCTCCCGGCAAATGCACGCAAAAAGATCTGGTGAATAGATTGGATAAAACATGGTGAATAGTTGCTTACATACGCCTTCTTGAAGCGGATTCATATATCAACATGAAACTTATGTGCTGAAAAGGCTGGTTAGCTTAGCAAAAGGGATCAGGTCTTTTTTTGTAATACGGATTCCACTTTTTCCAACAGCTCGGTTAGATCCACGGATTTAACCACGTAATGATCAGCAGCAATGGATTTCAGGTCATGCTGGAAACTGTCGTAGGCTGTGCACAAAATTACTGGCAGGCTTTGATCTCGGGACCTAATTTCTTGAAGCAGGTCCAGCCCGGATTTGTCTTGACCCAATTTGATGTCCAGGATTACCAGGTCCGGTTGTTCCTGTTGAAGTAAAGATAGGATGGGATCGCTACCATCCGAGGTAACAACCTCATATCCATTGTTTTTTAACTCTTCTTGATAAAGCATGCGGATGTGCATTTCATCGTCAACTACTAAAATCTTCTTGCTCATACCAGAACTCCTTGGGGTCAAACTTGGCTTCACACTGCATGGGGGTCCAACGCTTCCGGCAAAGGCCAGCGAGACAAGATACGCAAAATATTACAGATAATTAAAATACTATGCTATTTTAGGAAACCACAAGAAACCAAAATCTTAAAAGCACTATATAAGATTTTATTTTAAAAAAAAAGAGCGCCTGGAAAACAATTTTTGATATAATCTTGAATCCCGGACAACAAGATTATTAAGCCACTTTCTCACGAACGTAATTGATCAACCCGCCCTTGGTTAGTATTTCGGCCATGAACTCGGGGACAGGGAGGCTTCGGATGAAATCCCCTGAGGAGTGATTGATTATCTCGCCTTCCAGGGCCTTTACTTCCAGTTGATCCTGGTCATTTATCCTGTCTGCCTGGTCTCCTACTTCCAGAAGGACAAGCCCCATATTAAATCCGTTGCGGTAGAATATCCTGGCGAAACTATGGGCAATCACCACTGGAATACCTGCTCCCAGTATGGCCAGAGGGGCGTGCTCCCGTGAGGAGCCGCAACCGAAATTCTTGCCTCCCACCAGGATGTCTCCCTGACTTATCCGGTCTACCCAGTCCTGTTCCAGCCCGGCCATGCAGCTTGCTCCCAGTTCTTCCGGGTTCGTGGTAACCAGGCACCTGGCAGGAATTATGGCATCAGTGTCTATGTGATCCCCCACCTTGTGTGCTTTGCCTTGAAAGTGCATCTCAGCTCCCCTGTGTTTCATGTGTCCCATGCTCAATTTTATACTTTTGCCGGATGGATGATTCTTCCGGCCACTGCGGTGGCTGCCGCCACGTAGGGCGAGCCCAGATAGACCTCGCTCTCCAAACTGCCCATGCGGCCCTTGAAGTTCCTGTTGGTGGTGGCCAGACACCTTTCCCCGGCTGCCAGAATGCCCATGTGTCCGCCCAGACAGGGTCCGCAAGTGGGCGGGCCGATTATCGCCCCGGCCTTTAGAAAGGTTTCCAGGAGGCCTTCCTCCAGGGCCTGGGAGTATACTTTGGGGGTGGCAGGCAGAACGATAAAGCGCACGTTCCTGTCCACCTGATGATCCTTGATGATTTCAGCTGCCTGTCTCAGATCGGATATTCTGCCGTTGGTGCAGGATCCCAGGACCACCTGGTCCACAGGGATCTCACCCAGCTCATCCACCCCGAGAACATTGTCCGGAAGATGCGGGCAGGCAATCTGGGGAGGCATGTCAGTTACATGTATTTCAATGCTGCGGGAATAGGTGGCATCAGGGTCCGGTGTTACGGCTCGGGCGTCTTCGCGGTTGTGCCTGCGGCAGTAATCCAGGGTGATGTCATCCGCTGGAAACAGGCCGGCCTTGCCCCCAGCCTCGATAGCCATGTTAGCCATGGTCATTCTGGCTTCCACGTCCAGCTCCCTGAGAACGGGACCGGAAAATTCCAGGGCCTGGTATAGGGCCCCGTCCACCTTGATCCTCCCTATGAGGCTCAAAATAAGGTCCTTGGCTGTGGTGTACCTGTCCAGCTCCCCGGTTAAATGGACATTGATGCTTTCTGGGACCTTGAACCAGGTCTCTCCCAGGGCCATGGCTGCGGCGATATCGGTGCTGCCCATGCCTGTGGCAAACGATCCCAGCCCTCCGTAAGTGCAGGTGTGGCTGTCCGCTCCTACCACTACGTCCCAAGGACCAACCAGGCCCAACTCCGGCAACAGGGCGTGCTCAACCCCGACCTCTCCGCCTTCGTAATAGTGCCTGATCCCCATTTCCCGGGCGAATAGCCGGACCTTGCGTACCTGTTCCGCCGAAGCTACGTCCTTGTTGGGAGTGAAATGATCGCAAATCAGGGCTATTCTGTCCGGATCAAATACTTTTTTGGCTCCCATTTGTTGCAAGGAATCTATTGCCAGGGGAGCAGTAATGTCGTTGGCCAGAACCAGGCTGATCCGACAAGGGACAATCTGCCCGGGCTGCTCTATATCCTGGCTGCTGTATTCCTGCAGTAGCTTTTCTGCCAAATTCCTGCCCACGGCTAATCTCCTGAATTATTTGCGTTAGTTACTCTGTTTCCAGGTGGTCTGCTTTTCCTGGGTCGGTTTCCTTCTTGGCCAGACGGTTCAAGGCGTTGATGTAAGCCTTGGCGCTGGCCACGATAACGTCTGGATCTGCAGCCCGGCCCACTGCAGTGATACCGTTTCCCTCCAGCTTGACCGTGACTTCGCCCTGGGCATCAGTACCTCCTGTGATGGCGTTCACTGAATACCTGAGCAGCTTGGGCTCTCTTTCCACCAAGCGGTCGATGGTATTGAAGACAGCATCAATGGCCCCCACGCCAAAGCCGGACAAGAGCTTTTCCTTGCCCAATACCTCCATCTTTAGGGCAGCAGTGGGAATAGCCATATTCCCGGAGATGGAGCTCAGATACATGAGCTTGAACTTATCCGGAATCCGGTATACCTCTTCCAGGACCACAGCCTCCACATCCTCGCTGTAGATCTGTTTTTTCTTGTCCGCCAGCCTTTTGACCGCTTCTGAAACCTGGGTCAATTGATCTTCGGTCAAGTTGTAGCCCAAATCCTCCAGTTTTTGGTTCAGGGCATAGCGGCCGGAGTGTTTGCCAATAACGATATCGCTGCCGTCTTTACCTATGCTGGAAGGGGTCATGATTTCGTAGGTTTGGCGGTTTTTGAGCATACCTGCCTGATGTATGCCTGCCTCATGCGCGAAGGCATTGGCACCGATAATGGGTTTGTAAGGAGGTATGGGCTGGCCGATTATCATGGACAACAACCTGCTGGAAGGGTAGATCTGCTCTGTATTGATGCCGGTTTCCAGGTTGTAAAAGTCCTTGCGGACATTCAGGGCCATGACCACTTCTTCCAGGGCTGCGTTCCCAGCTCGTTCCCCTATGCCGCTAAGGGTAACCTCTGCCTGTCTGGCTCCGCCCCGGAAGGCGGCCAATGTGTTGGCAACAGCCAGTCCCAGGTCATTGTGGCAGTGCACGCTGAATATTGCCTTTTCGCTGTCCTGGACGTTCTCTATGAGATAGCGGATGAGGTCGGCGTATTCCTGGGGCTGGGCGTATCCCACAGTATCCGGGATATTGATGATCCTGGCCCCGGAAGCAATTGCAGCTTGCACCACCTGGACCAAAAACTCCGGATCGGACCTGGAGGCGTCCTCTGCTGAAAATTCCACCCTGGGACAGAGCCCGGAAGCATAAGTGATAGCTTCTCTGGCGATCTCCAGGATTTGTTCCCGGTTTTTGTCCAGCTTATACTGCATGTGAATATCCGAAGTTGCCAGAAAGATATGCAGCCTAGGCTGAGCAGCCTTTTTCAAGGCTCCCCAGGCCTTGTCTATATCCTGGCGGGAGGCGCGGCACAAACCGGCTATTTCGCAGTCTTTGACCGTGTTTGCAATATCGTGTACCGCATCCAGATCACTGCTGCTGGAAGCAGGGAATCCGGCCTCAATAATATCCACCCCCAGCTTTTCCAGCTGCTTGGCCATGCGAAGTTTCTCTCCTGCGTTCATGGTAGCTCCCGGGGACTGCTCACCATCTCTTAAGGTGGTATCAAAAAAGTAGATTTTATCGGACATAACCAACTCCTGATCAGATTTGATTTTTTGGGCGTTAAACTTAAGAAATATATACCATCCTGAAGCAAAAGTCCATCAGTATCGGGCGTATTTATAGCGCAACAGTAACTATTCACCAAATCTTTTTTGCGTGCCGTGCCTCCCAGCTCGCGCTTTTCTAGGCTCGGCTTACGGGGGCATTCCTGCCCCCACCGGACTCT
>CAZNYT010000082.1:0-8881 GCA_964577315.1 uncultured Desulfovibrionales bacterium
ATAATGACGGAATAATAACAGAACATGAAATTCAAAAGATACTGAATATTTCTTCAAGGTGGGAGCTTGAAGAGTTTTTAAAGAAGAACAAGGTGTATTTATATTATACTGAGGAAGATTTAGAGCAGGATTTAAAAAATCTTGATGAAGTGGTTTAGTTTTGAAAGTCGTCTCTAATACCTCCCCAATTTGTTATTTGTATTTGATCAACCAAATTGAGGTTTTGCCAAGTCTTTTTGAAGAGGTACATATACCAAATGCAGTCTATGATGAACTACGAGATAAAAATGCTCCCTTAGAATTACGGAGATGGATAGAGGAATATCCCACGTGGTTAAATATACATTCGGTGACCATTCCTTCTGATTCTTACCTGGTTCGTTTGCATCCAGGGGAGAGAGAAGCTATTTGTCTAGCCCAGGATAAAATCAAATCTATAGACTCCATCGATAACCTGCGGACTTTAACCAGAAAGGTGTATAAAACCCAGTCCCTCGAAGAATTCACCGAACTGGTAAACCAGGCAGCACAGAATTAACCTCGAACATCCCTAATTCACCAGCAGGCCACGCTGATTAAGTCGGTGTGGCCTGTTTTTTGTCGTACTCGCAGGCATAGGGGCTCGAACGCTGGGAGTGGGAACACGAGGATGAGGACATCACCTAGGATGGAGTTATCGTGATCCGGGCCGAAAGGAGCAGGTCCCAGGCAAAAAACAGAAAAGAGGCCCTTAAGAGATTACAACAGCTTATCCAGAAAACCACTGTGGAACCCAAACCCCGGAAACCAACCCATCCCTCCAGAAGATATACAAGAAATTCAAAATGATAGTGAAAAGTTTGAATACAAGCAATTTATTGACGTATATAAATATTTGAACTTAGTTTAGTAAACTAAGCTTTAACACCTGGAGATAGAGCTATGGAAACCATAAATATTCATAAGGCTAAAACCAACTTGTCCCAGCTCCTTAAGCAGGTGCAAGAAGGTAAACCCTTTATCATTGCCAAAGCAGGGACACCCATAGCCCGGGTGATCAGCTTTGATGCATTGGAACCGAAGCAGGCAAAAAGGCTAGGATTTTTAGCAGGCCAAATTGACGTGCCCCAGGACTTTGATCGCATGGGGGAAGAAGAAATCCAGGCCATGTTTGGAGAGCCCCATGCATCTTCTTCTTGATACCCATGTTTTGCTCTGGGCTGCGGGCATTCCTGACGAGCTTTCCAGTCAGGCAATGGAGCTGCTTCAAAATCCGGAAAATCATCCCTTGTTCAGTGCGGCAAGCATCTGGGAGATTGCCATTAAACGGGGGCTGGGGCGCAGTGACTTTCGGGTGGAGCCAGAAGTCTTCAGACGCGGTCTCGTGGAGAACGGATACTCTGCACTTGCCATCACCAGTACTCATGTCATGGGCGTAGGCCGTTAGCCGGATATCCACAATGACCCTTTTGATCGGGTCCTCGTGGCCCAGGCAGTAACAGAGGGAGTGCTTTTGTTGATTGCAGACGAGGTGGTGGCCAAATATCCGGGGCCTATCTGGTACATTTGACACATCACAACTGGAATCACTTCCTGCCGATGTCTTAATGCCTTGAGAGTTAAAATTTATCCGTTATCAGTTAATAGTTAAAGAAAAAAGGTTGTGATTTCAGGTAGTTATATCCTGAATGCAACTGGACAGTTGGAATCCGGAAAAGTACAATAATTCCAGCGTGTTGCGCGAGAACTTTTGACTGTCCAGTTAATACTACAGCGAAATTTATTATCCTAAGTAATCAATCGGAAAAATACTTTGTTTTCCAGCTCGGGAATGAAGAAAATTTCGTTGTAGTTATATGTTCAATGGAAGCCAACTCAACCCTCCAGGTCTGCCCGGCAAAGACGTCTGGCTGAAAAGGCCAGAAAGAGCCGTATTAAGGAGATGAGAAAGCTTGTGGATCCGGAGTAAGCATTTTTACCCCAAAACCATCTTCTACATCCACTCATCAGCTAATGGAGTAAAATCCCTGCCTTGTAAACCCTGCCCAGATAGGTTATATCAAGTGACCGACACGGGGCTAATTGAGTTTGTCCGGCTCCAAGGGATGGAGAATTCCGGCTTCTAATAATAAAGACTATGGTCATAGTTGCCCCTTGATTTATAATTCCCAGAAGCATTCAGGAGTGTTGCATGCGTTGGAGCAGATACTTTCTACCCACGTTGAAGGAAGAGCCGGCAGAAGCAGAGATCGTAAGCCACAAGCTGCTGCTCAGGGCAGGCATGATCCGCAAGCTCACTGCAGGGATCTATACCTATCTCCCCGCGGGCTGGCGGGCTCTGCAGAAGATTTCGGACATTATCCGCAGGGAAATGAACCGTTACTACGGTATAGAATTGTTGATGCCCGCTGTGCAGCCCGGAGATCTCTGGAAGGAAACCGGGAGATGGGAAGCCTACGGCAAGGAGCTCTTGCGCTTCAAGGACCGCCACGAGCGAGACTACTGCATCGGTCCCACCCACGAGGAGGTTATTACCGATCTTGTCCGCAGGGAAGTCAGTTCCTACCGCCAGCTTCCATTGAACCTGTACCAGATCCAGACCAAGTTCCGGGACGAGGTCCGGCCCAGGTTCGGTCTCATGCGCGGAAGGGAATTCGTGATGAAGGACGCTTATTCCTTTGATCGGGATGAGGCTGGGGCCGCTCAGAGCTACGAGTGGATGCACCAGGCATACGTAAGCATATTCGAGAAGCTGGGACTCAAGTTCAGGGCGGTGGAAGCGGATACAGGGGCTATCGGGGGAAGTATCTCCCATGAATTCATGGTTCTGGCGGATACCGGGGAGGATGTAATATCCACCTGCGATCAGTGCGGTTATGCCGCTAATCTGGAAATGGCCAAGGTAAGATGCGAGGGACCGGAGTGCCCGGAGTGCAGCCTGCCCCGGGAGCAGGTGCATACTCCGGGAATGCACACCGTGGCTCAGGTGGCAGAATTCTTGGCTGTCCCGGAGCGCAAGGTCCTAAAGACCCTTCTATACGATGCGGACGGCAGTTCAGTGGCTGCCCTGGTTCGGGGAGACCGGGAATTGAACGAGGTTAAGCTGAAAAATGTTCTGGGGGTACAGGATCTGGAAATGGCCGGGCAGGAGCAGGTCCAGGAATGGACTGGGGCAGGCATGGGATTCGCCGGTCCGGTGGGGCTTAAAGTGGACAAGGTTGTGGCCGACCTGGAACTGCGACTGGAAACGGACTGGATCACCGGGGCCAACGCGGACGATGCCCATCTCAAACACGTGGACCTCAGGCGGGACACCCAGGTAAACGGGTATTATGACCTGAGAACCATTACCCAGGAGGATCCCTGTCCCGAGTGCCAGGGGACCATCCGGATGACCAAGGGGATAGAGGTTGGCCACGTGTTCCGCCTGGGCACCAAGTACAGCCTGGCCATGAATGCCACTTATTTGGACGAGCAAGGCACGGAGCAGCCCATGATCATGGGATGCTACGGGATAGGTGTGAGCCGGGTCCTGGCTGCTTGCATCGAGCAGAACCACGACGAGAACGGGATTATTTTTACCCCGGCGGTGGCGCCATTCGAGGTGGTTATCGTGGCCCTGAATCCCAAGGAGGATCTGGTTCGGCAGCACGCGGAATCCGTGTACCTGGAGCTCTTGAGCCGGGAAATGGACGTCTTACTGGACGACCGGGACGAGCGACCCGGTTTCAAGTTCAAGGATTGCGATCTGATCGGGGCCTCGCTTCAGGTCATAGTGGGGGCCAAGGGCATAAAGAACGGTGTTCTGGAGGTAAAGGAACGCCATTCTGGGGAAAGGCACGAACTTCCCCTGGAGGATTTTGCGGAGCGTTTTCAGGGAGTGCGGAACAAGGTGCGGGAGCAGTTCGGATTAAATTAGTTCCGGAATAGTACTACAACGAAACTTATTGTCCAGAGGTCCGAGAATTCTGCAAACAGGCCGTAAAAACTCGCCCTGTTAAACCCTGCGAAGCAGGACCGCTATGCGGTGTTTAACAGGGCGAGCTCCAAGGCAGCGTATATCAAAATCTATATTTCTGGTGACCCGATTTCAGGAGGTGCTTGAATAGGGACCGTGAGCTTTTTATAGGCCTACGATTTTGATGAACGCTGCCTACGTCGCTCACACAGTTTACGCCCAGTTTGCAGAACCCTCGGACCCAGGGAAAGAGTTGCTGCCATAATAGTAAGGCTGTTAATAGACCCAAGGTTATAGAACTGAGTTTCGTTGTAGTGTTATAGGAAATAATTGTGTTGAATCTTGGAAAATCAGGCAAGACCTTATGCTGGAACTGCTAAGGATTAAAAACCTGGCCCTGATACAGGATATGGAGCTGGAGTTTCACCCCGGCCTGAACGTGCTTACCGGTGAATCCGGGACAGGCAAATCTTTTATCCTCAGGGCCCTGGATTTCATTCTGGGTGAGAAAATGCCCGCCTCCATGGTTCGGCCCGGCCAGGAAAAGGCTGTGGTGGAAGCCGTATTCTGGGTGGAAGGCGAGGAATACCTCCTGAAGAGGGAACTTTCCTCAAGCACCGGCCGCAGCCGTTTTTACCTGAACGATTCCCTGAGCTCGCAAAACAAGATTCAGTCCATGCGGGATAAGTTTCTAATCCATACCAGCCAGCACGGCCAGCAGAAGCTCTTGAAGCCAGCCTATCACGTCCGGATCCTGGACGGATTTCTAAAGGATCCGGCTGTGCTGGAGACCAGGAATCATGTCCTGGACAGGATGCAGAGGGTACTGGCTGAAAAGCAAAAGATCCAAGACAAGCTCCAGGAATTGGAGCAGAAAAAGGAATTTCTGGAGTATCAAAAGGCCCAGATAGATCAGGTCCGGCCCAAGCCAGGGGAAGAGGCGGAGCTCATGGAAAAGCGGGAGGAGATCAAGTCCCGGGCGGAGCTGGAGGAATATATCCAAAAGGGCCTGAATCTTTTGCACTCTCCGGAAACAAGTGTTGTGGGCGCGGTTCACGAGCTGTCCAGGGTAGCGGAGCGCTTGGGCAGCCTGGACGAGAGATTTGCGGACCAGGCCCGGGAGATGGAAAGTGCGGCAGCTGCTCTGGAGGATCTGGAAAGGGCCCTGAAATCCACGCGGGTCCAGGACGAATCCCAGGAACTGGAAGCAGTGGAGTACAGATTGTGGGAGCTCAGTCAACTGCAAAGAAAGCTAGGCCGCAGCCTGGACGAGATCTTGGAAATGGAACAGGAAATTCAGGAGCATCTATCCTATCTGGATCAAGGTTACCTGGATCTCAAGCAACTGGAGAGGCAGGAGCAGGAGTTGGCTAAGGAACTGGCCCAGGTAGTGGAAAAGCTGAACCACATGCGCCGGGAATGCGCTGAAAGCCTGACTTCCAGGCTGGAACAGGAGCTAAGGCATCTGGGCTTTTCCGAGCACGTCCGGGTGGAGTTCGAGTTTTCCCAGGAAGAGGTTTACCCGGAAGTCCTGGAAGACCGGCCCAGGATGCTCTGGATTCCTAACCCGGGCCAGCCTGCCCAGCCTCTGGACAAGATCGCCTCGGGAGGGGAATTGTCCAGGTTTTTGCTGGCCCTGGTGGGACTGCGCTCCGAGCAGGATTTGCCCACCCTGCTCTTTGACGAGGTAGATGCCGGCATCGGGGGGAACACTTTGAACCAGGTGGGGCAAAGAATATCCGATCTGGCTGAGAACAGACAGATCTTGCTCATAACTCACTGGCCCCAATTGGCTGGTCTCGCACATAGGCATTTCCTGGTGCAAAAAAGGATCAGCCAGGACCAGACCTATACCCTGTGCTCCCCCCTGGGCGCAGATGAGTCCAGGGAGGAACTAAGTCGCATGGCGGGGGGAGAAGAGAGTTTGCTGGCGGCGGGCAGATAATGAAGCTCAGGGAAAAGAATCTTACCACGCCCACCTGCACCCGGGTCAGGGTACAGGGTCTGGAATACGCCGGCAGCCGGGATTTCGTTAATTTGTACTTGGAGCCGCCTGCCTGGGACTATCGCCCCGGGCAGTTCGTGATGGTGCGGCCGCAGGGCTGGGAGTTTGACCCCCTCTGGGCTCGGCCCTTTTCCGTGTGCGAAAAGACCCGGGAGTATCTGCGCCTCTTTATCCAGGTGGTGGGCCGGGGAACCAGACTGTTGCGCCATGCGGCCCCTGAGAGCGAGATATATTTGTGGGGGCCTCTGGGGAATGGCTTTAAGGTTCCCCGGGACCATCCGGTGCTCATCCTGGCCGGGGGAATGGGGATAGCTCCCTTTGTGGGGCTGTGCAAGACCCATCCCGAACCCGGCAATCTGAGTTTAATTTTCGGACGCAGCACGGATCTGGATCACTACCCCTTCCAGGAGTTGCCCCCAGAAATGCATAAAGAAAATCATTACCAGGCTACTTCCCGGGATCTGGAGGTGTTCAGCGCCATGCTCAGGGACAGGATCCAGGGCTTCGCTTCCAGCGGGGTGGTCCTGGCCTGCGGGCCCATGCCCTTTTTACGGGCGGTGCAGAGGCACGCCTCGGAATTCAGTGCCACCGCCCAGCTCTCGGTGGAAATGAAGATGGCCTGCGGGATAGGGGCATGCCTGGGTTGCGTAGTTCAGACCAGTGACGGGGAAATGGTCCAAAGCTGCGCGCATGGACCGGTATTCGATGCCAGGGAGCTAGTGTTGGAGGCATGATGGATCTTGGCGTGGATTTGGGCGGACTGCATCTCAAAAACCCTGTTATGAGCGCTTCCGGGACATTCGGGTACGGGTTGGAGTTTGCGTCATTCGGGGATTTGAGTGAGCTGGGGGCCATAGTGGTCAAGGGCTTGTCCCTGGAGCCCAGGACAGGCAAACCAGTGCCCAGAATAGCTGAGACACCCTGCGGGATGCTCAATGCCATAGGACTTCAGAACGTGGGAGTAAAGCGGTTTTTGGAGGAAAAGCTCCCTGATCTGCCCTGGGATAGGACCCCGGTGATTGCCAATCTCTACGGCCAGGGCCTTGATGAATTCGGGGAATTGGCTGAAATTTTAGGAAATGCCCCGGGAGTGGCTGCCCTGGAGATTAATATCTCCTGTCCCAATGTCCGGCAGGGAGGCGTTCAGTTCGGGCAGGATCCGGAGGCCGCGGCCCGGGTAGTGCAAGAAGTCAAGGCAAACAGCCGGGGCAAGACGGTTATAGTCAAGTTGAGCCCCAATGTAGCTGATATCCGGGAAATAGCAAGGTCTGTGCAGGGGGCGGGCGCAGATGTGATTTCCCTGATTAACACCCTGACCGGGATGGCAGTGGATGTCCACAGCAGGGCCCCCAGGCTGGCAAGTGTGTTTGGAGGGCTTTCCGGGCCGGCAATCAAGCCGGTGGCCCTGAGAATGGTGTACGAGGTGTGCCGGGAAGTGGACGTACCGGTCATCGGAGTGGGCGGGATCAGCAGCACCGAGGATATTCTGGAGTTTATCCTGGTGGGAGCGCACGCGGTGCAGGTGGGAACAGCCAATTTCATGCGCCCGGATCTTATTTTCGATCTGGTCCGGGATCTGCCCGGGGAATTGTCTCGAGCAGGCGTCAGCGCCCCGGAGGAGCTCCGGAATGCCTTGCGCACTGATTAATTCATAAGCGTGGCAAGGATGGTTTCAGTTTAGTGGTTTATAGCACCCTGAGCAACTATTTACCGGGTCTTCTTGCGTGCCGTGCCTCTGGGCCATGTTGGGTCTTGTCTTGAAAACGGGCCGGTTTTAAGCTATTTTGATATAATGCTAACCAGCCTACCACAAGAGCAAACCCAGACCCAGAATCTGCTGGAGCTGGATCGGAGCCAGCTCCAGGCACTTTTCCAGTCCAGGGGTGAGCCCAAGTACCGCGCGGATCAAATCTGGCAGTGGATCTGGAACAAGGGGGCCACTGATTTCCAGGAGATGACCAACATCTCCAAGGCCCTGCGGGCTAGACTCCAGGAGGAGTTCGTCCTGCATAGACCCCGCATGCTGACCTCACGCACCAGCCAGGACGGGACCATCAAGTTCCTCCTGGGCCTTCCCCGGGACGGGCGGATAGAAAGCGTGCTCATCCCGGAAAAGGATTACTATACCCAGTGCCTGTCCACTCAGGTGGGATGCCCCATGGGGTGCGTGTTCTGCAGCACCGGGGACATGGGGTTGGAGCGTAATCTCACCCCGGGGGAGATCGCCTCCCAGATCCTGATAGCCAGGGATTATCTGACCGCCCAGGGCGAGGATCCAGGGAGGCTGACCAACATTGTCCTCATGGGCATGGGTGAGCCCCTGCTCAATTGGGAGGCAGTGCACCAAGCCCTGATCATGATGATAGATGAGCTGGGCCTGGGTTTTTCCAGGCGCCGGGTGACCCTGTCCACTGTGGGGCTCCCCGGCAAGCTCCAGGAATTCGGCCGGAGCCGCCTGGGAATGCTGGCGGTATCCCTGCACGCCCCGGACCAGGAGCTGCGCAAGAGGCTCATGCCCCGGGCCGCGAACTGGGATCTCCAGGAGCTGATTCGGGTTCTGGAGGAATATCCCCTGGCCCCCAGGGAGCGGATTACTATAGAATACGTTCTGTTCCAGGGGATAAACGATTCCCCGTCTCAAGCCAGGGACCTGGTGCGCCTTCTCTCCAGGGTCAAGTGTAAGGTCAATCTCTTGGCCTACAATCCCGGGGAGAGCAAGGGATTTCTTCCTCCGGACCAGGAAACCATCCTGAAATTCGAGGAGGTCTTGCACTCCAAGGGAATGACCGTTACCCTGCGCAAGAGCAAGGGACAGGATATATCCGCAGCCTGCGGGCAATTGAAGGGAGAGGATGTCAGTAGCCAGTAGTCAGTGGTCAGTAGCCAGTAGTCAGTAGCCAGTGGTCAGTGATCAGTAGTCTGTGGCCGGTGGGCAGTTG
>CAZNYT010000083.1:0-8548 GCA_964577315.1 uncultured Desulfovibrionales bacterium
TTTACGGCCTGTTTGCAGAATTCTCGGACCTCTGGACAATAAGTTTCGTTGTAGTTTTAACAGGAAAAATAAAAAACAAAGGTAGCAGTTGAGGATTATGTTCAGGGTTAGCCTGAACATGATAGTGCGCTCCTGTTTCAGCTGCCCTGACGTATTGCCTATTGGAGTCTTGAACTTGACCTCGATGGAAAGCGGTATTTCCTGCGGGCCTGTGGCACAGGCTGATCCCCAGGAAGATCAAAGGAGTTGCCTGGTATTTATAGGTATGCCGGGTTCAGGTAAATCCACTCTGGGCAAGTGGGTTTGCGTAGAGAAAAATTGCGCCTGGGTGGATACTGATTACCTGATGCAGGCCTGGTGGGCAATGCCTTTGCAGTCCATTTTGGGGCATCTGGGTCTGGAATCTTTTATGGAGGCAGAGGCCGAGATTGTAAAGGCTTTGAGTTTGCGCCAAACAGTTATATCCACCGGGGGGAGCGTGGTGTATAGACCGGATGCCATGAAGCATTTAAGTGCCCTGGGCCGGGTGATATATTTGAGAACGGATTTGCAAACTATTTTAAAACGCATCCAGGACGCGGGCTCCAGGGGAGTAGTGATGCAAAAGGGATATAACCTGGAACAAGTCTACGCCCAGCGACTGCCCTTGTACGAAAAATACGCTGAATTTATCCTGGATACGGATGAAACCACTGTCCAGGAGTGTTTGGAGGCGATAAACGCATGGCTGGCAAAATAAAGAAACTCATGCCCAGAGTGGTCTTTACCCGATTGGAGCATTTGTACCAGCGCATGGAAGATTCATATAATCAGGTGGCAGGGGAGATAGGTTTTACTTGCCAAGGATGTTGGGATAATTGCTGCAATAGTTTTTTCAAGCACCATACCCGAGTGGAATGGGCTTATTTCTGGCGGGGGCTTGGCCAGTGCACTCAAGAGTTGCGACAAGAGATAGTTTCCCGTGCCCAGGACTATGTCCGGCAAATGCACCATGAGCAGTCCCAGGGCAGGACGCCGCTAATCATGTGCCCGGTGAACCGGGATGGGTGGTGCATGTTGTACGAGCACCGCCTCATGATCTGCCGGCTGCATGGGGTGCCCAGCACACATACCACCCCCCGGGGACAGGTGGTGGAATTTCCAGGGTGCTTTAGGTGCCAGGAACAAACCCAGTACTTGAATCAGGTCCCCAAGCTGGACCGTACACTTTTCTACCGGGAAATGGCCGAACTGGAACAGGGTTTCGTGGGCCCCAAGATAACCGGGATGGAGCGGGTTAATTTGACCCTGGCCGAGATGATCCTAAAGGGCCCACCTTAGCCGCAGGGGAAAGATTTACCTGGCCCGGTTGCGATTTTGCGCTCTAAGCCCAGAACCCTTTAGAACGTACTTTTTAGCAAGCATTTGTTTTTGGGAGGCAATAAAAATGCCCAGAATAGTACCAGCCTTGGCTCTAGCCCTGATGCTCACAGGATGTACGCATCTCAGCGTGGGGCACCTGGAGTCCAATCCAGTGAGCCTGGACCAGCAGGAGGAACTAAGCATGCGCTACTGGGACTTCGAATACGTAAGCCAGGTGGAAAACGATTCCTATCTTGTCCAGGGCAAGGCTTATCCCCGCCAGGAAAGTTTTCCCGGCTGGGGAAAGTGGGTGCATAATCTCTGGGTTGCTGCATATCTAAGCGATGATGAGGGCCGAGTTTTGGCCAAGGATCTCAGTATTCATTCCACCTTGGAAATGGATCCCGAAACGGGTGTCCCCTTTGAATTTCGGCTCCAACCGGAAAAGATGACCGGTTCCCGGGATCTTTACGTTACTTTCGGCTACCGGATGCAGGTAACAGAAGACCGTATGCTGGACCCGGACCAGGAACCTGGGTGGGCAGGAAAAAAGAACGTATTTTATGCCAGTGAGCAAGCCCTGTCCAGATAGCAGTGTGCGGCGCAGGATTCATTGTCTGTCTGAATGATCACTATTCACCATTGTCAAAGAGGGGAACAGTTACAAAAGGCTTATCCTTGCGATAAGAGAATAAAGAACTAAAGCTCTAAATTCGGGGGGGGGGGACCATGTCTGCTCAACAAAGCACTCACGAGCTGAAACAGCACCTGGGACGGGCTAGATCTTTTCTCAACAAGAACGAGTTTCTTAAAGGTCTGGCTTCCTTTTGTGAAGCCCTAAAATGCTTTATCAAGGGGCATTTTGTGGGATCAGACAGGCTGGAGATCGAGTACCGTTTCGAGGAACTCATATCCATGATAAGGACTGTCCCTGCCCTGAGCCCTTACTTGACTCAGGACTTCAAGTATGTCCGAGGTCAAGAGCGTCAGTTGTACAAGGATACCGTGGATATTTTGCATAAGATAGCAGAAGAGCTCAAATCGCAGGAAAGTTCCTCCGACTCCGGGGATAACCGGGAACTTGAGAGGCGCAGGCTTCTGGAAAAGATGCAGGAGCTTTTGTCTTCTCAGGATAAAAAGGCAGCAGCCGGTCAATTGAAGAAAATAGTAGATGCTTACGGGGATGATCCCCAGATATACGTGGATATCGCGGATACTTATTACCAGGCATGTGAGTATCAGGAAGCAGTTAATTATGCATACAAAGCCCTGAAAATGGATTCCAGGCAGATGAAGGCTTTCAGGATTGCTATTAATGCCTGTAGGTACCAGAAGAATTATCAAAAGGCAGAAGCCCTATACAAACAGGCCCTGCAAGTCTTTGGGGAACACGCCAATATCTATCTGAACCTGGCTAGGCTGTACCGGGAATGGGGCAAGCTGGAAGCGGCTTGCGAAAATCTGAGCAGGGCCGTGGAATTGGATCCGGAAAACGATCAGGCCCAGGCTTTGCAGCAACAACTTCAAAAAGAACAAGGATAAATCCCATCAGGATGGAAAAGGCTGGGAACATGGCTTATCAAAACGATATCCTCCACGAAGACCAACTTTGTATTCTGGAAGAGGTGGAAAAGGGCTTCAATATCGGGATTGTCGGTACTGGACCCGGTTTTGGTTCCATTTTGGATCTTACCGAGAACCCGGACTTGGAGGAATTTTTTCCCAAGATGAATTTAAAGGCTGTGGCCCAGCCGGGTGAGGAGGACAGGCGCCTGAAGAAAGCCCGGGGTATGGGGGTACAGATATTCGATACCTACCAGGAGATGTTAAGGGCTCATCCAGAAATCAATCTGGTGATTGAGCTGACGGATCAGCAGCACATGATCCAGAGGCTGCGCAAGTACCTCCCTGCCCATGTTTCCCTGGTGGATCACAAGGCTGCTTCTTTTTTGTGCGGCATGCTTATTATGTCCGAGGTGAGCAATAAGTGCCGATTGAATCTGAGTCAGCAGCAGGCCTTGTTTATGGCTGTAACCGATCAGCTCCAGGACGATATGCTGCTTCTGGATAAAAATGGATGGATTCAAGACGTCAACACCAGCGTGAGCAAAAGAATGGGCAAAGAAAAGCACGAGCTTATAGGTCTTCCCTGCCAGGAAGTGTTTGCCTGCTCCCGGGAGGATTCTTCGGGTCAGAATTTTTACAGCTCCGAGTGCCCTTTTCAGAAAACCCTGGATACAAGGGAACCGGCAGAGGCCATGCAAACCAAGCTGGATGCCCTGGGGCGGGCCCATTATTTCCGGGTCTATACCTATCCCGTGTTTGACAATTCAGGCAGACTGAGCCGTGTGGTGGAGATGCGCCGGGATATCACTGTGCGCACGGAGATGGAAAAGCGTTTGCAGCAATCCGAGAAACTGGCTGCCATAGGAGAGTTGTCCACTTATATAGCCCACGAGATCCGGAACCCCCTTTTTGCTATCGGGGGATTTGCCAACGCCCTGTTGCGCAACCCTGACCTGGATGAAACCTCCAGGGAAAAGGTGCTGGTAATTCACAAGGAATCCCAACGCCTGGATAAGATTCTCAAGAGCATAATAAACTTTGCCCGCCCCACGGAGCCGGTTCAGCAGGAAGTGGATGTGAACGATGTGGTCCAGGAGGCTATGCAGCTTTTTAATTTAACCTGCAAGGAGCAGGGTGTAACCCTGGAAATGGAGTTGTCTCCGAGCCTGGCCAAGGCCAGGGGAGATCCGGAACTGCTTAAGCAATGTTTGATCAACTTGGTCAAGAATGCTTTGGAAGCCATGCCAGAAGGTGGTACATTAAGGATAAAGTCTTTTTTGGAGTGGGAGTTCGTGGTGATTGAGGTGAGTGATACCGGCAAGGGGATTCCCAAGGAGATCCGGGATAAGATTTTTAATCCCTTCTATTCCACCAAGGAGGACTCGGGTGCTGGTTTGGGGCTGGCCATGACCAAAAAAATCTTGGATGACATGGGCGGGAGGATAGATGTGCTTAGCCTAGAGGAGTGGGGGACCACCATTGCCATGCGTATCCCCTTGTTTTTGGCTGTGCCGGAAAGTGAAAAGTGAGTAAGGCTATCCCTGTTCCCGGTAAAGCATATCCAGGCATAAAACGGTCAGGGCGGCTGTCTCCCAGCGCAGTATCCTGGAACCTGCCGAAACCGGGCAAAATCCGGCCTGGCTCAGTTGTTCCGTTTCCTGGGGCTTGAGCCCTCCTTCCGGTCCTATAACTGCGATTTTTTCCTTAGAAGCGCTTTGGCGGTAGAATTCCAAAAGGTCTAGTCCAGTCTCTCCTTCCCACAGCATTATTTTGCCCGTGATGTTGCGGGCATAATCTATTAATTCACCAAGTCCCCGGGACATGAATACCATTCCGGGAATCCAGGGGTTGCTGCTTTGCTTGGCTGCTGCCAAAAGCCTTTTGTGCCAATTGGACAGGGAGGCTCTGTCCATGTGTCCCTGGCTGGTGTCTCCGGTCCAGAATACCAGGTTCCAGGCTCCCATTTCTACAGCCTTTTCCAGGAGCCAGGCCCGACGGGTGCTTTTTTGCCAACCCAGGGCCAGGTGAAGCCTAGGTTCGGGAGGAGGCACTCGCCAGGTTTGTTCCGGGCTTAGTTGCACTTCCTTCTTACTGGATTTTATAACTTGAAAAATCCCTGTTCCGCCTTGGCCGTCAATAATCCGAACTTTTTTTCCCGGCCCAATACGCAGAACCCGGCTCAAGTGGTGAGACTCCTCAGGATCCAGGGTGTAGGGCTCAACCCACTTTTGGGGTGGAAGATAAAAAGTGTGCATGCTGGTTTTGAAGTGCTTGCTGGGATCAGGGCAAAAGTCGGGTCAATATAAAATCCGTGACCTGACCGCCGGCCTGCTCCAGGCTCAGGTGATCGTTTTCCAGGATAAGTTCCGCCTCCGGGTCCACCTCAAAGGGCACGTCCACCCCTATGACCTGGCCCAGTCCCGGAAAGTCCTCTCCAGTTTTTTGCCTTTGAAGGGCCTTTTGGTAAAGATCCGCCATGATCAAGCCTTCGGGACGGGACTGCTCTCTTTTCATGGCTGTATCCAGGGAGCACGAGATATGGATCTCGGCAAAGCGCGGAGCTTTTTGGCGCACCAGGGTGCGCATGGCTATTCTGGGGGCGGTAGCGTCCATTAGGGCCAAGTTGCCTTCCAGGGCAGTTTGGATCCCCTCCCAGGCAAAATAGTGATAGGCCTTTTCTCTCTCCTCCGAGGTGTACTGTGGATTAGGAAAATACACCTTGCGCCGCTCGTCCATGCGCAGGAGTACGGGAGCGTACCCCTGCTCCTTAAGCCGTTCCAGAACATAGTCGCAAATGCTGCTCTTGCCGGAGCCGGGCAGGCCGGTGAACCAAATGGCAATTCCCTTCTTTGGGACGCTGCCCTTGCTAGGGGTGGTTGCATCCAGCAGGCCGGAAAAAAGAGTGAAAAAAACCATATTGTTTTCTCGGTATTAGGGATGTTGATTGCTTTACTGTTTTTTAACAGGGGCAGCGCAGGAAAACAATGATTTTTCAGCTAACTCGCATGGGCGGCAAAAAGTAAGCCCGGGTGCAACTGTTCACCATGTTTTACGATCGGATTTAAAATTTTTTGCTTGACAGGCTTGTGGAATATGCTATTTACTTATCTATTGAAATTGATATCAACATATCCAGATATGGGGATTAATTGAATACTGTACGCTTGTTTAAATCTTTGGCTGATGAGACCCGGCTGCGTTTGTTGCATTTGCTTTTGCATTACGAGCTGAACGTGAACGAGCTGGTCCGTATTATGAATATGGGGCAGTCCCGGGTTTCCAGGCATTTAAAAATCCTGTCAGATTCGGGTCTTTTGGCTTCAGGGCGGGACGGTAGCTACATGTATTATTCCGCTGTCCGCAATCAAGAAGTGGAGCATCTTATTCGGTTCATCATACAGATGGGCAGTTCCTGCCCGGAATTTGAAAGAGATCTGGAAAATGCCCAGCAGATGCTCGAGGAACGCAAGCACCAAGTTCGGGATTTCTTCAATGATTTGGCCGAAGATTGGGATCGCCTGAAGCAGGAGGTCTTGGGAGATTTCAGCTTGGCCCGCTTCATTCCGGAGAGGGTGTCTGGGAGCTTTGCTGCAGCGGATTTGGGATGCGGCACTGGAGAGATGATCCTGGAGCTTGCCCGCTACGTTGAAAGGGTGATCGGCGTGGATAGCTCGTCCAGGATGCTGGAAAAAGCCAGGTCCCGTTTGAAAGAGACCCAGGTGGATGCGGACTTGCGCTTGGGCGAGCTGGAGCATTTGCCCATGCGCAATGAGGAAGCGGACTTGGTGGTAATGGAGATGGTGTTGCGCCATGTGGCTGTGCCTTTGGAAGGGTTGAAGGAAGTATCCAGGGTGTTAAAGCCCGGAGGAATCTTCTTGATGGCAGAATTCGACAGTCACGACCAGGAAGCTCTTCGCCACAGGTACGGAGGCATCTGGGCAGGTTTTACCATCCAGCAGCTGCGGGACTGGCTGGAAGCGGCAGGCCTTAGCAGCCCGGATTTTCAGCAGCATCCGGTACATCAAGGGCTCAAAGTAAACGTGTGTACCGCTGTCAAACCTTGAACATAGGAGTAGGTCCTGCAGGGACCAATCCTCGAAGAGAATTGAGCCGGGGCTGCCAGAAAAACCCCTGCAAAAGTTCCAGTGGATAAATGCAGCAGTTGCCAAGCATTTAATATACAAACAAACCAAACTAAGGAGTAAAAAAATGGACAAAGGTAATCATTTCGAAGTTTTGGACAAGTCCCAGGCCTCCCAGGGGGCTAAGAACATGGAGCTGGCCGAGTTGCACATGGGGGCCCTGCTCAAGGTTCGGGAGCGTTTTAAAAAGGAAAAGCCCTTGACCGGCGTCCGGATCGGGTTGGCCCTGCATGTGACCAAGGAAACCGGCATACTGGTGCGAACCTTGATCGCGGGCGGGGCGGATGTTGCCATTACAGGCTGCAATCCCCTGTCCACCCAGGACGACGTGGCAGCCGCCCTGGCCGAGGAAGGGGTTAGGGTCTGGGCCTACAAGGGCGAGACCAAGGAGGATTATTACCGCTACATTAACAACGTAATCGACTTCCAGCCGCAAATTACCATAGATGACGGCTGCGATCTGGTTTCGGAGATTCACAAGAACCACAGCCATCTCATCCCGAATATAATCTGCGGTTGTGAAGAGACCACCACCGGGATTATCCGGCTAAAGGCCATGGAGAAGGACCAGGCCCTGAAGTATCCCATGATCGCGGTCAATGACAACATGACCAAGCACATGGTGGATAATTTCTACGGTACCGGCCAATCCACAATTGACGGTATCCTTCGGGCCACGAACGTGTTGTTCGCGGGCAAGAATTTCGTGGTTTCCGGCTACGGAAGCTGCGGCAAGGGAGTAGCCAAGAGGGCCCAGGGTCTGGGTGCCAATGTCATAGTTACCGAGGTGGACAATTTCCGTGCCCTGCAAGCGGCCTACGACGGGTTCCGGGTGATGAAGGTCGAGGATGCGGCCAAGATAGGCGATATCTTCTGTACCCTGACCGGGAACAAGCACATCCTCCGGGTGGAGCATATGAAAAACATGAAGGACGGGGCCATTCTGTGCAATTCCGGGCATTTTGACAACGAAATCCAGATTCCGGCCCTGGAAGAAGTAGCCCAGTCCAAGAGAAGGGTGCGCCCCTCCATGGACGAATATCTTTTGAACGGCAAAAAGATTTTTCTCTTGGGCGAAGGCCGCCTGATCAACCTGGCAGCAGCAGAAGGCCACCCCAGCGAGGTGATGTCCACATCCTTCTGTGGTCAGGCCCTGGCTTGCGAATACGGGGTTCAGAACAAGGGCAAACTGGAGAACAAGGTTCTACAGCTGCCCACAGAACTGGACGATGAAATCGCCAGGCTGCAACTGGAAGCCATGGGATTCGAGATTGACGAAATGACCCAGGAGCAAAAGGATTATTTGGATTCCTGGGAAGAAGGAACCTAATAATCAGGCATCAGAGGTCGAAGACTTAAGCGACTTTAGCGGATGTCGGAGATCAGGGGTCACTAACCATTAACAGATAACAGATAACTTTAAAAAAATCACAGGAGAACAACGATGATCGGAAGTCAAGGAAACTATTTTTTCACTTCGGAGTCCGTTTCCGAGGGTC
>CAZNYT010000084.1:0-8355 GCA_964577315.1 uncultured Desulfovibrionales bacterium
TATAGCTGTTCTTATAACGTGACTTTTTTTTTCTAAGCCGCCTATGCGGCGGTCCACTTAGTTCCTGAGCAATTTCTTCTATTTCGTTCTTTCTAAGCCGCCTATGCGGCGGTCCACTTGAAGTGAAAAAATAAAACAAACCAACAGGATTTCTAAGCCGCCTATGCGGCGGTCCACCAGAAAAAAACACAACAATATTAAGCAAAATCAATCAGTTAGGCAAAATTGATCAACTTTGGCTTGCTTCCAACGCTATACTTGTAACATGCTGAATTTGTTTACATTTCAGTACAGACTCCTCGAAGAAGCATAAACATGCTAAAAATGTTCTACCCCAGATTCAGGATTGATCCCGAAGGTGTTAAACGAAGTTCCCAGATTGTTCAAAAAAATCCTCTTAAAATACAGGGGGTATTTTTCATGCCCTGTACTTTTGCTGGACATCAAGACGAAAGGATATTCCGGGAAATGCCGTTGCTGGTACGAGGAGTAAGCCTTTTCAGCGGCCTCGAAGGACAGGTTGTGCCTTCGCATGCTTCTCCGTATCAATTTGTCCTTGCCATGATCATGCCTGATCCTGGCATATGCCACATGCCCTTTAAGCCTTGATTCCGGAACGCCTCTGAAAGCGGAGACATGCACATAATCCTGCAAAGATTGCATGGCTTTTCTAGCATCGATATACTTCAACTTTTCCTCGTCACCATGAATCCTGACCAGGGTCCCCAGGCTCTTGTTTGAAGCATCGTATTCCGGAAATGAAATACCTATGGGAATCTTTCCGGAGTGATCCTTGATCTGAACAAAAAGTTGATGCAGCTTTTCCATAACATAGCCCATCAAGACAGGGGCTGTGATCCCTGATGGCTCTTCGGGGATCAAAGTTATCTGAATATATTTGCGCATGGGGCTATTCTCCTTTATCCTCGGATTTACCAAATACCCCGCCCCTAACCAGCATGGCCATGACAAAATTTTTGTCATCTGGATCAAGAACATCGGATCCGCTTGCCATCGCCTTGTCAAACAGGGTATAAAAGTCGGATTGGCCTACCACCCGGTAAGGATGGCCCTGGGTAGTTACAACCCCGTAAGAATTTACTGAAATGGGGTATATGGCCTCACCATACCAGTCATCAATGGTGTGAATGGCATTGGTTACTTTCTGGGGATGCAACGCAGCCGCGTTTCCCTCTTTTGCCTCTGCAACGAAAAGATGTTTGCTTTTTTTGCCCCTTCCCCGAGAGTTATCAGTAACCAGTTCCTGGCTGGGATAAACTTCCAGGCCGGGAAATTTTTTTACACAGGCATCAACGGCTAGGTTTACATGGCTCTTATTGCCGGATAAAACGCTAGCCATATTATGGCTGATGCTTTCAATCCCCTTGACTGCTTCATCATCCAAATTATCGAAGTTCTTTGTGGGTATGGACAGGGCATCAAAAACATACTTTTCTTCATCCATGGTAATTACCACCTCAATCTTCTCCGCTCCCAGTCTGTTTCGCCACAGGAAACGGCCGTTGGCCATGTTTTGGACGTATCTATTACACAACTCCTGAAATCCTTGCTTTTCAGCAAACTTTTCGGTCATTTCATCTATTTTATCGGCCACTACTGGATTATTGCAGGCGCAAGGCCCGATCTTACCAGCCACCTGTAGGTTGAATCGCACCCTCAAGGTATCTTCTTCCATTCCCAGAGCACAGTAATCCACCGTTTGCAAATTGGGGTTCTCAATATTGGCTTCCACATGCGTTTGGCTAGCCTGCTTTCCCTCCAGACGATGATCTATCACCCCCCGCACGGATTTTTCCTGAACCGGTAGTGGACGCCCTAGCATTTGATGACGCTCATCCCACTGCACTCCGTAAAAGATGGCGTTGGAGCTGGAAATACGCCGATCAAAAGCCAAAACCGAGGCATAAACCTGAGACTTCTTTTTTGCCATAATTTCGCTCCTAGGTTTTAATGTGTTGAGTATAAAGATAAAGACCGTGATCCGGGTCCACATAAGATTTCCAGAGCATGGAGTCGATCCGGTCAAGCCGGATGGGCATCATGTATTCTCCCAAGGTGATAACATTTTCGGCAAAGCAATGCGCACACTCGGGGTCACGTTGATTAGGCACTTGCAAGGTGCCTGAAATGTCCCGATAACCCACCACGATAGGGACCAACCAACCGGCCTCACCGCTCTTGCGCTCCCAGGACCGGTCTGTTACATCATCCTGCTCTGAGTCTACCCGGCGGAGCTCCAAGTGATCCAGGACCGCATCCAGGACATCCAGGCCATTTTCCATGGATTTCTCCACCAGATCCCTTCTTTCCTGTAGCACGAAACCCGGCATCAATGTTTTCAAAATCTTTTTCTGGCCTGGTTCATCGTCCCTGGGACAAGACCTAAATATCACATCCTGCGGCTTCCAGATTGTTCCACCCGAAAACCTGAGCCTGGGTAAGAGTCCTTCAACAGTTTCACGTAGCACGGAACCATCAAAAGACTCCCCCTCGATCCTCAATATCAGAGAAACCTGCATGTCCGCCTTGCCCTCTTCTATGAAAGGTACCCCTTTTTCCAGGTGCTTTTGCTCGTAAGGCGGATTTCTGGTCATGGACACCTTGGTGCCCTCGCCAGTATTATGAATGCCAGGCTGGAAAGAATGACAGGATATACCTGCACTTGTAAAAAGTACTCCTGGATAACTGGATTGCAGCAAACGCTCCAGGGCATGCGCAAAGCCCATCACAGCCGGTATGGACGGGGATCCTACCACTATAGGGGCAGCATCCATGTTGGCTTCGGTTACATTCATCTTTCGAATAATTAAGTAGTTATCCATCAAGATACTCCTTGGCTACGGCAGTGATCTCCTTGAAGAACACGTCATCCACAGAGATTGTTTGTTTCTGGGGATCGGCCTTGATAACCTTTTCAAATCCCGCCTTGATAAATCCGGCAATCTGTTCGGCGACTTTTTCGTTCCATGCTGTTAAGGGCGAGCTTTCTTGCAACTCGTGCCTTCTGTAGGGATCCAGCCATATCTTTTGTGCCTCCGGCAAGGCGGCATGCGCTTCTTCCCGTGTCCATCCCGGGGAAGCATTTTCCCTGATGTTCTCAGCAGGTGAGATCACGCCCTGTTCTATAATAGCCCGCAGGATGCCCAGCTTTTTCTTTCTGGCCCAAGCTGTATTGGGATCGCGAGCCAAAGTATCGTACAGGGCTTCGAAGCGTTGCCATAGGCTGCTACCAGCACTTTCCGGGCGTCTTGGCCTAAAAATTTTGATTAACTCGAAAAAGTCTTTTTTAGGTAGTCTCAAATCCTGTCTCACGACAGGAGGTAGAGAAACCAAGGCTCTTGTACGTCCACCGTTTTGACTATTCAAAAAACCAATGTTTTGAGGCCTAGTCCCGCCATAATTTCGTTGCCACTTTGGGATGAAGCCTGCACGCCGCGTTTTTTCTTTTCCGTCTACCATTACAGTCTCGAATTCCCTGGAGGCTATACGGTTCTTTAACTCCCAGACAAGCACCGAGCACGGAATCAAGGTCATAAGGCGGTACTGGCCGTTGCCCAGCGGGTAATACACCTGTTTCATCCTCTTGTCGGTAAGAATGGAGCGCTTGCTTTCTTGTTCCTGCTCCAGGTAAGCTTCCCGCCAGGCTTCAAGGGTTTCCGCACTAACTTGGGAATGTTCTTTAAGCACTGCAGTACCGTCCAGGAGATGTTCCCGCACAGTACGTCCATCCTCCAGGGTTGACTCCAAGGTCTTGGCATAGGGTAGGAACGCAGCGCTGCCTACATAATCCTGCAGCCTGGTATCAAAGTTGCCGCTGCATAAGTAGCCGCCAGGTACCGGGCTAACTTTGGCCTGCAAGGAACTCTGGCTACCAACATCCGGATGAGAGTATTTGCCCACATGGGTGGCAGGTCGCATTCTTTGGCCAAAAGACCTCCCCAGGTTCTCTTGTAACCATGCATGGACGTGGGGTTTGTCTTTCTGACGAACCACATCGAATAAGCTTTCCGGCATAAAACGCCCTCCTTGATTACAGTTCAAAAAGCTGGCCCAGATCCTTATCTTTCCATAGTCCCAGATCCGGGTGAAACTTGACTTTACCATCCACCGCGTTACCCCATTCCTGGGGTACGCTGATCTCTCCGAAACGCCTCGCAGATTGGTCCAAAGTCAAATCTAAATCACTGCCAATCTCCTCAAGTTGATAAACATATTGAACAGGATTCCATAATCTTTTTCTTTCGCGAGTATTCAACTCTTCGAAAACCACCCATTTGTTCCAGGGTAGCATAGCTCCGGTTTTGGGGTCCTTTTGATGGAACTTTAGGCTGTAATCTGGTTCCTGGGGGAGCAGATAGAAGCTGGCTTCTTGTTGTCCTCCCCGGAAAGGCCTTGCCTTTTGAGCAATATTGGCCAGGTGCCACGGCCCCGAGTTCCATCCTGCTACGGCATCATAGTCGCTTGCCTTGCCTTGGGTAAGCAGAACATCTAGGCTGTGGTGCTCAAGATCCCGGAGCCTTTCTTGCCACCTGACATCCTTCGGCCTGGCAATACGCAAGGAGGAATCCACCCTGTTCTGTATGGAGTCAATGTCCAGTAGATCCAATAAATTATGGCTGCTCAAGGCAAACTCCTTGGATTCGTAGCCCGGTCTGCTATATGCGGGAGTTTGATTTAAAAGCGCATTCACGTTGTGGCTTAGCAGCGTTATGTTGGGATGTCGCAAATGCTTAACATCACGGTGCCGCATGACGCGACCAGCCATTTGAACCAAGGATCTTATGGAGGATGGCTCAAGTACGGCCCAATCAAAATCATGATCCCGGCCCACTTCCTCCACCGGGGTGGCTACCACAATAAACAGAACATTTGTAGCCTGGATTTGCTTTAAATGATCGGCGATATTGGCATGATCAAATACTTTCTCGGGGTTTTTGCGCTTTAAAATCTGATCCAGAAGAACCTCGGTATTATGCCTGATGATCCTGGGAAATCTAGAATGATAGGTAAGAACCCTAACCTCCACATCCTCCGGTAAAGAGGCTCCCAGCAAATATCTAGACATGGCTACGCAAGGCGAAATGTTGGCCATACGGATTACACCGAATGATACTTTTTTGTCGCTGAACTCCTGAGAATGTTTTCTATGCATATCTATCGCGGCTTCCACGACTCCTCTTTCGAAATCGCCCCGGTCCACAGGTTTTACCCGGGCTTTGCGCTTGGGTTGTTGTTGGTCCAACTTTTTGATGCGGGAATTCACAAAACTTTCATGTTTTTTACGAAATTCGGATACGTTTACCAGAAATTCCGCCTTGGCTCCCCTGAATTCGTCAATCCAAGCGGATAGAATTTTTTGTTCCCGGCCCCTGGCTTTTGCAAAAAGGTTCCAACCGGAGAGGTAGGATTCAAAAGCGCTTTCAGCCACTGCCGGGGGGATAGTGGCCGAAGATAACATAACCTTGCGGCCAAGCATTCCTGCCAAATGCACCAGGCGCATGATGGCTATCAAGTCGTTTCCATCAAAATCGTCTATTTCGTCGATTACCAAGTCCGAGGAGAGCATACGGAGCCATGGAATTGAGTGCCGCCCCCGCTTGGTCTCCTCGGTGGCCCCAATAATGTGATCGATGGTACAGACTAGAACCGGGCTGTATAGGATTTGCCTGGCCTTGTGGCTTGCAAGCTTGGTGGATAGCTTTTCATCCAGGACAGGAGAGGAAGTTACTACCTCTTCCCAGTCAGAATAAAAATCCCAAGTTTCATGATATTCTTCTTCACGGGAAGGATCCTCGGTTCTTGATTCATGCAACTCGCGAACTGCTTTGGAGCCAACTACAACAGCCAACTCGGTTTCGTCCAAGCCCATCCGATTCCGGTATTCATCCCCGGTTTGCAGTGTCAGGCTTCGTAGGCCCAAAGCAAGGGTGTAGCGCATCCTGTTCCCTTGCATCCCATACATTATCTTGGCATTGCCGAAAGTCTTGCCTGTCCCGGTACTGGCCATATTCAAGCCAAAAAAACCCGGCTTGGCCCAGTCATATTCTTGAAACCTTTTTCGGATATAGTCTGCAGCCCGGTCCTGCCAGGCATAAGCACCAATCCCCCTACGTTCCACCGCTTCCACGGACTGGGTATAAGCCAGTTGGCTCTCCAAATAGGGATAAAAATGGCAAAAGGATAAAGCCTCTCTGGTTACATTCAGCAGATGTTCGTTCAAAGAGGTGGGAGGGGACTCTCCCTGGTCCTGACTTTGAGATTTGGCCCAAAGTTGATCTCCATCCTTGCTGGCTTTATGTTTGGATTTTTGTTTACCCTGTTTTTTCTTTTGTGAAGCACTAGTTCCCTCACCCTTGTGCGATGCTTCGTGATCTCCGATTATCAGCGCTGTCCGGGCCAAGTGAGCCACTGGTCGCCACAAAATTCTTTGAGCCTCCCTGTTGTCTTCCAAAGAATAAACCTGGTGGAGCGCCCTGGAAGCCCATTTGATCGCCTGCATGCACCAGCTCTTGGATTGGCATGGCAGCCCCCTGCTAAATTGCAGATCATAATTTTCGGGCAGGTTTCGGGTGTAGCCCCAGGCCAAATCGACTTGGCTCAACAAGCTTGCATGATCCGGACAAGAGCTTACGGTGTGTTTTTGTGGGTTTGGCTGTAGATGGTGGCTAAGTATCAACCAGCCTATGATCTGGGAAAAATCATCAGGCAAAAAAGAAAAGACGGCCCTATCCGTTTGCATGTGCTGTACGTTTTCAATAATTTCTTGCTGATTCAGATGGAAAGCATTTTGTAATTCCGGGAGCCATTCCTGCGCCTTTCTTCCTCGAACAAAGGCAGCCCAAAGCATCAGGGACAAGTATTCGTGCCGGATATAATCCTGTGGCTCCTTTAATCGTAACATATCCTGAAAATAATCCCAGGACTTGCCCCAATCATGAAAAAGCCCAGCAAGCGCTACACATACTTTGATTGTTTCGAGATGATGCCAGTCGTTTTCCACCCGCTTTAAAGAATCTTTTTCGGTATAATTGGTAGGGAAGCAGCCTAAGTGGTTGAATTTCCTCTTATTGCCAATAATCCACAAAAGTTTGGTATTGGTGCGTCCAACCACTCTGTGGCAAGCTACAGCGGTATGCCTGCTAGCCTTTTTACTCAACAAAATCCGCAAGGACTTAAGTCCTTCCATGGTCAAACGGGCTTTCCAGGTGGATTGGCCAATACGCTCCGCAAAGCTATCCAAAACCTGAACCGTTCTCTTGCGGGCTTTTTTTTCACATTCCGAAACAAAAAAGAGGATCATGAATAGTTAACTCCGGTCGAACTCAATGCAAAGCTTCTTCATGGAGTTGATCATGTTGTCCAGGGCCTCGTACCTCAAGAACAGCTCGATTACAGTATCCCTGAACTCTTGCTCCCTGTCGCCTCGCAAGGCACAGATAAAGGCAGTAGGCAATACCAAGGCATCCTTAATTAAATCAGCCACATCAAAAACCAAGGCCCCGCGCCTGGTCTTGCCATGCATTACGGCAAAACCGTGCGGAATCCCTAACACCCATAATGCGGTGGCCGCCAAGCCGTAGGCCAGGTAATTTCCATGATTCAAAAAAATATTGGCCTTGTCTGGACCGGAATGATCCCGGACAAATTCCCCATATTCAAGGGAGCCGGCGACAAAGGAATACAAGGATTTTGTGGCTCTTGCCTCAATTTCCAGGAGTTTTTGGGTACTCCCAGCTTTGTCCAGATCTTTTTCCAGTTTGGTCAGGATATTTTCCATTTTGGGGTCATCAAGAAATATTCCATAGTCATGATATAAATTTTCTGTATGCCAAATATTACGCAGATTATAGAGCCTATGCTTTTGCAGTGTTTTTGCAGCTTCTAACCTGGCATTGGGGTCAAACCAAAAAGAGAGCCATGCCTGTACATACTCAGTGGGCCTGTATTCGCTTTGTGGGGACAACCATTCGATCTCGCTTGCTGAGAAAAGAGGCGTACCTCCACCTCCACAGAAACCAATCATCACACCGGCGGATGCCAGCATTCTTACTGCGGCCTGGGTAATAGAGGTTCCGGTGCCCAGAAGTAAAACAGTAGTGTTGGCAATGGGGATGTTCCAATAAGCTTGCTTATCCTGGTCCTGAGTCAAATATTCAACCCGGCCTTCGTTTACCAGAATCCGGCAATGCTCAAGATAATAAATATTCGCTCTTTTGGAATGCAAAATGGTTTTCAGGTGTTTTTTCTCTGTTAATAAATTCATCCCACTCTCCAGAAACTTTTTTTCTAGCAACACTTTGTTATTTGCTTAAAATATTTCAGTTATACTTTCAA
>CAZNYT010000085.1:0-8227 GCA_964577315.1 uncultured Desulfovibrionales bacterium
CTGATTTACGCTGATAAGAGAGCTTTATTTCTGGTTCATGGATATTAATGAGTGGATTTGTAAAAAATCCACGGCTAACGTCGAAGAGCCTCGTCCATAGTCTTTCTCAACTTTCATTCTTGCCTTTCTTAGGCTATAAGATTGGGCACTTTAGACAAAACCTATGGGTAGTTAGTCATAAAGCCCTGCCTGCTAAATTTTAGCATGCCAAGATGGTTCCCAACTGGGCCACGTCCCAATTGTCTATACGGCACTGGTTACTTATTGCTCTGGCTCCTTATGCCAGTCATTGGGAATGATACCCCGCAGAAATTCCAGTAACTCCCGAACATCGAATGGCTTGTGCAGGACGTAATGGAGCCCCCTGCGCTTCAGTCTTTCCAGGTTTTCCAGGTCATCGTATCCCGTAATCACTGCTACCGGGACCGGGATTTCTTCCCGAGTCATCTGGTCCATAAGTGCTATGCCGTCCATAACTGGCATCATGAGGTCGGTAAGAACCAGGTCCGGAATGTCATCCTGTTCACCCCTCTTTCGCAAAAGATCCAGGGCCTGGGCCCCATTGTCCGCTACAGAAGTCCGATAACCCCTAGAGAACAAGATCAGACTCAGACTGGAGCTGAAATCCGGATCATCGTCTACTATCAAAATGTGGGTGTTCTTCATTTTCTAAACCTGCTTGGTTTGCTCCAGCCTTGAGTCTTCTAGAATTTGGCATGCTAATCACCTCTGGATGAAGCACTTAATTTAGCTGTTCACAATATACACGGTTTTAAAAACCGGGTAACTATTCACCAAACCTTTTTTCGTGCCTGCCTCTCCACGATAGCTCGCAAAAGTCGAATAGTTGCAAAATCCGCATAGTCATCTTTACAGCAGAAAACATGCCAAAAAGACCTAGACATTCCCAGGAGGCCCTGCCTATGGGTAAAAGCTGCCCTCAAAAGGTAAAGAACTGGAACCCCGAAACTATACTCCCTGGAACTATTCCCAGATTTCGGGGTCAAAAAACGTTTACTTTGAAGGGAAAAAGGGAAGTTATAATTTCTTTGAGTCAATTTTGCTTGACTTGAGGTGTATATAAAAGGTGAATAGTTACCGAAATTTCCAAAATAAGTGCAGGAAGCAGGGGCAATAGATCACAAAAAATGACTATACCAATTCAGATAGTTATGAAAATGGTGGGTTAAATGGTAAGCTCGCAGTCCAGAAGGCTCCCGAATTCCAGAGACAGGTATGATCTGAGTCGAGAAAATCTTTATGATGGCCTTGATCTGCTAATCCATCAAGGCTTGAACAGCGGCCTCGATCTTTTCTTGCGGACGGCGTTCTGGAACTACACAGTGCGTAATGCGGCCTTCATTCCAGTCCTGGGAAACGTATAGGCCACAGTAACAGCTCCCGTATTCCTGGATATCCGGTTTGGCGTACACGCAGGGGCACAGGATATCCTTGTCCAGATCATATACCCCTGAAGCCAGGCGACATGGGCAAGAAGCGTATCCGTAGCGATCCATGTTTACGAGCAGATTCCCTAAAAGGTCCCTGACCATCTCCTGATCCTTGTTGAAATAAAGACCCTTCTTGGCCACAAGCTTTTCAAGTTTGTCATAATAAGCGTCAATACGTTCAGGACTGATTGTATGCATACGGCTTTGCCCTCCTATTAATAGATAAGACCTGGTGAATAGTTTGGGGAAAACATGGTGATGAATAGTTGCCAGCTGATGAGAATTTTCTGTGGAACGGCCAGTTGAGGCCGTTCCACAGGGAGAGCATGAGAAGGTTCATTCAGGGAGCAACGCTTTTATATTTGGCATACAGGTCGTGAACCTTCCTTTTCATGTTCTTGATTTTTTTAGAATCCTCGTCATCTGTAAAACGCGGCTCATGGATGCTAAACAATGAGTTTGAAAGATCATCAATGACGTGTTCCGTGGCTGTGCACCATTCAGAAGTGCACTTTTCAGACATATCCGCGGCTTCATTGATGTCCATTTCCAGTTTTTTCAGCGCATCTTCCATGCCTACAATATAAACCTTCCAGCTTTGTTCAAAAGAATCGTAGACTTCGGACTGAGGCTGCTTTGTTTGTTCCATGGTTCTTCTCCTTATTGTAGAGCAGGGGGACTTCCCCCTGCCCCTGGAACCTTTCCGGTTGAGGCCAAAGAGGTCCTCGCGGATCATTCTACATTGATTCGTGATGCCTGGACTCATTGACCGCAGCATTGAGTGCAGGATGCGGCGTAAAGACAACGGTTCTGCTGCCGTCTTCACCGGGCTCAACCCGCATTTCGCCGAGACCTTCAATGTCCACTACATCCATGTTCTTCAATCCATTGGCGATAACTGCCTTCATCACGTCAAAGACCATGTAGGCTTCCTCTATGGTGCTGAATTTGTCCGGATAAGCGCGTTGCAGCTCAAGAACCATGGTCTTGGAATAGCCGTCAGGGAGTTTATTTACTCTCTCCACGACTTTGTCCCTGTCCGGCGGCTTCACTCGGCAGTATTCATCAGCTGTGGTCAAGCAGATTTCGGGATCATGTAAAACATGCTTGGTCATAAATTCCTTAATGTTTTAGTTACTGTTTACAGTGCTCCAGTGCCAAACCCTGTACACCTACCTTGTCTCAAGCAAGAAAAATGCCAAAGATTCTAAGGCCACACCTAGCAGGCCCTGCCTATGGGTAAAAGCTGCACCAAGTAGGAAAGAATGGACAGTTCCCAGGCAATAATCCCTGGAAGTATTCATCAGGTTTTGGGGTCAAAAAACGTTTACCTTGAAGGAAAAAAGGGAGAGGTAATGTCTTTGAGTCAATTTTGCTTGACTTCAGGGTGTATCAAAGGAAGGCGAAATGAAATGGGGACGCGATTCATCTCTCTATCTTATTCTCCGGAGGTCGGGCTACCTCTCGGATTCCGGGAGTGTCAGTAAGGAGCCTGTCCATTATTTCCCCTCTATATTAACTTATTAGGTGTCCAAATTAATTGTATACCGGACCAGCTATAATGCTTGTTTCTTCTCGGGTTTTCTGTCAATCTAGAAATTATCATGGAATTCAAGGCTATTTTCACAACACTATTCACTGCAAACAAAAAGGAGGAGTTATGGCTAAAATAAAGAAAATAATGTGCGCCGTGGATTTTTCAGATATGAGCGCCCAGGTAGCGGATTATGCCCAAACTATGGGTAAATCTCTAAACGCCTCTATCAAGGTGGTGTATTTAGCCCCCAGTCTTTCCCAGTATGTGGGCTTCAATGTTACCCGCGACTCCATCGATAACTTCGTGGGTAAGATTGTCAGTGGGGCGGAAAAAACCATGGATACATTCATCCAGGAAAACTTCAGTGAAGTGGAGGTATCCGGTCAGGTTTTAACCGGGGACGGAACGGAAGATATCCTTCAATTTGCGGACCAGGAAAACATAGACATGATCATCATGGGCACTCATGGCCGCAAGGGCATCGATCGGGTATTGTTCGGGTCGATGGCGGAAAAAGTGGTCAAGACCGCAAAAATCCCTGTTTTGACCATTCGCCCCAAGTAGCAGGGAGCGATAAAATTACCCCTTTCTATGATCCCCCCGCAAAATTTGCAGTAAACGTTTAATCAGGCAAGGCGGGTTTCCTTTTCAAACTCTTCCTCATTGAACCTGAATGTATCTACACCATAATCAGCAAGATGGACCAAAAAAACCGTCCTGGGCACTCCGGCAAGCCTAGCAGCAGCTCCGGAAGACAGATGACCCATTTCGTAAAGTTTGACAGCGGCTGCCATACGCAGTTCCTTTCCTGCCCGTTCTTCAGAGCCATCAAAAGCCAAAAGGCTTTCTTCCGGCAGGTCTAAAAAAATTGAGCCATAGCAAGTACTCCTCAATTTGTTGGCCACAATTTCTTTAATGAATATGCACTATGTGGGACTCGAGGTCCACAAAAGAGCATTGCTAAGAACTTGCGGTAGGATGGATGCAGCAAATGGATGTCTGGTCCCAATACTATAGTCCACCCAAAAAAGATGCTAAAAATCGGCAAATGCAGGATAAATCAAACCACTGGGAGGAAACATCCTGGCGGCCACCTGCACCAACGGGTAAGAAGGCGCTTTCTCTCTGGACTTTCCTATCATGGATGTCCCTTTATTGTAATCGCTGGACCGAACCCTGCGGGAGGCCGGCCGAGCAGGTTCGTGGGTTGCCGGTAAGGCGGCCCGGCTGGTCTACACCCGTTCCAGCAGCAGGGCATGGGCCGACAGCCCAGCACCGAAAGCCAACAGCAGGCACCGCTGGCCGGCCTGCACGCCCTGGGCGGTTATTTCCTCGAGGACGAACATGGCCGTGGGCGAGGAGAGATTGCCGTATTGGGCCAGGGTGTTACGAGCCGGTTGCAACTGGGCTTGGTCAAGCCCGAGCCTGTCTCCTAGAACGCCGATGATCTTTTCGCCGCCGGCATGTACTGCCCAGTGCTCGATCTGCTCAACCGTTAGCCCCTGCCCGGCGAGAAAATCGCGGATCATCGGCGGGATCTTTTCGCCGATCAGCCCGGGCAGATCGAGCGACAGCTGATTGTACAGCTGCCCGTTACGGTACACGTACCGGATGTGTTCCCGCAGTTCGGGCAGTTGGCGGCTGGTTGTGGCCACCAACCGCCAGCCCTCCGGCTGCCCGTGAATCACTGTCGCCGCAGCGCCGTCGCTGAACAGGGCATTGGACAGAAGCAGCCCTGGCTCGTCTTCCATCTGGTAAGTAGCGCTGCAGATCTCCACTGCAACACTGAGCACCGGCCCGCCGCTTTCCCGGACCAGGGGTGCGGCCAGTTGCAGGTTGGGCAGGACGCCGCCGCAACCGCTGCCCACCAGGTCGTAGGCGCGGATATCACGGCGAAGACCCAACTCCTCGAGCAGGTAAGAGGAAAGCCCCGGACAGAGATAGCCGGTGCAGGTGTTGACCACCAGGCCGGTTACCTCGTCGGCGGCAAGATCGGCCCGGGCCAGGGCCTGGCGGATGGCGCTACCAGCCAGGTCCACAGCCTCCCGCTGAAAGCGGTCAATGCGCTGGTCCGGGGTTTCAGCCAGCAAGGTTTCGGGAGTGGAAAACGCGAAATAGCGCGTCCGGATCGCCGAGTTGGCAAATATCCGCTTGAGAAAGGCCTTGTGGCGGGAACTGAGCATTTCCCCGTAATTGGCCAAAAGAAACGAAAGGATCTCCCTTTGGTTCCAGGCACGACCGGGAACGGCCAGCCCCAGGGCGGCCAGATGGCTGCTGTCGGCATTAGTTGGGGACTGTTTCATGCTCCCGGCTCCATTCTCAAGAGTCGCAGGCCGCGCCGGATTATGGGGGTATGCCTCCAGAGCGGCGGCCTCAGACCAAGTTTTCGGCCGATGCTGTTGAGCGTGGGCAAAAAGCTCAGGCCGATGGATTCGCCGTCGAGAAAATTCAAGTGTTCTGCCATGGCCTTTTTCACCTCTTTTTTGAGCCATAGTGAATCCACTTCCGGTGACAGGTAGAAAACCGGCGGCAGCATCTCCGCCGGTGCCATTTGCAGCAGGCCTTGCCGGCGGGCGATGGCTTCCAGTTCGGTACCGGGGTAGACCCGGATGCCGAGATTGAAAAAAGCGATATCCCTGGGCCGGATGAACTGTTTTGCAAAGTTGAGGGTCTCTTTTACGGTTTCCCGGGTTTCCCCGGGGCCACCCAAAAGAAAAATCCACAGGCAGGGCAAGCGTTGACGGCGGATAATATCGGCGGCCCGGTACACCTCGTCAGTGGTAAACCCTTTTTTGAGGCTCTTTAGTACCGGGTCCGCCGCGCTTTCCACGGTTATGCCCAGGCCAGTGAACCCGGCCGCCTCCATGGCCGTCAGCAGCTCATCAGTGAGAAAAGCCGGGTTGAGCTCCAGGCTTTGCAGCCGGACGCCATTTGGCCGCCGCTGAGCTAGCTCCTCGCAAACAGCCATGGCGTGCCAGTACGGAGAATTAAACACGTTATCCACGATCTCGATATCCCGCAGTCCGGTGGTCGCCAGTTTCCGCACCGTCTGGGCCACGCCGGCCGGTTCCGTGGTCCGGTAGGTCCCGCCCTCGATCTTGCGATAGGTGCAATAAACACACTGGAACTGACACCCGAGCTTGGTCTGCAGCGGCACCGTGGCCAGGTTTTTACGGTAGCTTTTGATATCAAGCCAGCGGTGAAAATCTGGAGCCTTACAGTGGCAGGAGATATTGGCAGCGACCGGCGGATTGCTGCGAAAACGGTCATCTTCCAGCCAGGCCAGTCCCGGCAGATCTTCGGGGACAACATTGTGCGCCAGGGAATCAAGCAGCCCGGCAAATACCGTCTCCCCCTCCCCGCAGACGGCGCAGATTGCCCCGGTATAGCGGAGCAGCTCCTCGGGCATCACCGCCACCGCGGCTCCGCCCAGAACCACCGGTGCGGGGGACAAGCCGCGGATAAGGTCCAGAAGCGGCCGCAGTTCTTCGGGGTAAAAGACCGGGTGAGTCATATCGTTGTTGTCGATATTCCGTACCGAAAGGCCGATCACCTCCGGCCGGAACTCTCGGATGGCCGCCGCTGTCGCCTGCTCGGGGCGGGATGCGAACATCAGGTCCAGCAACCGGACCCGGTGTCCCGCTGCCTCTGCAGCTTCGGCCACCATACAGGCACCCAGCGGCATCACCGGCATGGGGCAGCGGTTGCGATTGGTAGCGATAATCAAAACATTCACGTAACTAGAGAGCTCCAGGCTAAAATTTTGAAGGGCATAGGCTGTATAATCCAAGACGCATGGGGTCTCCATCAACAATGGCAGATTTATGAACGATTTCAGCCAGTAAGGGCCTACAGGTTAAATCATTCCTGAAATTTCTGTTTAATTCTAATCATAAAGTTACTATTCACCAAATCTTTTTGCGTGCCGTGCCTCCGGCTCGCGCTTTTCTAGGCTCGGCTTACGGAAGCATTCCTGCCCCCATCCCGCACCTACTTGATTAAATAACGTTTGAAAAACATATAGTGCAGATTCAAGTAGGTGCGGGATTTCCCCCATAAGCCTCGCCAAGAAAACCGTTGAGACTCCCGGCAAAAGCACGCAAAAGGATCCGGTGAATAGTTTGAGTTGAATATGGTGAATAGTTGCGGGCAAGGAAAGAATTATGTGCCAAGCCCCTTCATTGAATATACCCCTTAAAGGCCTCTTGGGTGGTTTGCATTAATTTGCTCTCCAGGCCTGCTTCTTTTTCTCACGATATATGGTGGCCATTGTTTCGGCGTAAGCCACAGAGGATGAAGCAATGGCATCAGCACTGCTCCATTGGAATGCTACCTCGTGGGAAAGTAGTATTATAGAGTCTTGAGAAAAGAGATGATTTCATCCTGTTCCTCCCTGGTCAGTCTGTCGGCATAAGAAGGCATGTCTCTGAACGGATCCAGGAGCTGACTCCTTACGTTTTCTTCAGACACAGAACGACCGCTGGCCGGAAGGTCCTCTCTGTCGAACAGGCCCAACAGGCCGGGACCCACCCTGGTCTCGGTTGAATCTGTGAAATGACACTGGGAACATCCCTTGTCCTGGAAGAGCTCGGCGCCTTCCGTGGTTTCAGCCGTCAGATCAGCCAGCTGGGTTACAGTAGTATTTCTCAGGGCTCCAAAAACTATGGAAACCGCGACTACCGCTGCCACCACTGCGATGACCGTTAGCTTCAAGTATGTGCTTCTCATTTTTCTCCTCAATCCAGAAATGAAAAGATCTCTCGCCTGATTTTTTTCTGCGGCACTTTCATCTCCTGCAGGGTTGTAATCAGGGCATCAGCCATTTTTAAAGGTCCACAGACGTAAAATGCTTTTCCTTTGAGGTCAGTACCGCAGTACTTTTCGATTTTTTCCCGGTTCAGGTGTCCGGTTTCCCCGGTCCATTCATCCTCGGGTCTGCTCAGGACGTGAACCAGGGTCAGGTCCGGATGTTCCCCGGATGCGATCTGTTCAAGCTCCTGGCGGAAAAGTATCTGGCTTTGTTTCTGGTTGGCATACATGAGCAGTACGGAACGGGTATCCCTGGTATCGCGCATATGCCGGATCATGCTCATGATGGGAGTAATGCCTATCCCTCCAGCCAGAAATACCAGATCCCTGTCCTCAGGATGAAACATGTAGGAAAAGCGTCCGAAAGGACCGTGAACAGCCACAGTGTCCCCCGGCCTGGTCTGATGGATAGTGGAAGTGAAGTCTCCCA